>JANMEV010000243.1:0-13504 GCA_031377305.1 Planctomycetota bacterium | reverse complement strand
CCGTTGGGACCCAGCAAACCCGTGATTCCCGGATAGATGCTAAGATTCACATCCAACAACGCTCGAAAGTTGCCGTAGGTTTTCGTCAGATTGTTCAGCTCAATCAGAGCAGACATATTTCTAACCGTCCTCTGATCAGGGAGAGACACCGTCGCCGGAAATTTGCTTCAGGATAACTACAAACTTCACAAAATCGCTAATGGGTTCCGCTTGGATTCCAGCGTTCCCCGAGTCACGCCGACTCGATTCACCGCGTTCAAAGACTTCCACACGTTCGCTCCGGAAACCGTTCCCTTAAGCAAACTTCGATAAACGGACACAAGATGGCCGATTTCGTCAGCTGTTTCACGCAGCAATTCGATTCTGAATCGACGGACGCCTGACATCAGCAACTCCGCGACGATTT
Source organism: Planctomycetota bacterium (assembly GCA_031377305.1). Classification (GTDB taxonomy): domain Bacteria; phylum Planctomycetota; class Planctomycetia; order Planctomycetales; family Planctomycetaceae; genus SXXK01. The sequence goes on along the minus strand of JANMEV010000243.1, from coordinate 13,098 downwards.
CCGCTGAGCTTTGTGCAACCGCATTGAACAGCGTATTGCGACATCCGACATCGGCCACCAGCGGGTGATCGAGCCCCGTGCGGTCTCGCAATTCAACCTGATGAAAATCGCACGGCCGGCCGCAGTTCGTCTTGTTCGTCCCCGGCGACAGCATCGCGCAGAAGACGCAATGTTCCATGTGAAACATCGGCATGTGCTGATGAATCACCGTCTCCAGCCACTGTGGCGGAACCGTCAAGACCAGGTCCATCAATTGATCACGATTCAGATCGTAAGACGGTGTCAGCCACTGCAAACCCTGTTGCATCAGGAATGACGCGGTCAGCTCGTTGGTCACATTCAAAGAATAGTCACCAACAACCGGAACACCGTTCTCGCGAAAAAATGCGAGGCCGCTCAGGTTGCGAACAAGCACACCGTCCGGCTGATGTTTCAGCATCGCCCGGAACAAACCCATTTCGTCGGGCTTCTGAATTCGGGGTGTCGCCAGCATCAGCGGATGACCCGAACTTCGACAGATCTCGACAGCCTCTCGGTATTCTCGAATGTCCTGGAAGTCGACAATCAGACGATCGACCTGCAGCGACGCGCAAGCTCGCACTTGATCCAACGTTCGACACATCACCGTCAACAGCGGACTTGCCGTCTGAATGTCGCGCGATGGTAACTGAGATCGCATGCGATCCAGAGCCGAATCTTTGCAGAGCGTGATCTCGGGCATCGGGAGCGACGCGTCTAACTGCTCGGCGATCTGCTTTCGCAGCTTTCCCAGCACGCTCAGGGGCACCATCGGCTTGCCAACAATTGTCGCGGTGAGCGATGTGAGCTGATACACGGTTCCGCCAAACCGAGCCAGTTGCTCCCGAAACACATCTTCGGACACAGGATGTTTTTGAGCTTCCTGAAGCGGCTGTTCGGACTCCACTCTGCACACGCAACCGTTGTCAGATCGCCCTTCGACCAGCAGCGGACGACCGGACTCCGCGTGCACATGCAGTGTCAATCCCACCTTCCGCTGAGGGTCCGCTGTTTCGAATGTCTTTCGCAGTTGCTGAGTCAATCGTGGGTCGTCTGTTTTCCAGACTTTCTGACCTACGTAAAGCTGATTGAAGTCGACATGACTGCGATCAAACGTCAAATCCACTGAGCCGGAATCGATCGCTTCCTTGAGCGAATTTCTTCCCTGGAAAACCTGAAAGACTCTCCCGCCCTGTTCGCTGCCGGTGGTTCGATCGCCGTCAAACACCACTCCGTCGCCAGCCTGTACGGAATATTCCAAACTGATCGTCACGCAATCATGCAGAACGTTTTCAATTCGCCCCAGCAACACGCCTCGCTTTGAGGAACTCGTCGCGGGGACCAGCATTTTATGGTCGCAACCCTGAAGCCAGCCGGGCGAAAAGCCCCGCGAAAACGACTGCTCCATCTGCTGAACCTGTCGACGACTAAACTCCACAGGCTGCCCAGCCATGGCGCTGTCGATGGCTTCGCGGTAATGCTTCGTGATGTTGGCAACGTACTCCGGCGTCTTGAGTCGACCTTCGATCTTGAAAGAACTCACGCCCGCCTTGATCAACTCCTCGGTCAGCGGAAACGCAGCAAGATCCTGAGGACTGAGCAGATACTTCTGATCGCCAAAGTCACGCAGTTCGCCGTCGCATAGCAACTCATAGGGAAGCCGACAGGCCTGAGCACACTGGCCTCGATTAGCACTTCGGCCGCCCATCGATTCGCTGGTCAGGCACTGTCCGGAATATGCCACGCACAAGGCTCCGTGGACGAACGCTTCCAACTGCATCGACGTTGACCCGTGAATCTGCCGAATTTCGTCGATCGACAACTCGCGAGGCAACACTACGCGTTCGATTCCGAGCTGTTCAGCAACGGCGATGCATTCGGCACTTGTGAGCGTCATCTGAGTCGACGCGTGAATGGGGAGATCGGCCGTGATTTCCCGAATCAGTCTCGCAACTCCCAGGTCCTGCACAAGCACAGCGTTAACAGGAGCCAGCGCCAGCCTTCGAATGATAGTCTGCAGCTCCGGTAGCTCATCCGAAAACGCCAGTGTGTTCAGAGTGACATAGCCCTTAACGCCGCGCCGATGAAGGAACTCCATGACTTCCGCCACGTTGTTCAGATCAAAGTTGACCGCTCGGGCTCGGGCGTTGAACCCATTATCGAGCCCAAAGTAGACCGCGTCGGCCCCATTTTCGACGGCCGCGCGAATGCAGTCCCAGTCTCCCGCAGGGGCCAGCAATTCGGGAGCAATCATCGGGTTAGGAGGCTGTTGAGACGTCATAAACATTCCGGGAGAAAATTGTGTCTGGCGATGATAGCGTACGCATTTCCGTCCCAGCATCGCATCCGCGGATTTCTCAAAGATATCCCGGTGAACACAGGTTTTTCGAACGCGAAACGCCACTCGCCGTCACCGCGATTCAATTCGCATCGGTGTTTTACCGCGTACAGAATACATCTCGAACTTGCTCAGGAAACGCCCCGGAACAATGGCAAGAGACGCAAATATACGTAATATGCGTCAAGTTGGCTATCTGTTGGTGAGATGTCCGGGCGGCCACCGAAATGAAACAGTTCCAGAGGTTTTAGAAAGATTACCTGCCATGAAGAACAAGAAAAAGAAGAGCAAGGAAAGCGCTGAATTGGCCTCAACACCTAATGGAACGACTGTCGCCCGAGTGACAGAAATCATTGCTTCCTCACCGGTCAGCTTCGAAGATGCAGTCGCGGTCGGCGTCGCTCGCGCGGCCAAGACGCTGCAGAACGTCACTGGAGCTTGGGTTCAGGACCAGAAGGTCGACATTGAAGACGGTAAGATCACGGCTTTTCGAGTCGCTCTTAAGGTTACGTTTGTCCTGAACGACTGATTGCCGCAATTCTGAGCATGCTGAAACAGCCAGCGAGCATGGGACATCCGTCCCATGTCTTCGCAAGTGCGTTTCGAAACTGCATCAGGGTCTGACTGTTCAGAGTAGCCGTCGCCGGCGATCCACAACGCGAACAAGTAAGACCGTCGCCAGCTACCGAACGCCGACGACTGTGCTTGCCTTAGAGAATCGCCGAGCCTTTCACTTCGATGCCCTTGAGCTTCATCTTCAGCTCTTCGACGTTCGGTGAAATCTCGAATGCCGCTTCACGACTGATAAACTCGCGAGTCACGAAGTCGTACAAGCTGTCATTGAACAGCTGCATGCCTTCCGTTTTTCCAATTCGAATCGCCGCGAACAGCTTTTCGTCCATCTCTTCCATCACCAGTTTTCGCACGGTCGGATTGAAGGTCATGATTTCGACAATCGGCACTCGAGGCGGCTTGTCGACGATTGTCTTCAGCAGCTTCTGGCCGACAATGCACTTCATGTTCATCGCCATACTCGCTCGAATGGCCTTGTGCATGTCGAACGGGAACAGGTCCAAAATACGCGAGATACATCCCGGCGCACCGGGAGCGTGAATTGTCCCGAACACAAGGTGCCCGGTTTCCGCCGCGTGAATCGCCGTTTCGAATGTTTCACGGTCTCGCAACTCGCCCACCAGCATGATGTCCGGGTCTTCTCGCACCGCGTGTTTCATCGCGATATGGAAGTCGATCACATCCTGCCCGATTTCACGCTGATTGATCAGGCATTTATCGGACGTGTAGATGAATTCGATCGGGTCTTCGATCGTTAGAATGTGCTTGTTCATGTTGCGATTGATCCAGTCCAGCATCGACGCAATCGTCGTACTTTTTCCGGATCCCGTCACACCGGCCAGCAGCACCATTCCCTGGTCATACTTGCAGTGATCGACCATTTGAGGGGGAAGGTAAAGACCTTCGAACGGCGGAATTGATCGCTCAATCTTTCGAGCCACCATTCCAACTTTGCCCAACTGAGTGAAGAGGTTGACTCGAAATCGCCACGGATCGCCATCGATCAGAATGACCTTGGAAAAGTCCGCCCCGCCGTTCTCGTGAAAGATGTCCAGGTTTCGCTGGTCCATCATCGGAAACGTGAGTTCAATCATCTGGTTTTCGGAGATCGGAGCCATCTCCAGATCGCGCAGTCCACCGCGAATTCGGAAGACGGGTGGGCGGCCAACCTGAAGGTGAATATCCGAGCACTTATGCTTGATGGCCAATTTGAAAATCTTGTCGACCTCAATTTCCTTGAGCGGGTCGAAGGTTGATTTTTTCCAGTCAGCAATCAAAACCATGTGAACTTACCCTGACAAGCATCGTGGCGATCGAAAATGAATGGCCTTAGAGGCCGACGTTTTACCATCCAATCGGCGATTCGTGCAGCGTTACGGGTTCAAAATTTCCCGGCATTCACGTTCTGCAGCGGCTGTATCGTCAAAATTCAGGCAAGGGTTGCCAAAGGCAGGCCGTTTCCGCGGCCGAACGCCGAAGCTGTGGGCTCGGTCGAATCCCAGATCGCGACGCACCGCAATTGAACATTCTCGTGGCGAGCGGAGCGATAGAACCTACCCGAACAGCAGTTCGTGTTTTGAAACAGAAGGCAACGAAGGAAACAAAGTGTGAACGCCCGCGACTTCTTCGTTTTCTTTTTTTTCGCTCCTGTTCAGAACGCAGTGTACCGAGTTACAGAATCACTTTCTGCCGGGCTCTTAATAACTGGCGGTGCATTGACCGTTGCCCGGTCCGTACTTGCAACGTCGAACTGAAACCCCGGACCTCTTGCGCCAACTCCGCTACAAAACATGCCGTTCGTTGATCAGTTCTGAAATTCAACTAACCACACCTCAGCCTGACCCGCGTGAGACATCACGGATATCGGGGCCTCCAAATGCCTGCTGATCATTTGAACGATTGGCTTGTCACTCGACGGGGGCGATTGTCTTGCTAACCTTCTGAACAATGTCGTGAACATAGTCGTCCGAAACCTGCAGAAGATCTTCCTGTGACAGTTGCCAACTCAAATCAGCTCGCCCAGCGTGTCAATGAACTTCGCCAGCGGACACTCCAGGCAGTTGAACAGGTCGTGGTCGGAATGACACACGTCACCGACCAGTTGCTGATGGCACTGATTGCCGGAGGGCACGTGCTGCTGGAAGGCGTTCCGGGAACAGCCAAGACGACACTCTGTCGTACATTCTCGTCGGTGCTGGGAATTCATTACGAACGAGTCCAGTTCACTCCGGACCTGCTTCCCTCCGACGTCACAGGAACTCAGGTACTGGATCGGCAAACGAGCAACTTCGTTCTTCGCAAAGGCCCGGTGTTCTGCCAACTTCTGCTCGCCGATGAGCTGAACCGCGCCCCGGCGAGAACTCAGTCGTCCCTGCTGGAAGCGATGCAGGAACGTCAGGTGACGATTGAAGGCAGGACGCTTCCACTTCCTGAGCCCTTCATGGTCCTGGCGACTCAGAATCCGATCGAACAGGAAGGCGTCTATCGTCTGCCCGAAGCTCAGCTCGATCGATTCCTTTTCCGCATCTTTGTTGGCTATCCCGAACGACATTTTGAAGTCGACATGCTGGAGCTTCATAGTCGTCCGATCGTGAAGCTGGCTGCCGTGACATCAGCCGAAGAGATCATCTCCATCCAGCGACAATTGGACACCGTGTATTCCACTCGCGAACTTCAGGAGTACATCGTCGACTTGATTCGAACCAGCCGACAGCATCCCGATCTGGTGCTCGGTGGCAGTCCACGAGCGGCGATCAATCTGATGAAAGCCGGTCGGTCCCACGCGCTGCTTAGCGGGCGAGACTATTTGACTCACGAAGATATCCAGGCGGTTTGCCAACCAGTGCTCGCGCATCGCCTGATCATGCGTCCGGAAGCGGAGATGGATGGTCGAAACATCACATCTGTCATTCAACAACTCATTCGCACGGTTCCCGTTCTGCAGGACCGCCGCAAATGACGACGCTCGGACGATGGCTGGCACTTCCGGGAATCGCCGGACTGTACCTCGGTGTGCTGCGAGGCCAGACAGGTTTGGCTTTGCTTTCGCTTTCCGTGCTGGTGTGGCTTCTCGCCGAATGGTTGTTCTTCACCTGGCGAATCTGGGTTGAGCTGCCTCATCTGCGATTCGAGCGACTCGTGAATGGACGCAACGAACGCACGGGCTTACTGTGGGCCGGACGTTTGGTGACGGTCACCATCAAAGTTTCATCCTCGACCGGATCGATCCGCCCCGCTTTGCAGATTCGCGATGTGGTGCCTGAAAACATGGACGTGGTCGAAACCGGCAATGACGTGAACGTGAAGTCGCGGTTTCGAGCCTTCACCTTTACTTATACGGCTCGTGTACGAGGCGCCGGGCGATTGCGATTGCCTGGCATTCGAGTCACGCTGCAGGACGCTCAGGGTTTCTTTCACGCGGAGCGATTCATTCCGCTCGTGCAGTTCTTTCGAGTGCTCCCGGCTTATGCGGATGTCGGTGAGACTCAGCCGCTGGTGAAGCGAATCAACTCGCTTCCTCAACACGGAGTTCACCGCCTGCAGCGATCCGGCATGGGCTCTGAACTGCTCGAGTTACGAGAATACGTCGACGGCGATCCGCCAAAGTCGATCGCATGGAAAGCTTCGGCTCGGCGAGACAAGCTGATGACTCGGCAGTACGAATCCGAAGTGCCCGTCCGACTTCAACTTTTTCTGGACGGCTCAATCGGAACTCGCGTCGGCGGGTTCGGTTTACGGCTGCTGGACCAACTCACCTACGTTGGAGCGAGTGTGGCTCGAACGGCGATTTCAGTCGGGGATCCCGTCGGCGCCGTTCTGTTTGACGAGCGAGGTCAGCGGCGAATCGCTCCGCAGGCGGGTGAGCGAGGCTTTCATCGGCTGCTGGAGGCAATGTCGGACTTCTGCGTTAACCCGGCTCCGATGCCTGACCGACTGTCGCCCGCATTGCTGAGCTTTGCCTTGAGCGTTGCTTCCGAACAGTTTCCGGAACTGCTGGATCCAAAGGTTAATCAGATTCCTTTTACACTATTCCCGATTCTCCCCTGGAGCGCGCGACGACATCGGGATCGATGCCTTCTGGCGGGAGTGCTGGCTGAGCTTTACGAAATGCTGCCGGATAAGCATGTGCAGCTCATGCACGACGACGCATTGATGGCGACGTTCGCTCAGCACTTTTTAAGTCAAACGGGCCTGTCCTGGATGACGCCCGTGGTGGCCATTCGCAGCCGGGGATTTCACGATGGCGTCGCTCGCATGGAAATGCTGGGACGTTCTCTGGCAACCGGCGTCGCTCAGGCTCGTGACAACGAAGTGTTTGTCGTGCTGGCCGACCTGCTGGAATGTGCGTCCAGCATTTCTCACCTGCTGCCCGCTGTGAAGATGGCATTGGCGAGACATCATCGAGTCGCCTTTGTGTGCCCAACGCCAACCTTCAAACGACCAACGGTCGCGTCCACCGCGATTGCTTCGACCGGGGCCGAAGACTTGCTGCTGGCTGCGGAACAGATGAAGACTCGCGAACAATCGGCTCAGCTTCAGCAGGCGCTCCGACGAATCGGAGCGACCGTCTCCTTTGCTGGCGAACAGAACGCAATCCAGATGGTGTTGGCAGAGATGGAGATTGCTCGTACCGGACGCGTGGCCGCGTCAGGAGGACGGAGATGAGTTCCGGTCCGTCCTCGCATTCTCCATCAGCCGCGAGACCAGGCGAACCGATGGACGACGCACGGCTGGTCCTGGAACAATCCACTCCCAACGTTGCTTTGGGCCTGAGTTTGCAGGCAGTCGTGTTCATCCTCGTCGGAATGCAGTTATTGCTCCTTTTCCCAAACACCATGTGGTCGATCAAGCTAATTGTAATCGCTTTGGTTTTCCTTACGCTGAAACATTGGGGCGGCATTCTGGTGTTGATGGCGGTTCAGGCCGACCTGTTCATTCGCGAAGGACGGCGGTTCGAAACGCTGAATAGCTCTGGCGGATTCATCTACGTTTTCATTGTTGTCGCCGTGTTGATGCTGGTTGCCAGAAACCGATTGCTGCTCAAGCAGATCGCAAAAGGGTCAGTGTCCGGACTTGTAAAGAACCTGCTGGCCGCAACGCCTGCGACAACAGTTGCTCAGGAATCCGCGATGCCAGAAGCGATCGTCGCGCGAATGGTGGGAGCGACGCTGCGAGGTCTCGCGATGCTGCTGGGCTGCGTCACTGCGGCTCGTTTCCTGTTGAGTCTTCTGCCAACTCAAATTCGCACAGAAGACCTCCGCCAAATAGTGAACGGCGATCCCTCCCTTTCAATTGGCGTACTGCTGATCGTTTCAATCGTCGCCGCCTGGGTCGTGGCGTCGGAAGTTTCCTGGCGACAGCTCTCCACGGCGCAGGCACGAGTCTACCTCCGTTCGGTCTTCATGAAGATTCACTATCGCGATCTGCGAATGATCGTTGTTCGCAGAATCAAACTTCGGCAACAACGGGCAACCGAGAAAAAGAAGAGCGTCGCGACATCGGCCAGTTAGGCGAGCAGTGGATGTCATTCCCCTGAACAACCCCGACAAGCCTGAAAACGCCACTCACCACGAACACGATGCCACCGCGATCGGCCTGCGATTTTTCTGTGTCGTCAGCGTCTTCGGTGTTAACCAAACGAATTCGCATGGAGCACCACGGAAGACACAGAATACACGGAAGAAAAGCCCTCTGAGCCCCTTGAGCGTCGTTGAGGAGAAATCCGGCGCTCGAGTTATGCGCCGGTGACCCTTAGTCAAGATCTTGTACCCGCGGCCAGTTGGTTCATTTCTTCTCGGCGGATACCCTACAGTTTCTTCCAGAAACGCCGCTTGCCATTCACGGAATCATTTGCCGATGACCATTGTCGCTCGTCCCGTTATTTGTTCGTTCGAGAGTCGCCGCGCGGACGAAATGTGTTCTTTGATTGAGCGGCAGGGCGGACAGCCATTGTCGGCTCCTTCGATGCGAGAGATTCCCATCGAGCACAACCCTGAGGCGATTCAGGTCATTCAGGATCTGATTGCCGATCGATTTCAAGTCACCATCCTTTTGACCGGCGTCGGCACGGAAGCTCTGTTCGAGGTCGCTCGATCACAAAACCTTTACGATGAACTGCTGGCATCACTAAAGCGAACAACGCTCATCGTTCGTGGCCCCAAACCGGCGGCCGTGTTGAGCAAAGTGGGACTCAAGTACGACGTTCGCGCGCCGGAACCGAATACGTGGCGTGAACTTCTGGCGGCCATCGATGCAGCTAACGTGGATCTGAATGGAAAGAATGTTGTCGTTCAGGAATACGGCCTGCCGAACTCCCGACTATACGCCGAACTCCAGGTGCGCGGAGGTTTGATCACGCCCTGTCCGGTGTATCGCTGGGCTCTGCCGGAAGACATCGGTCCGCTGGAAAATGCGTTACGACGAACAGCGGAAGGCCTCGTCGATGCCGTCCTGTTTACCAGCGCCAATCAGGTCAGCAGCGTGTTGGCCGTTGCTGAGAAGATCGGGGTGCTGGACGCTTTTCGCGAATCCGTCGCCAGTAAAACTCTGGTGATCTCGATCGGCCCAACTTGCACCGAAGCGTTGACCGACAACGGTTTTCCCGTTCATGCCGAAGCGAGTCCTCCCAAGATGGGCCAACTGGTGCGAGCCGCCATGGACGCGTTGCAGGGACGGCAGCTATGAGGCGATCGGTGCGTTCGCGAATCTGCCGCGGAATCTCGCCAATTGTTCTGTTGATCGCATTGGCGAGCGTTGCTGGCACGACACTTGGCCAGGCTTCTTCAGCCGAAGGAATGTCCCGTACAAAGTCGCGTCAGGTCCTTTGGATTTCGCGCACGGCGGCGATGAATAAGATGCAGGAGTTGAGTTTGCGAGCGGCTCGGGAGGCGCTTGCTCCGGGGCCTCCAACTTCTGACTCGACCATCGCCACGGACCAGACCGACCGCACGGTTCCAGCGGACCGATTGATGATCAACGAGGTCGAGTCAGACGTTCTGATTCTCATTGACCTTTGGCACGAACAGCAGTTCGAAGATGTGGCCGTGTGGGAAACGCTCTGCGACATCGTGCTTCCGAAGAGTCGTCCGGATGAAGTCTTCGAGTATCAGCGTTGGCAATCCAGCGATACGGTGTCGCTCGGCCTGTTGGACCGATCTGTGGGTTCGCAGTTGATTCAACAGTCCGTTGCCGCAGGCAAAGTTGCCGACCTGCGGAAACGGCTTGAAGAACGATCGAAATCAGCCACCGCAGCGCCACTTGCGTGGCTGCTGTTGCTGCAGTTGGCGATGGAAGAACGCAACAACATCGATGCGACGCTTCGGCTGCAGTCGTTTGCCGCGGAGACTCTTGAGTCGCTGGAGACGGTGCAACGTGTCGCCGTATCGCTCTCACTGATGAAAGCATGGCGAGACCCTGCACTGCGGGAATCAATCGTTCCTGTGATTGAGTCGGTCGTTCGCGAAATTCTGAATTCCCCACCCGCGGCAGAAACGGATCGATGCGCGATTGTTTTGTCGAACATTCTTGCCCGGCATTACCTTCTGCAGGGCCAGCATGAACCCGGTCTGCGTTGTGTGGAATTTTCTGACCAGTTCCTGACTCGTCAGCGAGAAACTCCTACGTCGACGCATCTTTCGACATCGCTGATGAATCATCATCTGCGAGTCGCCCGACTACTGCTTCAGTTTGGAAGGCACGCTGAAGCGATTCATCGCGTCGACCAGATCATGACGCTCGAACGGTCAGCAGCGAACCCGGCGGCTCAGTTGAGTTCAAAACTTGTATTGTTGGTTCCATGGCTGCATCAACTGCCAGCCAAAGAGCGATTCAGGATTCTTCGATACTGCCTGATGGGCAAGGATCGCTCCACAATTATGGCTCCCGAATTCATCTCTGAGTTTCAGCACTCGCCGCCAGGGTCATTCAAAGACGCAATGTCGGCCTCGCCTGGTTCCAATGATCGTTCGTCATCGCACGACAGATCCAATCTCGCCGGTCGGTCGTTGAGTTTTCTGCCCTCGCTCTTCGACGCGGCAACGGAAGCCGCGGAAGCGGACTCATTGGAAGCTGACTTGCTACGTTTGGAATCAGAGGGTCGCGTGAAGGCGACGCATGTTCTCGCGATGTTTTACCTTCAGGCAGGAAAAATGCCCGAAGCGTTGCAACGTGTTCAAAACATCAGCGAAAGTCTGAGCCAGAATCCGCCCAAAAATGCACGAGGTCGTGATGTCGCGATGGAATTGCTGGTCGCGACAACAACCACCGAGTTCCCCGCGACTCGCGTCCTTGGTTTCGAACTTCTCTCCAAACTGCGCCGATACGATTTAGGTGTTTACCTGCGAATGGCCACGCAGTCCAGGCTGTCAAATGCCATCGCGATCGCAGAAGAATCTTCCATCCCCGCTGCAACACTTTTCGAACAGGCCGAACCGAACTTCTGGCTTTCAGCAAGCAACACCGCCATCGCCGATGCGGATGGCGGAATTGGCAAACGACTTTGGCTGACAAATGAAGGCTTGATCACGCATCAGTCAGGGCCGGTGAAGGATTCGCTCTACTTTCCGTTTCCGTTGACTGGCTCGTTTGAATTTTCTGCGATGGTTCTCGACGACGTTAGTTGGTCGGGCGACCTTGGCTTCGCCGGCCTCACAATGGAATCCGGCGCAAGCAATTTGGAGACCACAATCGCGGCGGTGGGAGGCTACTATTCCAGAACTCGCACCCTGCGCCTTGCCGGTCCGAAATCCTATGCCAGAGAATCGATTCGAGTGACGCCGGATGCGACCACGTTTCTGATCAACGGACATCCCGTCTACTCTGAAGATCAGTCGTCCTCTGAAAATGCCGGCACGAGCAGCAGCCCGTGGCTGTCGTTGATCGCCAGTGGTTCGCAGATTGGTGTTTGGAAGTCGATGACGTTTTCCGGAACACCGCAGATTCCGCGAGAGGTCTCTCTGTCGAACGATCCTCGAATGCGAGGCTGGACCTGCAACCTCTTTGATCAGTCTCGTTCGGACATTGAGAATCGTTCGCTCACAAGCGATGCCGGCAAAAAAGGTCATCCGTTGTCTCGCAAGTCTTTGGACTGGTCATGGCATAAGGGACAGATCACGGGACGAAGTGTCCGAGGTGCTCAGCCACTGGATGGATTTCTCGACGAAACGCTGCAGGGGCATCTCAGGTACGATCGACCATTGATGTCCGGTGAGACTCTGTCCTGGGAGTTTGACTATTCACCGGGAACAATCGAAATTCATCCCGTATTGGGCCGACTGGCTTTTCTGACTCGTCCCGATGGCGTCCATCTTCACTGGATGTCGGTCGGTGAGAACGAATGGACTTCGCTGCCCGCGGACAATGATTTGGTCGTCGAGAAGGATCGACGAGGACCCTCCGAGTTGCCGTTACGAGTCGGCTGGAATCAGGCTTCGCTCTCGATGAAGGACGACACTGTCGGTATTTCCATCAACGACGTGCTTGTGTACGAACACACGCTGCGGCCTCAGGACAATCGTCAGTTTGGATTCTTTCACTTTCGCGACCAAACGACGGCTCAAGCCAGAAACATCGTACTCAACGGCGACTGGCCTGAATCGCTGACCGCAGAGCAACTTCAGGGCATGATCAGTCCACGAGATCGATCGATGTCACCGCAGGAGAAGCACGTCGTCAATCGTATCATTGGCGAACAGGCATTCAGCACCAACGTGGTCGATGTCTGTCGACAAGCCAGTACGTTGCCAGTTAAACAACGTTATGACTTTCTTCGCCGTTGGGTACTCCCGGGGGACTCGCCTGCCGACTGGCGTCTGTTCGGCGACGTGGCTCCAAGCGATTCGATCGATTCAGTCAGCAGCGAATTGAGCTTCAAAGTTTCGGCCCTGACAAAGTCAACCGAATCGACAACTCGACAATCAACCGGCGGCCACGTCGTTGCACCTGCGCTGCAGCTTTTGGCGACCGCAAGAGAACTGGGAAAGCTCGCCGCACTACGCGAAGAGATCGCATTAGCAACGAATGCACCCGCCGATGACCGGCAAGATGCGGCTGACCTTTTCAGTCTCACCGTGCTGAACATTTTGCTGACAATCGAGGAGGGAAGGATCGCTGATGCGCTGCCGCTGGTGAAGCAGATGAGCGAGCAACTCGCGTCACAGAGCTCATACTCC
>JANMEV010000200.1:0-3763 GCA_031377305.1 Planctomycetota bacterium | reverse complement strand
CTCCACGATACGCGGCCGCGCGGTGATGATCAGATCTGGTCGTCCGGTTTTCTTCCCAAGACCTATCAGGCCCTGGCGCTCGATGCGCGGCGAAAGGAATCGATCGACAATCTCGCTCGCGATGGCAAACACACCGACATCCAGCAGCGTTCGCAACTCGATCTCATTCGCGAACTGAATCAGGCGCACTCTATCAGCCGGCCGACGCAAGCCGATCTGGCAGCGCGGATCAATTCGTTTGAACTGGCGTACCGAATGCAGATGGCGGCTCCGGAAGCTCTCGACCTGTCGCGTGAGTCCGAAGAGATGCACAAGCTGTATGGCATGGATCGTCCTGAATGCGAAACATTTTCACGCCAGTGTCTGCTCGCGCGGCGACTGGTGGAACGAGGTGTGCGGTTTGTGCAAATCTTTGCAGGCAAAGGTGTCGGCGGTGACGGCAGCGTGAACGACGTCCCTTGGGATTGTCACAGCGACGTGCAGACCAATCATCGCTCCTGTGGCCTGCACACCGATCAACCGGCTGCCGCGTTGTTGGCTGATCTGGAAGCCCGCGGGCTGCTGGATTCAACGCTGGTCATCTGGGGCGGCGAGTTCGGGCGAACCTCGGATTCACAAGGCGACAAGGGCCGCGATCACAATCCGAATGGCTTTACGATCTGGATGGCAGGAGCCGGCGTCAAAGGCGGTTTCCACTTCGGCGCGACGGATCCATTTGGATACAAGGCGGTCGAAAACAAAGTTCACGTGAATGATCTGCATGCGACACTGCTGCATCTGTTGGGCCTTGAGCACACCAAGCTCACGTACAAGTTCAACGGCCGCGATTTCCGCTTGACTGACGTGGGTGGCGATGTGCTGAAGGATATTCTTGCGTGAAGGCACGAGAAGATTCTCATCGATCCAAATCCATTCCACCTTGCCACGCCCGGCTTGTGTAAACCAATTATCCCGTCGGCAGGGACCTTGTGTGATGTCGTTCAGCGTCGCCGTCGCATGGTTGAATCTCCCCCTCATCTCAAGCCCTGATCTCATGAACGAGCGAACTTTTGAGATCAATATCGAAGACCACATGGGATTTCTGCGGTTTTACATGGGCCACGGTGAACCACCCGGAGAACTGAGCCAGTTCCTTTCGGCTGCCTTGGCTCACTGGATTCAGGAGCATCCCGACGCAAAGATCCTGGCCGTCGTCCCGATCAACCGCGACGGCGACACTGTCGAGTTGCATGCGTGGTTCGAATCGCGATAAAGTAGCGTAAGTTGTTCTGATCGCCAGATGAATAGAGCGGCTGTGAGTCGAATACCTTGGAAATCACGACGACCTTTCCCCGTGGACTGGGGGCTTCCGGTTCCGTGTCAAAACGATTCGCTGCGATTGCAGACGAATCTTGTTGATTGCAATGCTGCAAGCGACGGATATCATTCCGCAGAGGGCAATTTTTTTCCCACAATGCGGCTGTGGTGTAGTGGCAACACATCAGCTTCCCAAGGCAATGTGATGCCGACACGTTCGGCACAGCGCGTAACGCACAAACATCAATCCTTTCCGAGTGTTTCGGAAACCTGCTCACCTTGAGCAGCGAGGAAAATCACAAGCTTCTCACCACTTCATGCACTTTGAAGTGGTGAGAGACATGATTCAAACCTTGCTATTCGGGAGTAGGTTTCATGGCCCGCAAACCGGTTTACGGATTTCACAGCACGAGCGGTCAGGCTCGAACAACGGTCAACGGCAAACGTATTTCGTTGGGGCGTTTCAATTCGCCCGAATCAATCGCCGCATTCGACAAGGTTATGGCCGACTGGGAGGCCGCTCACGTTGAACGCAGGCCGTCCGTGGATGTCGCGTTGACGGTGTCACGCTTGGCAGTGTTGTTCCTCAAACACGCCGACAAGGAATATCGCCGGGACGGAGAACCGACCGGGGAGACCGCGAACTTCAGGCACGCCCTGCAATCCATGAACAACCTGTTTCATGGTGTCCGGGTCATCGTCTTCGGGCCGAAGAAGCTAAAGCAACTGCAGCAGCAGATGGTGAATGACGGACTTGCACAGCAGACCATCAACGGCCGCATTCGTCGCATCAAACAAGTATTCGACTGGGGTGTCTCTGAAGAACTCGTTTCCGGCCGCATTGCTCAGGATCTTAAAACCGTTCACGGGCTGCGAGTTGGCAAGACAGCCGCACGAGCACCAGAGCCGAAAGGGCCGGTCTCTGTGGCCGCAGTGATTGCAATCAAGCCGTTCGTCACCAGTCCAGTTTGGGCCATGATTCAATTCATGCTGTTCACCGGATGCCGTCCGTCTGAAGCAGTGTCGCTGAAATGGTCAGAGATCGGAACAACCAAAGCTGTTTGGACTTACTCCCCAAAGCACCACAAAACGAAGCACAAAGGCAAGAACCGCGTTATCGTCGTCGGGCCGCAAGGGCAGCAGGTCCTGAACGGGATTCGGGAAATGAGCCGCAGTGACTTCGTTTTCGATCCGCAAGTTGGCTTTGAGGAATTCGTTCGCAAGGCTTATGGCGACAAGGCCAAAGCTCGCAAGGTTGGCAACTGCTACACGAAGCACGGATTGAATACCGCCGTCCGCAACGCCTGCGACAAGGCTGGCATTGATCGTTGGTCACCGGGACAGCTTCGCAAGACTCGAGCTACTCAGGCACGTCGTGACGGAGATCTTGAGACCGCACAGCAGATCCTTGGTCACAGCAGCAAATCAACAACAGAGAGACATTATGCTGACGTGGATCTGTCACGAGCCGAAGCGAACGCCCTGCAGTTTGGATGATGCTGGGGCGATTGATACACTGAAGATTGCGGGGCTAGAGCAGCTCTTGAAAAGCGGTTCCCGAAAACTGCCTGCCCTGCATGTCTTCAACTTTCGGGTGATGACTTTCGGGAGTCTCAAGAATGCGGTGGAATAATGGCGACATCGATTTAGATGCTGAGGAACTTGATCCTGACGACTACGATGCAATCGATTTTACGGATTTCGATTTGGGGATGGAGGAAAGCCTTAAGGATCTCGATCTTTCGTTTCTCGTTCCCGATCTGTCCGATTGTGATGACGCAGAAACAGCCGCCGCTTGGTTGAAATCGCCGAGACTGATGCTTGAAATACTTGCGTTCAGGCTGAACGAAATCCTTGAAATATGCGAGGCCCGGTCGTTCCCTGCCACCGTTATTCAGCTCAAGCCCAATTACATCTATACCGACGAGGAGAAGCGTGCGTCGCGGTTAACATGGAAATTCGTATTCCTGACTGGGGTGTCATTCGTTTTTCATCAATGCGGACACATTGTTGACATTGTCAACACGATTCAACCAACGCCGTTTAAAGGGGATATTCTCTCAGAATTCGGCAAGTGCGTTCATTGCGGAGATACGCCAGAGTTTGACCGTTCTATCAAATGTTACAAAGGGGCGCTCAGGGAACTTGCCGTTTGGATCAGGACCAAAGAGATTCACGACGGAATCGAACCGGACGAACCATCAGCGGCTCCTCGCACAATTGGGTCGATCCTCACACAACTTTTGAGCCACCGAACGGGAATCGAACAAAAAAACATCAGTCCAGAAGTCGTTGCGTCGACGACGACAGCCAGCGCTACGCCTCCTAAAGAAACGGTGACCAGACCGTCTTTGGTTTCCCCGGAAGACGTCGCTTCGAAACTAGAATCTAGGAACATCAGACTTGCTGGCAAGACGTTGAAGAACTCGCGAACGCGTGAATGGGGCGATCCTGATGGGCGTGAAGG
>JANMEV010000106.1:0-2464 GCA_031377305.1 Planctomycetota bacterium | reverse complement strand
TTTCCGAAGGAGTTGCCAGGCATAGTTCTTCAGGCTTCAGGCGTTCAACTTGAAATTTCAAATTTCAAATCTCAAATTCGTACGACAGATGCAGGACAGTTGCAGGATTGAGATGCAAAGGACAATTGCTTCGTTCGCTTTGTCACAGCGTCACAAGCTGCTTCATCTCACGCACGGCACGCTCGAAGCCAACCAGGATCGACTGCGACACGATCGAGTGCCCAATATTCAGTTCGTAGACGCCCTGAATCTCGGCGACTCGGCGGACGTTCCGATATGTCAGGCCGTGGCCCATATTCAGCTTCAATCCCTGAGCGCTTGCGAACTGCCCGGCTTCTCGCAGTTTGTCGAATTCGATGTCGATGTCTTCCGATGAGCGTGCATCAGCGTAGCCTCCCGTGTGAAGTTCAACGGCTTCGACCTGCAGTTCTTTGCACTTTTCAATCTGTGCGACATCCGGGTCGACGAACAGGCTGACCATGATTCCAGCGCCTTTCATCTGATCGACACACTGGCGAATACGTTGAAAATGAGTCTTTACGTCCAGCCCGCCTTCCGTCGTCACTTCTTCCCGCTTTTCGGGGACAAGGGTGATTTGATCTGGAAGCAAACCGAGGGCAATTTTTGTAATGTCATCAGACACCGCCATTTCCAGATTCAAACGGACCCGAATGATCTCTTTCAGAAGTCGAACATCACGATCCTGAATATGACGACGATCTTCACGAAGATGCACGGTGATCGCGTCAGCTCCTCCCAATTCCGCAAGCACCGCGGCATGGACAGGATCCGGCTCGTTAGTTCGCCTTGCCTGTCGGACGGTGGCGACGTGATCGATATTCACACCCAGCAATGGCATCTCAGGACAGCTCCCAACAAAAATAGAATCAGCCGCGGACGGTTCAATCGCGTGGTGAACTGTAGTCAATTCTTTCCCGGCGAGAAACGAAAGCGATTACGGTGTCCATTATTGGGCTCGGTCGTGCAATTTTGTAGGTCCCGCTTGCCGGGCAGGAATCGTCATGTCGCCGGTCACCGCACTCAACTGAACGCCATCCCTTCGAAATGATCGCCCCTCAACAGTCCTTCATTCCTGCCGTATTCGCGACGCGACTCATCCGGCGGGATTCTGCGAAGCGGGTAATGGAGGTTCGGGCGGTGGCGAAGACGACGCCGATCAGGCGGTCGGTTTCGCGGAGTTTCTTCAGTCGCTGATGCCACAAGTCCGGACTGCTGCCGAGTCGACTCAGGATGTCAGCAGCTTCCTTCGGCACACGGGCTTTCCCCGGACGAAACAATCGACTGCTCCAGTCCAGAAGTTGAAGGTACGACGCCAGGCTCATGTGAGGACTCAATCCCGCTCTCTGACCTGCGGCATCGTAGCCCGTGTCTCCGACGCGGGAACTGCCCCGTGCGTCACGCCGATCCTGAATCGGCACCATCCAGAACGCCTCGTCCTCCACCAATTTCGCCTTCTCCTCCGCAGCGCCCACAATCTGTCCCTTCTCCCCCGCGCCGGGGGAGAAGGTGGCCGACAGGCCGGATGAGGGGGCCGCCGCTAAAGCTCGCGAACCAGCCTTCGCCGCTACCAACCCCTCAAGCCTCCCTGTCTCCCGGCAATGCTCCACCCGAGCCTTCACCGATGTGTGAGCCGATTCCTCCGGAGTCTTCGCCATACCGGCGGCCATCACGTTCATATCCACATACGCCAGAGTCGTCAGCAAAGCCTCTTCATCCAGAATCGCGATGCTTTTGAAACGAGCCTCCCAGAACGTTCCACGGCACTCGTCTTCCCTATTCGCCATGCGAGCCAGCGGTTCCTTGATGCACTTCATGAACCAGCCGAGATCGTTCAGACGCTTGCGACATTCCACGATCCACTTCGCATCCTTCAGACGATCCTCCACCCAGGCTTCCGTGACTTTCAAAGTCTGGCGATCCTTGCCTCGCGGAGGAAACAACTTCCCCCATCGCCGCACCGTTTCCTCATTCGACCAGCCCGCAGCAGCTTGATCATTCAACCGTAAAACGACGTGCAGATGATTATCCAGCACCGCGTACGCACACACTTCGATCGCAAAGATCGACGCGAGTTCCTTCAGCCGATCTTCGACCCACTGCTTCCGATGCTCGCAGCCCTCACCACAAAGAAACGCCCGCCGCACACAGCGAGAAATGCAGTGGTAATACGGAGTCACCGTCGAATCCACCAACTGACCACGAGCCATCGTCATCGCGAATACTCCACAAAAACACCAGCCCACCCGTCAACGCCGGGGAGTTGTAGCGGACTAATGGCCGCATTACAATGCCTGTCTTATTCCTTCCTGTCCTTATTCCTTCTTCTTATTCTTCCTTATTCTGCTGTCCTTATTCTTCTTATTCTTTCTTTCGGGGCGATGCAGACGGTGGCGGCGGTCGGGGAGTGGGAGAGGCAAAGAGGGTGTGGCGGGCATTGAGAGTC
>JANMEV010000100.1:0-9994 GCA_031377305.1 Planctomycetota bacterium | reverse complement strand
AAGGGTTACGTTACCGGAACGCCGGTTCTCAGGGAAATTGTCTGAGACTTCGTCGAGTTCGAAAAAGTTTCGAATTTCTTTGAACCAATCGCCAGCGTCGCGCACTTCACAAGGTGTGCCGTGCGACAAACGACTGCGGATTCCGGTTATTCTTGCATCAGGAATTTTTCAATGATTTCCAGAGCCAGCCTCCTGATGATTGTCGTTTCGGTGATTGGCTGCAGCTCACAGGCCGTTCCCGATCAGGTTAGCGTCACTGCTTCGCTGGCAAATCCTCTGCCTGGAAGTCCGCAATCCACCGACAAACCCGCCCTGGACGAAAAAGAATCCCCTCGACACATCATTCGGGAAGGTCAGTTACGATTCGAAACGGAAAGTCGCGAATCAACTCGAACAGCCATCGTTAGCATTGCCGCCGCTCGTCGCGGTTATTTTGCGGACGACAGCGAGCAGCGCAGTTCGTTGATGATCGAACAGTCGATGGTCATTCGTGTTCCGCCCGAGGAATTTGATGGACTTCTGGAAGAGGTGTCGCGTGGCGTTCGCAAATTCGACGTCCGAAGAATTCAAGCTGTGGATGTCACCGAAGAGTATGTCGACGTGGCATCGCGGCTCAAAACACGCAAGGATACAGAAGAGCGGTATCGTGAATTGCTGAAACAGGCGAACACTGTGGAAGATATTTTGAAGATCGAAGGACAGATCGACAAGCTTCGCGCAGAGATCGAATCCACTGAAGGCCGTTTACGTCTCCTTCAGGATCGCGAAAGCTACAGCACGCTTAGTGTGACCTTTTACGAAACGCTCGCTCAGTCATCTATTCAAGCACCTGCTTTCCTGACTCGGTTCATAAGCAGTCTTTCCATCGGCTGGCATGCTGTCGTTGAAGCGACAATTGTCGTTGCAGCCTTGTGGCCGTTCCTGGTCGTGGCTGCGATCGTAGCGATGGTTGTTCGACGACGCGGCAGGCACTCCCGCCAGGCAATCGCCACATGACTAAAGAAGTCGACAAAGAAACGTTTCGATCATCAGATGAAGACTGGAGTCTTTGAGACGTGAATCATAAGAATGAAAATGAACACTCAGACGAGTTCGTTCCGGAGTTTGTGCTGTCCGAACTGAAAGATCGCTACGGACCGGCGCCGGAGGTCCCGGTTTCTGTTGATCGGGCAATCCTGGCGGATGCTCAGCGGTTTCTGGCGGAGCGAGTTTCGCCGGTTCGTCGGCATCGACAGTGGAGTTCGTTGCGGTGGGCGGCGATTGGTTCGACGGTGGCTGCGGCTTCGTTGATGCTGATTACGTTGTGGCCGCGGCTTGAGTCGAACAACGGGCCTCTCGAGACCGCTGGGAACCGTACGAGCGATCTGAATGAGAATGACATTGATCAGAACGGCCGAGTCGACATTCTGGACGCGTTTGTGATGGCTCGGCAGATTCAAAGCGGTGACTCGCGAGCACGTGACGTCAACCACGACGGCCGGCGAGATCAGCTCGACGTGGATCTTGTGGCCCGCAACGCCGTGATGTTGTGAAGCCTGTAGCCCCGCCGCTTCGTCGACGGGAAGCGAACGTAGGATGGGCATTCTTGCCCGTCAAATCACGGCGTCGGACAGGAATGTCCAACCTACCCCAGTCTTCAACCAGGACTCCAAATATGAACTCCATCGAAACCACGATTACTCCGCCATCACTGAAACAACGCTGCCGAGTCCCCTTGTGCTGGGCGTTGTTGATTGCGTTTGATGTCAGCCTGATGGCGTTGACTTATGCTCAGGACGGCGACCCGCACAGCGATGTTCGCGAATCGCAGAGCATTGAATCGACAATCGCCGGGCCAAACGATGCACGTGCAGATGCTATTCGATTCGAAGCAATCGACGTCTTTGTCGATTCAGGAAAGCAGTCACTGGCCGCGTGGCAACTGGAGCTGATCTGCCGATCGAACGGCGTTGAGATTGTCGGCATCGAAGGCGGCGAACATCCGGCCTTCAAAGAACCACCATACTACGACCCTCGAGCGATGAACAACAACCGAGTCATCCTCGGTGCATTCAACACGGGTGCTGCCGAGAACCTGCCGACCGGTCGCAGCCGCGTGGCTCGAGTCCACGTGCAGATCACTGGGCCTGGCGATCGTTCGTGGCATACTGAACTGACGACCTCCGCAACCTTTGATGGCACACGAATCCCCGCAAAGATTTCAATTGCGAAATCGCACGGTTGATTGGCTTTCAAATTTCAAATTTCGGATTTCAAACCAACAGCATCCAATAGCAGAAGGATCTTCTCATGAACATTTTGCGATCACGATGGGGCGCGGCGGCGGCGGCGTTGCTTTCAGCGGCATGTCTGATTCAAGCGGGATGCGGCGATACATCCGACCGACCGACCTCAGCGCCCGCATCTGCCGACTTCTACCACGAGCAACCAAAGGGGGCAGTCCCGGACGCTACGGGCGGCTTCGGGGGAGAAAGTCTGAACGGTGACTTTCGCGAGAAAGAATCAGGAGCGGCTGTTTGGGACAACTCAAAAAGAATGACACTAGGCTCAGGGCCAAACGATGTGCGAACTCAGTCGCTTTCAACAACCGTTCGATCAGATTTTCCTTCTAGGACTCAACGCAGAATCTTTGAACTCATGCCGGGCGAAGAGCTCTGGGTCATTGCCAAAGGCATTGATGCTCCTGTGCAACCTGCGGACGAGCGGCCCGGTTGTGGGGCGTTGATGGCGAAGGTTCCGAACGTGGAGAAGGAAGTGCCAGTGCCTCTTAAGCACACGTCCGTCGTTGGGAACATTGATGGATACATCGCCACGGTCGACGTCACTCAGCAGTTTCAGAATCCGTACGACTCAAAAATCGAAGCCGTTTACGTCTTCCCGCTTCCCGAAAATGCGGCGGTGAATGAGTTTGTCATGACCGTGGGAGATCGCAAAATCCGAGGCATCATTCGCGAACGCGAGCAGGCAGAAAAAATCTACAACGAGGCTCGTTCCCAGGGACACGTCGCATCACTGCTCACCGAAGAACGGCCCAACATCTTCACTCAGAAGGTCGCCAACATCGAACCGGGCAAGCAGATCGACATCAACATTCGCTACTTCAATACTCTGCAGTACGACGACGGTGCCTATGAGTTCGTCTTTCCGATGGTCGTCGGGCCTCGCTACAACCCGCCAGCGTCAGCTGACGGAATCGGCGCTGTGGCTCGCGGGGCGAATGGCAAGAGCGGACAATCCACAGAAGTGCAGTACCTGAGTCCCAGCGAACGCAGCGGCCACGACGTTTCGGTCAGCCTGAACATCAAGGCCGGCGTCGATATTCAAAACGTCCGATGTGTGAACCACAACGTTGACGTCAAAACGCTGACCGAAACGGAGCGAACCGTCACGCTGTCACCGGCAGACTCGATTCCCAACAAAGACTTCGTGCTTCGATACCGAGTTGCCGGCGACAAAATCAAGACGGCCATGATGACTCATAAGGATGATCATGGTCAGTATTTCACAATGATGCTTTACCCGCCCGCGGAACTGAAGCAGGTTCAGCGCAGTCCGATGGAAATGGTGTTCGTTCTGGACTGCTCCGGCAGCATGAACGGTCAGCCGATCAATCAGGCTCGTGCGGCGATTAGTCATGCTCTGCAGTCTCTGACTCCGCGAGATACTTTTCAGATCATCAACTTCAGTTCGACCTCGTCGCAGCTTGGGCCGGTTCCCGTGATCGCGACTCAAGCGAATATCCAGAAGGGACTCAACTACCTTGCATCTCTGAACGGCAGTGGCGGCACCGAGATGATCGAAGGACTGAAAGCGGCTCTCGATTTTCCTCACGACGAAGGTCGGTTCCGGCTGGTGTCCTTCATGACGGACGGTTACATCGGCAACGATCCCGATATTCTGCATGCAGTTGCTCAGAAGGTTGGCGATTCGCGAATCTTTAGCTTCGGAGTCGGCCAGTCGCCGAATCGCTATCTGATGGACCGCATGGCTCTGCTGGGACGCGGTGCGGTGGCATATCTGAGTCTTAACGACGACGCGGCTCAGGTGATGGATCGCTTCAACGAACGAATTAGTCATCCGGCGATGACCGACCTGAGCATCGACTGGGGCAACATGAATGTGACCGACGTTTATCCGCAGATTCTGCCCGATCTGATTGTTGGTCGGCCTGTCGTTGTCACCGGCCGTTTCACCGGCGAACCAAGTGCGGTCACCGTTGGCGGTCGTACGGGAATGCAGCCCGTGTTTTACACGGTCGCGGTTGATTCCAGGGAAACCAACCATGACCACACAGGAATCGGCGCGGTGTGGGCTCGGCTGAAGATTTCAGACCTGATGGCGCAGGTTTCTCGCATGCCCGAACAGTCGCACGAAATCCAGAAGTCAGTTCTGCAAACTGCTCTCGACTACAATCTCATGAGTGCCTTCACGGCTTTCGTGGCAGTGGATTCGATGACGAAAACCGAAGGCAACTTCGGCACGACCGTGGCGGTTCCAGTGCCGGTTCCGGCCGGCGTCACGTACGACACGACGGTTGAGAATTAGGCGTCGCCTGGACGTGCAAAGCCGCGTTGGCGGTTCGACCATCGATATCAAGCCGCGCGGCGAAGGTCCCGACCTGAGGACAGGTCGGGCTACTTTTTCATCCGTCTCAGATCAGCAGGCTTTCACCGCACTCAACGGGGGCGGGAGCCGCGATTGCGTGATTAAGAGCCGCTCGTCCAACCGGCGGTTCTGTCTGCCATGCGATCAAAGCCGTTCGACGAGCCTGTTGAGAAACGACCTCGTTGATGTAACGGGCTTCATTCTGTTGGCGTTCGATGAGCAGCGGATCGGTGACGTTCAACGGCGACAAACTCTGATTGATCACCCACGCATAAGGCTCAATCTCTGCGCGGCGAAGATCGCGTTGCAACTGAGCGGCTTCGTGCACGGGAGTGGCTTCGGGAAGTGTCACAATCAGAACGCGTGTAAAGTTCGGGTCACGCAGTCGTGGAAGAAGATTTTGTACGGCTTCAGGCATGCCACTTGTCTGGCGAGTCACCTCGCGATGATAAGCCAGCGCCGAATCGAGCAGCAGAACGGTGTGACCAGTCGGAGCGGTATCCAGCACCACAAACCGATTCGAACCCTCAGCCACGGCATCCGCAAACGCACGGAAGACGGCGATTTCTTCGGTACATGGTGATCTCAGATCTTCGGCCAGAAGAGCCTTTCCGGATTCTTCCAGCCCGGCTCCGGCATTATCCATGACCTCTTTGGAATAACGAGCGGTCTCGGCTGCGGGATCGATGCGACTGACCGTAAGATTTGGAATCGTCTGGCCTGCAACAGCGGCCGCGATGTGAGCGGCTGGGTCTGTCGTCGACAGATGCACCTCGTATCCTCGATCCGCCAAAGCCACGGCGACTGCGGCAGCGACGGTGGTTTTTCCGACGCCACCTTTGCCCATCGCCAGTATCAAACCATGTCCTGGGGCAGCGAGGTCATCAATCATTGCCGAAAGCGAATGAGGTAATGAGTTTTGGTTGAGTGCCAGCGGGCGATCTCCCAACGACGCGGGGATCGATGTCGCAGCGGCAGCATTCGGTCGCCCCAGATTCCGCAACGCGGTGACGCCCAAAATTCCGCCAGCGGTCAGCGGAATCACTGTGCGAGGCAAGTCACGCAGCACTTCGGGCATTTCGGAGATCGCTTTGTCACCACGTCGCTGCATTGCCACAGCAAACGGGTCCTTCTCATCCGATGCCTCAAACACGGCGTTGATCACGAGATGTTGATTGTGCACTGCCAGAGCATTCAGCTCACTGCTGGTGCGTGCGGCTTCTCGAAACGCCGTCGCTTCGGCCCGCGCGACCATCACCAGCGTTGTGACCTTCGGATCACTCAGCGCGTGCACGGTTTCCCTGTAGAGACTTTGTTGGGCCTGCAATCCGGCAAGCGGACCCAGACATGACGTTCCGGTAGTATTAGATTCCATGAAACCCGACCAGGCAGTAGGCAGCGTCAGCAGTCTCAGCGTATGGCCGGTAGGAGCCGTGTCGAAGATCACATGATCAAACTGCGATGTGGCCGTGGCATCGCCAAGCAGTCGCGAGAACTCATCAAAGGCCGCGATTTCAAGAGTGCAGGATCCCGAAAACTGTTCTTCCATGCTGGCAATGGCCGCCGCTGGCAACAGCGTTCGATAAGGGCCCACCATCCGCTCGCGATATTCAGCGGCCGACTTTTCGGGATCCAGATTCATCGCGAACAGATTTGGAATCAGCAAGACAGCCGTTGGATGATTTCCCAGCGGCGTACCGAGCACTTCATCCAGATTGGATGCCGGATCCGTCGACACCAGCAGCACCCGCTTCCCAGCATCAGCCAGTCGAACAGCTGTCGCGCAGGCGATGGACGTCTTGCCCACTCCGCCCTTGCCTGTGAAGAAAAGATTGCGAGTTGGGTGAGTAAGAAATTCCATGGACGACATCTTTCTGTGCGAACGCCGACATATCAGCAGCAACCTGTCGCGCCACTGCAACAGCCTTGATCCGCGATGGGCAGAGAATTCGACTTTGCTGCCACGCCACCGGCCCACAGGTCCAGCATTTCACGCGATGGATAAATGCCGCGACTCATCACCTGACCGTCGACCATGACCACAGGAAGGACATCAGTGCCTTTTGTGGAAATCAACTGATGGATCTCGCCATTCTGAATGAAGGCCTGTGGCTGCTGAGCCAGGTTGTATCGCTCCACGACGTGCCCCGCTTGTTTCAGCGCGTCGAGATCCGCCGCAAATCGAGGCAACACAGGATCAACCTGCGGACCACAGACTCCGGTAGAGCAACACATTGGTTTGTCATAAATCTGAACTGTTTTCATCTTCGAAGCTCTCAATTGGATACCCAGCCGCAAACATGGATCGCGACATTGTCGCACACGAGTCGCACACGGCGCGACTTCACAGACCAGCACGGTGGCATTTTGGCGGCGTGAGGATTGTAATCCGAATCAGGCAATACTTGTGCCAGGATCTTGAGTCATTCCAACAGCCCAATGCAGATTCAGACCACCCGAATCCATCGGAATGGCTCTGAGCAAACGTTTACCGTACGGCGGCTCTCTGTTCGATCAGCAATTCCGGGGACTTCGCAGCAGAACAAAGGCTCCCCGGCAAACCAGCCACAGAGTCTCCAGCGACTGTCATCGACCCAATTGCTGCTTCTTCGATGCGAATGACCACAAATCCAAAAAACCACTACTTGACATGTCGGAACATTACGATATGTTATCTGGTAAGGAAACTGAATATGGCCACAACCAAGCTAAAGCTGACGGAACTGGATGCACTTGGCGAAGCAGCAGAATGCCTGCGGACGCTCGCACATCCTCACCGATTGCGCATGGTACAGATGTTGCTTCAAGGAGATTTCCCTGTCGGAGATCTCGCGGAAGCGTGCGGCTTGCCAAGCGCAATGGCGTCAGAACATCTGCGTCTTATGCAACGATGCGGTTTTTTGACAAGCGAAAAAGACGGCCGCAAGGTCTTCTATCGAGTGGCTGAACCACATCTCAGGAACATTCTCAAGTGCATTGAAGAGCGGTTTGGGGTGAACGTCGCTTCAAAGTAATCCGGCAGGCCGGATCGGCCTTTTTTTAACACCATATGTCGATACATTTCGACACGTCGACAAATATTCATTGAAAACCAGGGAGATTAAGCCATGAGCATTTCTGTGATTTCGCCAAAACAGTTGAATGATCGAGTTCAAGCAGGTGAGAAGGTCGATTTGATCGATGTGAGAACTCCTGTGGAGTTTCGGGAGGTCCATGTTCCATTCGCAAAGAATGTCCCACTGGATCAACTGGACTGTGCGAAGGTGACTCAAGAGCGCGCGAATTCAGGAAGCCCGCTGTACGTAATCTGTCGATCGGGCAGCCGCGGGAAACAGGCTTGCGAAAAGATTATGGCTTCGGGCTGTACCAACGTCGTGAATGTAGAAGGTGGAACGCTGGCCTGGGATCAGGCGGGTCTTCCTGTCGTACGAGGCAGCAAGGCAATCTCACTGGAACGACAGGTGCGAATCGCTGCCGGTGCTTTGGTTCTTGCAGGAGCGGTGCTGAGCCGTCTGGTGCATCCCTACTGGATCGGGCTCTCTGGCTTTATTGGCGCTGGCCTGATGTTCGCTGGCATCACGGACACCTGCGGAATGGGAATGATTCTGGCTCGAATGCCATGGAATCAAGTTCCAAAGTCAAATTCTGATGCACCGGCTACGGGTTGTTCTCCCGGTACCGGCCCATCGTGTTGCGGCTGATAAACATCAGCAAAAGTGAATCTCACATCTCAGCGTTCCAGTTTGCATTCACAATTACATTTAAAGGGAGAGTCATTATGAGTGTCGTCTACCACACGTCTGCCACGAACTTCTCGCGGGACGTCATGAGTTCGCCGGTACCTGTTCTGGTCGACTTCTTCGCTGACTGGTGTGGGCCATGCCGGATGTTGGCTCCTGCGCTGGATCGCCTGGCTGTTGAGTTCGCCGGGAAGGCTCGTATTGTCAAAGTCGATGTCGACAAGGAGCCCGCGCTGGCCTCTCAATTCAACGTTAGCTCGATACCAGCGTTGGTGTTTATCTCGGCTGGCAAAGTGGTTTCTCAGTCGGCGGGTGCTGCCTCTGAAGCCACACTTCGCCGTGCCCTGATCCAGTTAACCGGAACTGCCGTTTAATCGACGTCGTGCACCACGCGGCTGAATTCGTAAGGCTTCCCGGCCTTTGAGGGATGCCGACGTTGGCCATTGAGCTTACTCAAACCCACGCCGCGGCGGACCCCTATCGCGCCGCGAAAATCCTGAAGGAGTGTCGTTATGTTTCTTAAGCAATACTACCTCGGTTGTCTGGCTCACGCGTCGTACCTGATCGCAGACGAGAAAACAAAAGTAGCGGTCGTCGTTGATCCCCAGCGAGACATTGAACAGTATCTGGCCGACGCCGCTGCTGGCGGATACTCGATCAAGTACGTATACCTGACTCATTTCCATGCCGACTTTCTTGCCGGACATATCGAACTGCGCAACCGAGCAGGGGCAAAAATCTGCCTGGGCGCCAGCGCTCAGGCCGACTTCGATTTCATGGCGATGCATGATGGCGATTTGATTGAGTCAGGCGACCTTCGAATCAGGATTCTGGAAACTCCCGGGCACACACCGGAAGGAATTTCGCTGCTGGTCTTTGATCTGGCTGTCAGCGATACCGTTCCGCATGCCGTTCTGACCGGTGACACTCTTTTTATCGGCGATGTTGGACGTCCGGACCTGCTGGCATCGATCGGAGTAACGGCCGATGAACTTGCTGAGATGCTCTATCATTCCATAGACAAGCTGCGATCACTTCCCGACAGCACACTGGTCTATCCGGCGCACGGCGCGGGCTCCATGTGCGGCAAGTCGCTGAGCAAAGAAACCGTTTCGACAATTGGCGAGCAGAGAAAGTTCAACTATGCTCTGCAGCCAATGAGTTTTTCGGAGTTCAAATCGCTTGTAACGAGCGACCAGCCGGAGGCTCCCGAGTATTTTGTCTACGACGCCATTAAAAACCGACAGGAACGTCCCGATCTTGAAGCGACGATGCAGTCATCGCTGAAGTCGTTGACTCTGGAGCAGGTCCTGACGCTGCATAACTCCGGCGCTCAGTTTGTCGATGTCCGGGATGCTGTCGACTTTGAAGGCGCATATCTGGCAGGAGCCATCAATATCGGACTGAAAGGCAAGTATGCAACGTGGGCTGGTTCAATGCTTAATCATGACACTCCCATTGTGGTCATTGGCGACGGTGACAACGAGGAAGAAGCCATCATGCGTCTGGGACGAATAGGCTTCGACAATGTGGCCGGCTATTTACTGGACGGGATGCGATCTCTGCAGAATCGCGAGGAGCACATCCACAAGGTTGCTCGAATCACCGCCGCCGCCTTAGCAGAACAAGCATCGTCGAAGAACGGCCCG
>JANMEV010000096.1:0-1887 GCA_031377305.1 Planctomycetota bacterium | reverse complement strand
ACGATGCGAGCCGATCAGCGGTCGGGATCGATTTCGCTGCTGGCCAACATCGGAGTGTCCGGACAATCTGTTTGGCTGACAAAAACGATAACGTGGTTTGCCGTGATGCTGACCGTGGGAACACTCATCGTCCTTGTGGATGCGGTCATGCCAAACTCCCACAGCGACCACACAACGAACGGGATGGAATTGCGAATCCTGCAAGTAGTCTCAAACATCCGGGCCCCGCATATTCACGACGGTTTGCAGGTCGCTCGCGATGCAACCGGTGTTGATCACTGGTTGCAGGTCAGCTCATGTGTCGCCTGGGTGCTGATGATATTTAGCATCGGACAGCTCACTGCCTGCTGGATTCAACGCCAGATCCTGGCGTATGCAGCGTCACTGTTGCTCTTCTTTGGGGCCGGCTACTGGATCAGCTACTGCATCCATTTGGACTACTCAATCTGGTTCGGGCCGGTACCAGTTGGTGCCTGCGTCCTGCTGGCGACACTTTTCACGGCTCGGCGTTGGATCGACAGAACCGTGACGTGGAAGTTGCGACTTATTCAAGCGGCATGGCTGGTTGTGCCGTGTTTCGTATTCGTGCAAGCCAGCCGGATCATGTGGACTCTCGAGCCCAGGTACGCCGCCAGCAAGGCGAATTACTGCTTGACCTATGACGCTCCACAATTTGATGGGTTTCCGAAAGAACTTGCATTTACGGACATCGATTGGGCAAGGTCCGATTCAACATCAAGCCAGCAAATCTGGTCACGCTTTGCCACGCAGTTTCGTTCGTCCAGCTTCAAAGAACGGCTCTCGCCTCCGCTCTCGGGCTGGCCCATGGCTAATTTACTCAGCGGACGTAACGCGACTCTGCCGTTGTATGTCATCCAGAGCGAAGATAACTCCGGAGCTGCGGAACTTCTTCAAGTGTTTGATCAGCATTTTTCAACGAATCAGGAATGGCCACTACTCCCGCTGTCATGGACAGCACCGTGGTCCAACACGCCCGCTCCAACGGTAACATTCCTTCTGCTGGCCGATGCGATAGATCGGGAGAAACGTGGTGACGTGACGGGAGCGATCCAGCAGCATGTGAAAGCCATTCGACTCGCACGAGCACTCGCGAACCAAACATCGTCCTGGAACAACTGGAATGCCTGCGTAGCTTCCGAGCAGGCCACACTCGATAGTTTCCGGCAATTGCTGGGATGTGCAGACCTGAGCGGAGTTGATCTGGACTCCTCGTTTAAAGAACTGAGAGAATTGCTGGTGTTCTCCTCAAAGACCGGACAATGGCCGGTCCTTGACCCACGAAACATGCTGCGTCGCCGGATGTTCTTCTGGACGTCCGTCGCGAATCGCAACAATGGTATCAGCACCATTCGGGGTGATTCGAAAGACATGGACACCTTTGCGGGAGCGTTGTCAACTCTTGAATCATTGAACGAACAGATCATCGGCATGAGCTCGGCGACACGCCGACGAGCGTTATCAACGATGTACCTTTCGACGGGCATCCTCAACACACAGTACTCCGCATTTTCGCTCGGCGGGCGTGCAGGGTTACCGAATCACTTCAGCAGGGGGGCTGCCAATTCAATCGCCGCCTCATCCGAGGCTGTTCAGCGCTTTGCAGCCACGTCGGCGATCGGCGATCTCAGCGATGATCCAACAATGTTCAGCGATCGGCTTGATCCTACAGTGTTTCCAACGACAGTGAATCTGCTGGCCGAAGAACGAGCCACGCTGCTCACAATCCTGCTTCAGAAGCATCGAATGAAGCACGGGAAATTTCCGGATAGTCTGATGGATCTTGATGAAGGTGATGCCTCGCTCTTCTTCCCATTCTCGATCCTTCTCACAGATCCATGGACAGGAGCACCTTTCTTCTATGCTCCG
>JANMEV010000081.1:0-13638 GCA_031377305.1 Planctomycetota bacterium | reverse complement strand
TGCTGACGCAACTCCGCATTCTCAGCACGTAACTCACTAACTTCCCGACGCAACTCCTCCAACAGAACCCGAAGCGATTCCAACTGCTCATCAACCGGATTCCATCCCAGATGAATGCCACTCATGCTGAACAGAAATAAAACATCCGGAAAATCTACGCCAGATCAATTCCGCTTTCCCCACGCCTTCGGCGAATATTTACCTTCGTGGACTCATAAGTTCTGCCATACAGCTCATTTGAGCCTTTGAGATTGGTGTTCAGAACGGCCAGCGTGAGACATTCCTCATTCACTTTCCCGAGTTCTTCGTAGGATTCCTGAAAGGTGTCCAACCGGTTTTGCTCCTGAATATCGCTGATGAGTGCGCTCAGTGAGCGGATTTCCTGACTGACTTCCGCCATCGACTTTCGCGACACTTCCGCATTCTGTTGAGACCCCGCATCCGTCGGCGACAGAATCGCATTCTTCTGATCGCGGATCCCCATCAACAGGTTCGCGCGAATGTCGCCAGCCACTATGGTTTTTTTGAGCGTCTGCTCACCAAGTTGCTGCACCTTGGCCTCCAGAACCCCCAGGCGACTTACGCCGATCCAGGCGATCAGGACGGCAATCGACAGCAACAGGATCATCAGAAGCTTATCATCACATTGGACATGAAGAGATGTTAAAAAAAATCTTTGAGCCGCAAGGCGCTAGCCGCGGGTAGTGATTTTGTGCGCCGTAAAGCGCTAGCTGTGGGTGAGTACATGGAAACACCGGAATAAAACCCGCGGCTAGGGCCTTGCGGCTCAGGAGACTTGAATCAAACATTCGCAACTCCCTCCATCGCCTGTTTAACGCATGCCAGGAACTTGCGAGGATCCAAAATGATCAGCAGCTTGTCGTCCAGCTTGCAGACGCTTGAAAGCAACGACGACCTGTCGCTGAAGCTGGTCTGTTGCGGATCGCCGCTGGAGACCGATTCTGTCTCTTGATCCGCCACGGAAATGATGTCGCCGATGTGATCGACGATGATTCCAAAAGCCGGACCAACGCCTGGCTTGAAGATCACGAACTGTGCATCAGGCGGAAGCTGGTGCTCTCTCGCGGCCAACATCGTGGCGAGATTCAATGCCAGAAAGATGTGACCACGAATATTCACCAGTCCGAGCACTTCCTCGGGCGCGTGGGGAATGCGAGTGAATCGAGTTTCCGCCGTGACTTCTTTGACATCCAGCACGGGAACTCCGAACAATCGACCGGCCGATTGAAACGTGCAATACAGGGTCATGTTGTCGCTCATCGCTGCACCTTCCTTTCGCCGCTTTGTTCGAGCCTCAACAGAACTTTGCGCTTCAGGCGATCGTGATCCAGTTTCTCTTCGAAGTCATCGAATCCCCAGGGGAGCGCCTTTTGTTCGTTTTCCAGTTTCGTCAGTGAAGTCAGCGCGACGAACGGCATTCGATAGCCTTTTTCTCGAGCTGCCTTGCAGAACTGCCAGCCGTTTCGGTCTGTAACGTCCTCCGAAGCCGCGCGGTTGCCGAAGCTCAGGTACTGGCCGCATTAAATCGAACGTTCAAGATGGAAGAACAGGAAGGCCGCACGTTCACGACGTGGTACGGCGTCTTCGAACACGCGACTCGCAAACTGACATGGAGTGGCGGTGGTCATCCTTCGGCGCTGCTGCGGCGATCAGGATCCGGCATGCCGCTGGAGCTGGAATCTCAAAACCCCGGCGTGGGCATGTTTGAACTCGACGGATTTGAGCAGCAGAGCATGATCATTCCGCCCGACTCCAGAATCTCAGACTCTGACGGCAAACTCGATTGCTGAACCGTCGGCGGCAGTCTACTTTGCTCGATCGAGAACACCTTCGATTCCGGCAAGAGTCTCAGAAACAGTTTGGTTGGTGGTCATGGCGATTCGCGGTCTTCATCATCGTCGATTGTGGGCTTGTGCCTCCGTCACAGTCCTGAGCCGCAAGGCGCTGGCCGCGGGGTTCGTCACGCTCTGTTTGTTTGTTGACCCACCGCGAGCGCTTTGCGGCTTGCTCAATCGATGGTCCTCTTTCGCTTTGCGGCTAAACAAGTCATTGGCCAGCCCATGGATCGTGGCAACTATGGCTTGCATGTCGATTTGTCCCTGCGACGGACAGGAACCAGCAGAAAACACACTTCACGCCTTCACCGCAAAGTATTGCGTCGAATGCCACAACGAGTCATCGACAACACCAGCGATACATTTTGACGACATCCAGTTCCATAACATTGCGTCGAATTCAGAAGCCTGGGAGAAAATTCTCCGGAAGCTGGCCGTTCGCCAAATGCCACCTCGTGATGCCGAGCGACCTGATGAAACGGCCTACAATTCTGTTGCAAAGATCATCGAACAGGAACTCGATCGCGAAGCGGCGCGAACGCCGAAACCAGGACGAACCGATTCGCTGCGGCGATTGAATCGGACCGAGTATCAGAATTCGATCCGCGACTTGCTGGCTTTGGAGGTCGACGTCGCCTCGTTGCTTCCCGCTGATGAATCCAGCCATGGTTTCGACAACGTGACAGTGGGAGATCTCTCACCAACGCTGCTGAATCGGTATCTGTTGGCGGCACAGAAAATCAGTCGGCTGGCCGTGGGAATCGTCGGTAAATCGCCCGATGGTGAGACCTTTCGCGTTCGCCCGGATGTGACTCAGGAAGAACACGTCGAAAGCCTCCCGATTGGAACTCGCGGGGGTGTGTTGATCGGATATACCTTTCCGCAGGACGGCGAGTACGAGATTCAGGCGAGGCTCACCAGAGATCGCAATGAAGAAGTTGAAGGTCTGAATCGAAAGCACCAACTTGAGATGCTTCTGGACCGCAAACGCATCGGCTTGTTCGATGTCGAGCCGCCGCCGGATCGCCAGGACTTCAGCGTCGTCGATGCTCATTTGAAGGCTCGAATGACCGTGAGGGCCGGTCGGCGTCAGGTGGGCGTCACGTTCATCAAGCAGCCATCGTCGTTGCTGGAGACTAAACGGCAGCCGTTGAATTCGCATTTCAACATGCACCGCCATCCGCGAATTTCGCCAGCGATCTATCAGATTTCGATCACCGGCCCGTATGTCGCCAGCGGATCCGGAGACACGGCCAGTCGCCAGCGAATCTTTGTGTCAAAACCAACGACAGCCGGCGATGAAGATACTGCGGCAGAAGTGATCCTTAAGACTCTTCTCCAGCGCGCTTACCGGCGACCGATCGACGAGCACGATTTGCAATCGCCGATGACGTTCTTTCGAGAAGGTAAGGATGCCGGATTTGAATCGGGTATCGAGTCCGCGTTGACTGCAATCCTGGTGAATCCCAATTTCCTGTTTCGAATTGAACAGGATCCCAATGACATTCCGCCGGAGACTGCCTATCGCATCAGCGACGTTGAGCTGGCATCGCGGCTGTCGTTCTTTCTTTGGAGCAGTTCGCCCGACGATGAGCTGCTGGAACTGGCGATCCGGGGTGAGCTGCATCGGCCCCAAGTGCTCGAACAACAAACACGTCGACTACTGGCAGATGTTCGCTCAAAGTCTTTGGCCAGCAATTTCGCGGGGCAGTGGTTGTATCTGAGGAATCTGGAATCCATCACGCCCGATGCGCGGTTGTTCCCAGACTTCGACGACAACTTGCGGCAGGCGATGCGAAAAGAAACCGAGTTGCTGTTCGAAAGCCTCCAGAGCGACGATCGCAGCGTGCTCGACCTGGTCAGGGCGGACTACACGTTTCTTAACGAACGACTTGCGAAGCACTACGGAATTCCGCACGTCTATGGCAGCCACTTTCGCCGTGTGTCGCTGACTCCGGAAAGTCGCCGAGGCGGACTGCTGCGGCACGGAAGCATTCTGACCGTCACGTCTTATGCGACTCGAACGTCGCCCGTGTTGCGAGGCCACTGGATTCTAAAAACATCATCGGCGCGCCGCCGGGGCCGCCTCCGTCGGATGTTCCGGCATTGAAGGACGTTACCGTTCAGGCCAGTTTGTCGGTTCGTGATCGACTTGCTGAACATCGAGCCAACGTTGCGTGTGCCAGTTGTCACAATCTGATGGATCCGCTCGGATTCGCGCTCGAAAACTTCGACGCAGTCGGCCGATGGCGAGATCTGGAAGCCGATCAGCCCATCGATGCATCCGGTGAATTTGCCGACGGAACGAAGTTCGCCGATGTCTTGGGCCTTGAGGCGAGATTGCTGCAGCGTCCGGAGCTGTTTGTTCGTACAATGGTCGAGAAGCTTCTGACGTTTGCACTGGGTCGCGGCATCGAATCCTCCGACGGACCAGCTCTGAGGCAAGTAGTGCGAGAAGCTGCCGCCAGAGATTTCCGATTCTCGTCCGTGATCATTGGCATCGTAAACAGTGAACCGTTCCAAATGAGGACATCGCGATGAGAGTCACTCGAAAAGCCCTACCACGCCGCACTTTTCTCCGAGGCGTTGGGACCGCACTGGCACTTCCATTGCTGGACGCGATGGTGCCATCCATGACGGCGATGGCTGCGACCGTTGCGGATCCCAATCGACTTCGGCGTCTGGGCTTCGTTTACATGCCAATGGGCTGCGATGTGACTCGCTGGACGCCGCCGGGCGATGATCTTTCTGAGCTGTCACCGACGCTCAGTTCGCTGGAGCCGGTGAAGAATCTCGTCTCCGTGCTGAGCAACATGGAACTTCGCAACGCGTATCCCGGAACTCATGCCACTTCGAACTCAGCCTTCCTCAGCGCGGCAACCGCAAAGCTGACCGAGAGCACAGACTACTATCTCGGCACCACGGCTGACCAGGTCGCCGCGCAGCAGATCGGGCAGGGGACTCAGTTGCCTTCGCTGGAAATGTCGATGGATCTGCTGTCGACTGTGGGTCAGTGTGACAATGGCTATGCGTGTGTCTATCAGAACAATTTATCCTGGTCGTCGCCGACAACTCCTTTGCCGTCTGAGGCTCATCCTCGCATTATTTTCGAAAGCCTGTTCGGCGAAGGCGGATCGGTCGCCGAGCGACAGGCGGCGCTGCGAAAACGAGCCAGTCTGCTGGATTCTGTAACGGATGAGATCACTCGACTGCAGAATAAACTGGGCCCGGAAGATCGAGGCCGCGTCGAGCAGTATCTGGAGACCGTGCGCGAAGTTGAACGCCGAATTCAGAAGGCCGAAGCGGACACAAAGGACAATCCGCTGCCGGATCTCGATCGACCGGAAGGCGTGCCAGCGTCGTATGCAGATCACGCGCGGCTGATGTTTGATCTTCAGGTGCTTGCTTTGCAGGGCGACATCACTCGAGTCATCACGTTCCAGCTGGCACGCGAAACCAGCAATCGCACGTACCCGGAGATTGGCGTTCCGGAAGCGCACCATCCGCTCACGCATCATGGCGGCGATGCCGAAAAGATTGCGAAAGTGGCGCAGATCAATCAGTTCCACGTGTCGCTGTTTGCCGAGTTTCTGCAGAAACTGCAGTCGACTCCAGAAGGTTCCGGAACGCTGCTGGATCACTCGCTGTATCTTTACGGCAGTGGCATGGGTAATCCGAATCTGCACGACCATCTCAACCTGCCTGTGATCGTTGCTGGCGGCGCAGCCGGTCGAATGAAGGGCGGCCGACATATACGATTCGCCGAGCCTACGCCGCTTGCCAATTTGCATCTGACGCTGCTGGAAAAAGTCGGCGTGCGTCTTAATTCGTTCGCCGACAGCCGTGGACGAGTGGATGAACTCTTCGATCCGCTGCCGGTTTAGTAAAGTACACTCGTCGCTTCGCCGACGGGAATTTCTCTTATTCATCGGCCACATTTTCGCGCCTGCTGGCTCAAGGAAATCGCCTGTGCATTGCCTTACCAGATACGCAACGCTGCTGCTTGTCTTCGTTAGCCCGGCCACGATCGCGTTTGCGGACGCGCCTCTTGCCGACGCTGCTGAATCGCACGATACGAAACGGGTTCTTACGCTGCTGGCTCAAAACGCCGACGTTAACGGCACACAAGTCGACGGCATGACGGCTCTGCACTGGGCCGTGCAACATGACGATGTCACCATGGTGGAAGAACTCATCGCTGCGAAAGCGAAAGTCGACGTGGAGAATCGCTACGGTGTCACGCCACTGTCGCTCGCCTGCACCAATGGAAACGCGACAATCGTCGACGCCCTGTTGGCGGCAGGGGCCGATCCGAATGACAAACTGCCGGGCGGCGAAACCGTTCTAATGACGGCCGCAAGAACCGGAAAAGTCGAACCAGTCAAAGCCCTGATCGCCGCAGGAGCCGACGTCAACGCAAAGGAGCGAAAGTCTCAAACGGCGATCATGTGGGCGGCGGCCGATGGACAGGCCGACGTTGTCCGGCTGCTAATTGATGCCAAAGCCGATTTCGCAACTCCGCTC
The DNA here is from genome assembly GCA_031377305.1 of Planctomycetota bacterium. Classification (GTDB taxonomy): domain Bacteria; phylum Planctomycetota; class Planctomycetia; order Planctomycetales; family Planctomycetaceae; genus SXXK01. The sequence goes on along the minus strand of JANMEV010000081.1, from coordinate 7,258 downwards.
AAATCCGGATTCACTCCGCTGTTCTTCGCTGTGCGTGAAGGGCGGTCGGAAGTCGTCAAGATCCTGGTCGCCGCCGGGGCGGATGTCAACGAAGTGATGAAGCCGGAAAACGCGTCTGGAAAGTCACCGCGCAAAGGAATGAGTCCCCTCATTCTGGCTGTCGAAAACGGACACTTTGAACTTGCTGTTGAATTGCTTGAAGCGGGAGCCGATCCGAACGATCAGCGGTCTGGCTTTACGCCGCTGCATACAATGACATGGGTTCGAAAGCCCAACCGCGGCGACGGCGACGATGGCGAACCGCCTCCGCAGGGAACCGGACGTCTCACGAGTCTGCCGTTTATTGAACAACTGGTGGCTCATGGAGCGGACGTGAACGCTCAATTGAAAAAGGGAGATGGAGGAAAGGCGAAACTCAATCGCACCGGCGCCACTCCCTTTCTGCTGGCTGCAGACACGGCCGATGTGCCTTTGTTGCGGCTTCTGGTGAAGCTTGGTGCAGATCCTTTGCTGCCAAACGCCGACGGTTCCACTCCGCTGATGGCTGCGGCAGGATTCGGAACGCTGGCTCCTCAGGAAGAAGCCGGAACCGAGCCTGAACTTCTGGAGGCCGTGCAGTTGGCTGTGGAGCTCGGTGGTGATGTCAACGCGGTTGACAAAAATGGCGAAACGGCGATGCACGGAGCTGCCTACAACAACGCACCGCGCGTCGTTCAATTACTGGGAGAAAAGGGAGCAAAGGTCTCCGTCTGGAACCAACCGAACAAGCACGGCTGGACTCCGCTCGACATTGCCGAAGGCCACCGCCCCGGCAACTTCAGACCCTCACCCATCACACTCGCCGCGCTGAAGGCGTTGCTGGTTGATTAGGTCGTTTTGTAAACAATAGAACCTGAGCCGCAAGGCGCTAGCCGCGGGTGTTTTTCATTTGTTTTTCACACACACACCGGCAGCGATCGCTTTGTGGCTCACCAATGTTCCGGCAGCCCTCTTGACTCAATTACAAATGTCCTTCTATAATCCGTCTTCAGGGACATTTGTAGTTGAGGATGTGTAGGGCAGGGAGGACGCTGAATGCCGCCGCGACCGGGGTTGTCGAAGGCCGAGCTGGAGATTGCTCGGATTGTCTGGGAGCTTAAGGATGCTGGCGTGCGGCAGGTGTTTGACGCGTTGCCGCCGAGTCGTGATATCGATTTCACGACTGTGCAGACGTACCTGCGTCGTCTGGAAGAAAAGGGCTATCTGAATGTGCGGCTGGAAGGTCGCAATCGGATGTATTCGCCCAAAGTGCGGCCTCAGACGGTCATTCGCGAAACCGTCGGCGAGATGGTCGAACTGCTGTTCGGTGGCGAAACGATGCCGCTTGTTCGTCATCTTGTTGAAGACAGCAAGTTCTCCTCACAGGACATCGAACACCTCCGCCAGTTGCTCAATCGACTGGAAGGAGGCGGAGATGGGAAGTGAAAAGAGTGTTCAGTTGGCAGTGTTCAGTGTTCAGCGACAGGAGGCTGCGTCGGCTTTCCGCTTGTCGCTCTCCGCCTTGATCGCACCATATGAAATTTTAAATAAGAAATCTCAAATCCGTGTAGCGCTGGGAGGTTTGCGATGACTGATCAACTCCTCCAACTGATTGTCTCACAAGCGTGGCAAATTGCGGCACTGGCGAGTCTCGTCGCGATCGTCAATCGAACCGTTGCAAAGAACCGTCCGCATCTGGCGCATGCTTTGTGGATGCTGGTGCTGATCAAATGCGTGACTCCGCCGATCTGGGGGCATTCACTGGGGCTGTTTAGTCAGCTTCAGGCCGTGGAATTTGAGAAGGCACCAGCGATTTCGGAACATGGTGAAACAGCTTCGATCGAGTTGTCTCATGAGCCCGGATTTCAAGGGCCGTTCAATGGTTCGGAGTCGATCGATTTGCTGACGACGGACTCGCGAGGATCGGAATTGGAGCGTGAGTTTGAATCGACGAACATCGCAGACGCGAGCGATAGCGGCGGCAGTGAAGTGCAAGGCTCAGCGAATAGCAGCACGGAAAAGAATGATGGCCACAAGTTGGATTCCGCCGCATTGGAAAGCTCAGCCGAGCTGGAACCCATTCCGTGGTCACAGGTAATTCTAGCCACGGTGTTGCTTGGCGCCGTTGTCACTTTTGGTCTGATGATCGTTCGTTGCGTCCGATGCCTGCGTATGATTCATCGCCATCGCACGACGGAGTTTGATGCGATGCTGGATGAACGCTTGAGATTGCTCGCAAAGCAGCTTCGCATGCGGCGGATTCCGAAGATCATAGTTTCCGATGTGCTCTTCGGCCCCGCCGTGCTCAGGCTGCTGAGGCATACGATTGTACTGCCGCGATGTCTGCTCGAGGCAAGTAGCTCCAGCCAGCCGGCCAGGACTGTCTTGGGTAGGTCCTTTCTGCCGGAAAGGACTTTCGCCGAAGGCGAACCTGCGCGACGTGCATTGGATAACTCAGGCCCGCTTGACGGCACCGAGTGCACTCAGGCCGCGGCGAGCCGCGAAGTGCTGCCCGGCAGGCAGGACATACCAATACCGCTGCCCGGCAGGCAGGACCTACCAATACCGCTGCCCGGCAGGCAGGACCTACAATTTCTCGATCCCATCCTCGCCCACGAACTCCTTCACATTCGTCGAGGCGATTTGCGCACTGGAACACTGCAGGCTATCGTGCAAAGTCTCTGGTGGTTTCATCCGGCCGTCTGGCTCTGCAACCGCTGGCTGTCGCGAGAAGCCGAGCGATGCTGCGACGAACAAGTCATCGCGGAACTCGGCTGTTCACCGGCCCAGTACGCTCGCAGTCTGCTGTCAGTCATTGAAAGCAAACACCAACTGCAACCCGTCCCCGTCTTCCCCGGCATGAAGCCCGTGGAAATCACAACTCAACGCATGGAGCGAATCATGTCACTCAAGAGCAACCTCAAGAAACAAACTCCACTCTGGTGCTGGCTGGCTGTTGCTGCGCTGGCGATTGTTGTGTTGCCAGGGGCGGTTGCAAAGCCCACGACGGACGAACAAGTGTCGATCGCCGAAAACGAGTCTGAGTTGCCTGGGGAGGCAGCGAACATCGAATCAGTCAACATCGCAACAGAACCCGGTGCCGACCGAAATCCTGCCGATGATGCTGACGAGGCGATTGCTACGGAAGCCCCGGAATCTGTGTCCAAGCCACTACGTACGAAGATTCAGCTCGACGACAATTTTGTACTTTCCCGCAACATTCCCATCATGGAAAACGCGGCGATCGTTTACGTCAATGAGCAACCCGTCACTATCAAATCACTTCTTGAAGGTACATCAACAGGCATTCTGTTGAAGCACATTCCGGAAATTAACGAGCCCGATCGTCGTCGGATGGTGGCGGACGAGATTGAAAAGTCGCTGTCTCAATATGTGTTTCAGGAACTCATCCTTCAGCACTTTGACGCCAGCCTCTCGCCTGAGGAAGAAGAACAACTCGCGAAAGCTGAAGCAAAACGAAATGTAGAGTTGTTCAAGATGCTTCCCGAAATGTTGGCAAAAAGCAAAAGACTGGAGAATCAGCAGCAGCTTTTGTCTGACGCGCTGATCGTTTATGCCATTACCCATGAAGGTGACGGAGGAGTCCTGTCAATTTTGTCCAGGCACGCACGGGTTTTTCGACTCATTGGTGACCCACCAGCGCCCAGTTTTCTTAGCAAACAAAAAGCGGTGCGGACGCTTTGCGATGAATTGATTTTGGAAGCTCAATTGCGAAAAGATGTTTCGCTCAATTTTGATGACAGAGATCTGGATGATGTCTTACGATCAATAGCGACCGACTACGGCGTCAATGTCGCACTCAAGACCCGCGCAATCGTAACGGCTGACGGCGACATGCTTGGCAGCGAATTGAAAGTGACATACCAATGCGAAAACCTGCCGTTGGATGAGGCATTGGCTGCCCTCCTCGAGCCGATTGGACTGTGTGTTTGCCTGAACAATAGCACGGTGAGTATTGGACCCGTAGATGAACTCAGCACAGCGAACCCCGCCGACAATGAAACGCCGTCGAATGCCAATCACACAAGGAACATGATCGACTCAAAGCTGACGTTCGAAGGAAATACGTTCTGGAACGAGGCGGACCTGGAAAAACAACTTTCTAAAAAACGGCAAGCGGGCGTCGTTGGTGATTCTCTAACTGGATCAGAACTGGTTTCAGAACTGGATCTCATAAAACAACTCTATCACTCAGTCGGATTCTTCGATGTAGAAGTTGGTGAAGTGGCAGGCCCTTCAGACGGGGTCGTCGAGGATAATCGCCATTTCAGGATCAAGGAAGGACAGCGTTATGTCGTCAAGGATACTCGGTACGTGGGGAACACAAGCATTGCAACAATGGAGTTGCTCAATGGTCCGGCAGTGAAGGCAGGCGACCATTTCAATTCGTTTTCAGTCTCAAATGATGTGAAACGAATACGCGGCCTCTACCAGCAGTTGAAACTCGGGTCCGTTCACGTGGATCCAGTTCCACACTTCAGCGAAACTCCGGGCGAAGTAGTCGTGGTGTTTGAAATCGACGAAACGAATGATGTCGGAATGCCGAGCCCAATTCGCCCAGTACCGGCAGCAATTGGTGAAGCTTCCGATCCACATGTGAAACTCGTTTGGGAGACCCGCGAGCAAGTACGTCGGCGGCTGCTATCGACGGACCAACATACACCTTGGCAGGTCATGAGCGGCATTGAAGGTCTGCGGAGGGATATGCAGCTGAAGAACGGCGATACGACGGTAAACGCAATTGAGTGGATTCAGGCTGGGCCGTTGTATCAGGGAGAGCCGTGGTTTGAAAAAACAGAGCATGGCGGACGCGCTCATCCATATTCAAAACCGTATTGGTTCGAAGGCCACATCAATCAGTTCCTTTCAAAGCTCGCGGCCTGTCGATTGCCTTTAGATGCGACGTTAGGAACTCCTGACGGTCCGATTACGATTCAGGACATGATCAATCATGCAAAAATGGTGGTAAATGACAAAGAAGAAGTGAGTTGGACTCTGCTGGCTTTGTGCCGCTATCTGCCGCCGGATGCCAAATGGACCAACGCAAACGGCGAAGAATGGAGTATCGAACGACTTGTCGACATTGAAGTGAGTCGACCAGTTGGCGGGCCAGCCTCGCCGAATGGCGGAACAGATGGACTGTATGCCCTTGCCGTCGCCCGGAACGAGTACCTCAAAACCGGAAAGCCGCTTGAAGGCGTCTGGCTGAAGGCTGATGAAAAGATCAAAAAGTACATCGATTTCGCAAAGTCGCAGCAGAATCCCGATGGAACTCTTTCGTCCGACTTCTTTCGAAGTGGACAACGCAAAGAGAACTTCGACAAGAGACTTAGCAGCACGAGTCACCTGCTTCAATTCCTGATGCAGGCCGTTTCTGACAAACAACTCAAAGAAGACTGGATCCAACGTGCTGTTGAGGCGACCGCTACCGATATTCAAATCAATCGAAGAGAGTACGTCGCCTGTGATCCGCTGTTTACGGCGACTGAGGCTTTGACGACTTATCTGGAGCGGGTGACCAATACGCCTTTTGGATGTACCCTCGTTTCTGCACAACCTGCCCCGCCATTGCTTCCTGTGTCAAACGCAAGGACGGGAGATCGCGGGCAAGCAGCAACCTTGCACACGGCGAATTCCAGTACTGAACAGCTCGAATTCGTCACCTATAACGTTGCTGACCTGGTCGTGCCCAAAGATGGAACTTTGGCCAAGGCTGATTTTTCGCAAATTGTCGAGCTAATCAAAGCCACCATCGAGCCAACTTCGTGGCGTGATGATCTTGGAAACATTGCGAGTGTTGATAACACGCTTTCACTTGTCATCCGACAGACGCCTCAGGTTCACGAGCAAATCTCGAAACTGTTGTCGCAGCTTAGGAATGACCTTGTCCAGGTTCAGATCTCATGCCGCCTGATGAAGTTGACTTCAGACACGCAGTTGAAGGGGCTTGAAGAACGAACTTCGTTGCACTCCTTGAACGACCAGAAGAAATGGGCGTTGCTCACTGAAGTACGCAGTGAGGGACTTGTGAAGTTCCTGACTGATGAGAAAGTCCAGTTGCTTTCATGCCCTCGAATCGTGGCATTTTCCGGCATGACAGCGTCCATCGAAATTTGCTCTGAGGAACCGGATGGACGCAAAGGCTTCTACCTGACAGCTGAACCGCGTGTCGTTGGAGAGAGTTCAGTGATTCGACTCCGCCATGTGGTTAATTTGTCGGTCAAGCCCGTACCAGAAGTGATCACGGGTCAGGAAAAAACGGGTCGTCTTTCAAGCGACGAATCTCTGATCGGATCTGGTCAAACGCTGGTCTTGCTTATTGAATCTCCAACGGCCAACATTGTGGAGCCTCCGAACGCACAGCCTGTTGTCGAACGATATGTTGTGCTACTCAAAGTTGAAACGTTGCACGAAGAGGAAGTGAAGGTTCAACAATAGCATTCCGCATCCAGATGAACTCGATGACTTAGATTAGAGCAGGTTGAGAGGCGTGAAGTACTCCTCAATCTGCTCGTTTCGAACTCATTCAAGGAGCCGTCGCGGCAGGAATCGCATATTCGTAGCCACCCTGAATGCCGAGTGGGAAGCCGATTTGCCAGTAGAGAAACAGGAACGCCGACCACAGCACGAGAAACGACATTGAGTAGTGAATTGAACCGTTGGCCTTCAGTCGATACGGTTGCGGCAGTCGTTCACTCGTCACATACTCAATACGGCCGCCGCTATGCTTCGTCACATTGTTCAAGTTCTGATTTGGGGAGCGGTCGCTTGCGGGTTCGCTGAGCCCGCCATCGCCGAGCAGTACTTTGAGATTCAGGTGATCGACAAGGAGACTCGCCGCGGGGTTCCGATGGTCGAACTGACCACGGTCGATGACGTCGTTTACATCTCCGACAGTGCGGGGCGAGTTGCGTTGAATGAGCCGGAGCTGGCCGGGGCGACGGTGTTCTTCAAAGTGCAGTCGCCCGGCTATCAGGTTGCGAAGGATGGATTCGGGATCGAAGGCGTTCGGCTGGTGGTCGATCCGGGCAAAACGACGACCATCGAAGTTGCCCGCACGAACATCGCCGAGCGGCTTTTTCGAGTCACCGGGCGAGACATCTATCTGGACTCGTTGCGGCTGGGACATCCGTCGCCGATCAGGCAGCCGCTGATCGCAGGACAGGTGATTGGACAGGATTCCGTTCAACCGGTTGTTTACAAAAACCAAGTTCACTGG
>JANMEV010000476.1:0-4972 GCA_031377305.1 Planctomycetota bacterium | reverse complement strand
TATCGCGGTAGAAAAACTCGAGCAACAGGCTTTTGCGCCCGTCCGCATACTCTGCAAACTCCTCGATCGAACAGTAGAAGTGGCGATCGGGTCGAACGTCCAGCGCGATGCCGAGTTCATCAGCAACAGTTTGAAGCTGCGTTCGCACACGCCAGTCGCCGGGCTCCACCACGACCAGTCGTTCAGGTTTCAGGCGTTTGACATCAAGCCGCAGAATCTCACCAAACGATTTCCCTCGATCCTGAGACCGTTGCCTGTGAATCTGGTGATATTCGACCGTGCGTTTTGACTTCGTCAGTTCGTCTCGGAAATGCCGCATTGCAGACAGAAACAATGCAATTCGCAATTTGTGGCACCAGACGTGAGTCGTCTCTTCTTCAACCTCTGCCATCCAGACGACATCGTTTTCCGAATTGAAACCGTCAAAAGCGGCCGAAGTGTGATCAAGCTGATCGCCCAGAACCAGAATCAAGTTACGCATCGTGGTGTTTCAATCTGCGGCGAGGTTACGGTATGTGATGACCATGACAATCACGCCTCTGGCTGTCCACGCAACTGTGCGGATCCAGTTTGTATTCACCAGTTTCCGATACGCACCGTCAGAGAATCCGGCCGTCAAGACATCATGCGCGGGGACAGACAGGGCGGCTGTCGAAACCCAGATCACGATGAGAAGCCCCAACCCCATCCATGCTGGTTGAATTAGTGACTGCTGTCTTGATCCTCAAGTATTCTCCCCTTGCATCTTCAACGCTCGCATGGATGGGGTTGGGGCTTCTCATCGTGATCTGGGTTTCGACAGCCGCTCTGTCTGTTCCGGCGCATGATGTCTTGACGGCCGGATTTTCTGAGGGAGCGTATCGGAAACTGGTGAACACAAACTGGATTCGCACAGTTGCATGGACGGCCCGAGGCTTGATTTTGATGGTCATCACATACCGGCATCTCGGCACAGATTGAACCACAACCATGCGTAACCTCATTCTGGTTCTGGGCGATCAGCTTGATCATGCTTCGGCCGCTTTCGACGGTTTCGATTCTGAAAAAGATGTCGTCTGGATTGCAGAGGTGGAAGAAGAGACGACTCACGTTTGGTGCCACAAATTGCGAATCGCATTGTTTCTGTCTGCCATGCGGCATTTCCGAGACGAACTGACGAAGTCAAAACGCACGGTCGAGTATCACCAGTTTCACAGGCAGCGGTCTCAGGATCGCGGGAAGTCGTTTGGTGAGATCTTGCGGCTTGACATCAAACGCCTGAAACCCGAGCGACTGGTTGTAGTTGAGCCCGGCGACTGGCGTGTGCGAACTCAACTTCAAGCTGTTGCTGATGAACTCGGCCTCGAGTTGGAAGTTCGACCGGATCGCCACTTCTACTGCTCCATTGAGGAGTTTGCAGAGTATGCGGACGGGCGCAAAAGCCTGTTGCTCGAGTTCTTCTATCGCGACATGCGAAAGAAGCACGATGTGCTGATGGACGGCAATCAGCCCGAAGGCGGTCAGTGGAATTTCGACCATGACAACCGTAAAAGTTTCGGCAAATCCGGACCGGGTGAACTGCCGCAACCTAAAACGTTTCGGCCCGATGCGACAATACAAGAAGTGATCGAACTGGTGGAAGCTCGTTTTCCTGATCACCCGGGAAGTCTCGATCAGTTCCAGTTGCCAGTGACGCGGCAGCAGGCGAAAGCCTTCCTGAAGAACTTTGTTGACAACATTCTTCCGCACTTCGGATTGTGGGAAGATGCGATGTGGACTGATGAGGCGTTTCTCTATCACTCGCGATTGTCGGCTCCGCTCAATCTGAAACTGTTGAATCCTCGCGAATGCGTGGACGCCGCCGTCGAAGCCTACCGCAGAGGCAAAGCCCCGCTCAACAGTGTTGAGGGCTTTGTGCGGCAGATTCTGGGCTGGCGAGAATTTATTCGCGGGGTCTATTGGCTGAAGATGCCGGAATACATGCAACTGAATCATTTCGGTCACGAACTGGAACTGCCATCATTCTTCTGGGACGGTAAAACAGAGATGAACTGTGTCAGGCAGTCGATGCAGCATGTGATCAATCATGGTTATTCGCACCACATTCACCGTCTGATGGTGCTGGGGAATTTCGCACAGTTGTGGGGCGCCCACCCGCGGCTGTTTCACGAGTGGCACATGGCGATGTATCTGGATGCGATCGACTGGGTGTCGCTTCCGAACACGCTGGGAATGAGCCAGTACGGCGACGGCGGCATCGTCGGCACGAAGCCTTACTGTTCCAGCGGAAACTACATCAACAAGATGAGCAACTTCTGTTCTGGCTGCCGCTTCGATTACAAGAAGCGAGTCGGAGACGATGCCTGCCCATTCACGACCCTCTACTGGGAATTTATGGACCGGCATTTTGATCTTCTGAAAGACAATCAGCGAATGAAGTTCCCGATCAGCAACGTCGCGAAGATGCGAGAGAAGCCGCAGGAGATGGCTGACATTCGCACACGGGCCGACGAATTGCGGAGCGCTTGGGGATAGTTTCATTCAGAGCGCCAGCCAGTGCTGTGAAACGTAAACTCAGTTGCAGCGTTTGCAGGAAACGACATGGCAGGCGATGGAAAGGACCCCTGCCAGTTTTAACGCACGAATTCTTCAGCCGCGCTGATCGGGACAGCGAAACCTCCCGACGATAAAGGAGCGTTTCACAAGGTGCTTTGTGTTTCGCCCGGCGGTGCGCTTTCTCCACAGCTTGAAAGAACTCGGCTTGAGATTCAACCTCATGAGTTTAATGACTTCACCCGGAGTCAAATTGAACTGGATGAGAATTGCGTCGAAAGTCGTGCGATCTTCCCACGCCATCTGAATGATACGGTCGACCTCGTCTGCGGTAAGCGGAATCTTTGGGGATGACATGATTTGATCCTCGTCCATGTTCAACGCGATCGCGGATTCGAGTTTCCCGCGCTTTTCTGTCGGCGGCAACGTTCGCTGCAAAACTTTACTTCGTCCCAAACCGTTGCCCATTTTTTCCGCCAGCGAAACTGCCGATCACAACCGATGCAGACTTTTGTCGGCAAGTAAATTTTTTTATGGGACATTGAGATGTGCAGGTTTTTAATGCTTGGTTCTGTTATGAAATATCACTCGGAACGGTTCGCCCACGTAATGTCGATCAGTATTTCGACCGCAGTCTGATCTGGCCTTTGCTTGTGCGTACGATATTCAGATTCCCTCGCTCCGATCTCTAAGCGTTGTTTTAACGAAGTTTTTGTATCTTCGCTGCCAAATTTCGAATACTTGCCCCAATGGTGAACCATCAAATTGCAGATTTGCCCGCTCATCTTTCTGAGCGAATCCGCGTTCATTCGGAAGGCACGAATGAAAATGGACGTTTCGTCCTGTACTGGATGCGGACTGCCCTGCGAGCCGATGAAAATCCTGCTTTAGAGGTGGCCATCAGGATGGCCGATCAGCAGCGTTTGCCGCTGCTTGTGTACCAGGCCATCTCACAGCATTACGATTACTCGTCTGACCGGCATCACATGTTCATGCTGGAAGGAGCGCGCGATGTCCAAATGCAGTTTCTGCGGCGCGGGATTAGTTATGTTTTTCATCTGGCGACTCGCGACGACTGTGGCTCGCACCTGACGACTCTTGCCGAACAGGCAATGATCGTGGTCACTGAGGAGATGCCGGTCGATCCGCCACGTCGATTCCTGACAGCGTTGGCCAGTCAGGTCGCCACGGCTGTGATTTGCGTGGACACGGCCTGCGTAGCTCCCATGCGATTGCTGAAACGGCACTACACACGAGCTTTTGAGTTCCGAAGTGCCACAAAGAAGTTGTACAGTGAGCGGCTGACTCGTGCGTGGCCGGACATGAATTCTGCGGTGCGCCCCTTCGATCACAGCACGCTCCCGTTCCAACCCATTGATCTGCAGTCAGCTGATTTACCCGAACTGGTGTCGCGTTGTGAGATCGACCATTCCGTGGGGCCGGTAGTCGACACGCAGGGTGGTTCGAATGCGGGTTACGCTCGCTGGAATCAATTCCTCCAGACTGGACTGGGCCGTTATGCCGCTCGACGAAACAACGCATTGGTCGATGGAGTCAGTCGCATGTCCGCTTATCTTCACTACGGCATGGTATCGCCCATGCGGATTGCGCGGGAGGCCGCCGCGATCAGCAGCGAGGGTGGCGGAAAATATCTCGATGAACTGCTGATTTGGCGCGAGTTGGCGTATGCGTTTTGCTTTCATCGAGCCGATCACGACCAATGGTCAGCACTTCCGGAATGGGCGCAGGCCACACTGCAGACGCATACCGCCGATCCGCGTCCAGAGCTTTATACGTGGGAGCAATTGGCCAGAGCACAAACGAACGACGCATTTTGGAATGCCGCGCAGACGTCGCTGCTGAGGCAGGGAGAGCTTCACAACAACGTGCGAATGACGTGGGGCAAAGCGATTTTGAACTGGACGAAGTTGCCACAGGACGCATTGAAACTCTTAATCGATCTCAATCATCGTTACGCGCTCGACGGGCGTGATCCTGCGTCGTTCGGCGGATTGCTGTGGTGCCTCGGGCAGTTTGATCGTCCTTTCGAACCCGAAACGAAAATTTTGGGCACGGTACGGCCGCGTTCAACCAGAGAACATGCGCAGCGGCTGGACACAGAATCTTACCGGGCACGTGTTGCGAGGCCTCGATTCGATCCTGTCCCGCGCGTCGCGGTGATTGGTGCAGGAATTTCCGGATTGTGTGCAGCTCGAACACTGGCCGACCATGGTTTACCAGTCACCGTCTTCGACAAAGGCAATAGTGTCGGTGGGAGAATGTCGAACCGACGAGTCGATGGTGTCGAAGGCCATGTCACCTTCGATCATGGAGCTCAGTATTTTACGGCGCGCGATCCTGGATTTCGGCGTTACGTCGATTCCTGGTTGCAGCAGGGCGTTGTCGCGCGCTGGCCGGATACCGAATTTGATCGATCTCA
>JANMEV010000622.1:0-8886 GCA_031377305.1 Planctomycetota bacterium | reverse complement strand
TTCGCCCACGTGACGCCTTGCTCGATCAACGGTTGAGCCTTCTTGAGCTCGCCTGCCTTGCTGTACATCTCCCCAAGTTTTTCAGCGGTGGCATGCATATCCGGGTGATTCTCGCCCAAATGCTCTTTCTGCAATGCCAGTGTCTTTTCCAGGAGCGGCACCGCTTTTTCTGGTTGCTCGGCCGAGTTCATCGCCAGCGCGAGATCATACATGTTGGTGAGCACATCGTGATGATGGGGGTCGTGCAAAGACGTCAGCCCAGCGAGTGTCTCCTCCAGCATGTTCACGGCTTTTGCATGATCGCCGGCTTTTCGAAGAAGTTTAGCCAGCATCCGTTTGCTCGTAAGGACTTCGGTATGATCCGGTCCCAACAAGGTAATCTTCCTGGCAAGAACCTCCTGAGCCAACGGCAGTGCAAGGTCGTCCTGTCCATTTTCAGAGTACGCCAGCACAAGCAGGTCCTGCTCGGTCAATGTGTCGAGGTGGTCGCTTCCGACGAGTTCAGCATAGATCGGAATGCTCTGTTCGAACGTTTCGATGGCATTCGGGAACGCACCAGGATTTACGTAACTCTCGCCAATGATTGTCAGCAATCGAGCCTTTGTGCGGGGCTCAAGATCCGTGCGAGTCTTCAGCTTTTCGGCCGCTCGATCAAGCAGTTCTCGCAAGGTACTGTCTTTGTTCAGACCCGACCTGCCTTCGTCATTTTCCAGCCGACCTTCCAGACTGGTTAACGCCAGAATGTCCCGCACCACAAAGTCCGCCACGGCCTCGGCGTACTTTCGTTCGGTCGCTTCGTTTTCTCTTGCCTGCTCTTTGGCGATCAGCTCATTCTTTGCGGTCTGCTCATGCTTCTTCGCTTCAAGCCATCCCCATGTTGTGCCAATGATTCCAGCAGTCATCGTCAGCAGCAGCAAACCGGCCGCGATGACTTGTCCCTTGTTTCGGCGAGCGAATTTCTGAATGCGATAAATCGTGCTTGGCGGTCGAGCTTCCACGACTTCGCCGGCCAGATAACGCTCCACATCGCGAGCCAGCCCGCTGACCGTTTCGTATCGACGATCTCGGTCTTTGTCGAGAGCCTTCATCGCGATCCAGTCGAGTTCGCCACGCAGCAGCGGAGCCAGCTTGTCCGGGTCGATGTTGCGGCTTGCTGCGATTTCAGGCAGAGAGATTGAAGATCGCACCTTCGTGCTGGGGCGAGGCGAATCGACTTCGCGAATCATCCGCAACGCTTCGAGAATCGCACCGCGTGGCAGGCTGCCGGTATCATGCGGCGGCGAGCCGACCAGCAATTCGTAGAGCACAATCCCAAGTGCATAGACGTCGGTTCGCGTGTCGATATCCTTCGACGATGGGTCTGCCTGTTCGGGCGACATATAGGCCGGCGTCCCGATGATCATCGCTGTCGATGCGGCCATACTTCCATCAGTGAGCTTTTGATCGATCGCCTTTGCAACCCTTCGATCCACAACGAAACTGGGTCGGTATCGGCCATCGTCAAGAAGAAGTACCGTGAGTGTTCAGCGTAGAGGCCGCGAGTTCCTACAACAGAATCGCAAACGTCAGTCTCCAGCCAAAACATATGCTAGCACGGAACTCCTTCATTAGCAGCCTTGTACGCCGAATACTGTTCGTGCTCGACGAGACCATGACCATAGATTCACAGGTTTTGGTGTGATGCATTGATGCAGCAAGCATCCTTGAGCAAGTGCTTATACCGGAGTAGTCAAAACAAGACGTCTGCCATGTCAGCGATGGGTTTTGCGATTCCACAAACAGTTCACTGACTGAATTGGACCCATTGCCAGGAAACCCAAAATGCCCGCACTGCATGCAGTGCGGGTCTTTTGCGGTCGACAAATACCTTGCAGTGTTCTCCGTGATCACACGGAGCGATCAGTTTTTACGCTTGTCTCCGTTTCCGTAGTGCAGATAATCGTTGCCATCTTCACCAAACAGATCGTCCTTTTCGTTGTCGTCCGTGACCGTGCCAATAAAGCTGAGTGCGGCGGTCAGATGATCGATGCTCCATTCAGCAAGAGCCTGGTCGAGTGCGGTCAGGTTATTTTCATTGGCGGTTGAACCGCCGATGATCAGATCGTTGCCTCGGCCCCCCTGCAAGTTATCGTTGCCCGTTCCGCCGATGAGGATGTCGGCTCCACGGCCGCCCTTGATGTCATCCTTGCCGGAGCCGCCGCTCAGGACGTCTTTCCCTCGACCACCCTGAATGTTGTCGTTACCAGCTTCACCGAAAACGAACTGAGAAATGGCGGCGGCAGAACCTCCGTCGCTTCCACCGTCTGAGCCTCCGTTGTACTGGTCATCACCGTCGCACAGGTAAGCCACGACGCGATTGATGGATGAGATCGCAAAGGTCTGTTTGCCGCCATCGTGACCTCCATCACTGCCTCCATCACTGCCTCCATCAAAGCCGCCATCAGAGCCACCTGTTTGGTTCAGTTTAACATCAACTTTCAGTTCATTCTTCTTCTCATCGAACTTCAGGTTCACGTGGTCGCGACCCGGAGTCCCAATGATGTACAGCGTGCCGTTCACGACGCCAGCACCCTGAACCACGGCGGTCGTCGTCGATGTCGCCGTTCCACCGTTCCCATCATTGATGGTGACGGTGACCGTGTAGATACCGCCATTCTGATAATTGTGACTGCCAGCCAGAGTATTAGCCAGTTGATTCATAGCAACAGTCGAGTTCGTTCCGTCGCCCCAATTGACAGTCGCCGTATGCGTGTCGGACGTGTCAATGTCGCTGAATGATCCGGAGATCGTGACGACTTTATTGGCTGAAGCATCACAGACATCGACATGATTCGAAGCCACACCGGTCATCACCGGAGCATCGTTCTCACCAGTGATGGTGATTGTGACTGTTTCACTTGCCGTGCCGTCGAGCGAAACGACTATGAAGCTGTCAGCGACACTTTCACCCACAGCCAGCGACTGCAGATTGGCCGTTCGTATGTAGCTCCAGTTGCCAGCCGCGTTGAGGCTGAACGTGCCGTAAGTGCCTGTCACGCTGGTCGGCGGCTGGAAGACATTTTCAGCGTCATCGAGATCGCTGACCGTGAGAACTCCGCTATCACCCGAGCCATCTTCGGTCATCGAGCCAGCATTGTCGCCAGTGATCGAGGCGATATCGTTGACGCCAGTAATTGTGATGGTGACCAACTGAGATGCCGTCCCATCAGCCGAGACCACTGTGAAGCCGTCTGCCAGAACATCACCCGCATTCATTGCATCGAGATTCGATGTGCGTGTGTAACTCCAGTTGCCCGCCGCGTCGATGCTGAACGTGCCATATATGCCTGTCACACCGGTTTGCGGCTGGAAGACGCTTTCGCCGTTGTCCACATCGCTGACGCTTAGGCTTCCATTGTCGCCAGTTCCATCTTCGGTCAGTGTTCCTGCGTTGTTACCACTGATCGTCGCGGCATCGTTCACGCCGTTAATTGTGATGATGACCGTCGCCGTGGAGGTCGCGCCGTAGGCATCTTCGATCCGATAGCCGAAGCTGACCTGAGCCGAATCACCAGCTGCCAGAGATTCAAACGCACCGCTCGGATTGAAAGTGAACGATCCGCTGCCGTTGTCCGTCAGAACTCCGGCGGTCGGGGCACTGATCGCCGCTGTCAGGCTCGCCACGATGTTATTTTCTGCATCGGAGTCATTGCCGAGCACATTGTACGTCAATGCACTCGCTTCATCCGTTGAGACAGAATCGATAACCGCCACCGGGGCCGTGTTGAAGTCGTCGTTGATAATCGTGCCGGTGGCGAAAAACTGAGGCCCCTGAAGTTGCACATCGCGTCCATTAGCCTGCAGATTGCTGAGCAATACTCTCAGCGTCTCATCCGGCTCGATTACGGTATCGCCATTGACTGTGATATTGATTGTTCCCGTAGTGCTCCCAGCGGGAATCGTCAGCGTGCCGGTCTTCCCCACATAGTCGCTACCTGCAGTCGCCGCGTTTGGTGCGGGGGAGACGGTGGAGGTAACCACGAATCCGGTCCCACGATTGTCGCCATATGCATCATCGTTCACGGCAAACCGTAATTCTCCCGCTCCCGAAAGCACAATGGGACCGCTGCCCACAAAAACGGGTGCCGCATCTCCGATCTGTGCAACCAACCCAAATGCGGGCACATTGGGCAGGAAAAATCCTGACCCGGCCAGCGGATAGCCGCCGCCAGCCCAGCCGTTCGGAGTCATCACCAGTGTGGGACCGCCCCAGGTTGCCGTTCCCGTTGCCGTCACAGTCACCGTCATCCCAGGCTCGAGAATGATTCCTGTCGATGTCAAGCCAGTGGCTCCCTGCAGCGTGGTCGGACAGAAGTCGGGGCAACGGTCACAACGACCTGAGAGTCGACGTTCTGAGTCGCATAATCGACCGACACAGCCTCATCCACCGGATTGCTGAGCGTCACAGGGAAGCTGAGCACCTTCGTGCCGCTGTTGCCTTCTGTGACACTGGCGTCGCCGATCGACATGACTGCCGCAACGTTCGGCGCAACGGAGACGTCATCGATCGTCGAGGCGCCGGAGACGTTCTGAAGTTTGATATTGGTCGACGTGCCAGTCGCTATGAAAGAAAATGTATTGCTGACCCATGCCCCGCCCGGATTGTGGAAGTTTGCTACGAGGTCAGTATTCGCCCCATTCGTCAGCGTAGCCCGAACATGGCCAGATCCATTGAGCCAGCCCTTGATCGCTAGCGACACCTCGTATTCGACGCCGATAGTCGTTGCGAAGAATTGATTAACAGCGCCGGGGCCGTAACCATTGCCGAGGTGCATAGCTTCGACGCCCTCATAGGTTGCCATCCCTGCATACGGCATCCCAAGAAGAGCCGTTGTTGAATCGGAGGAAGTCCAGGCACCCCACGAGTGCCCGGGGTTTGCGACCGTTGCTGTCCCGGGCGTTTGCTGTCCCAATTCGAATCCCCCATCAACTAACAAGTTGGCAGTCAGCAGAGCCCGTGTTTCCAGCATTTCCGCGGCTGCCTGTGTGCTGACTACACTTCGTGAATGCTTGCGACTGCCCTTAGCCGAGCTGCGGGAATTGGATTTTTGAAGCGAGTTTTTAACGAGTGTGAGCCAGGAATTGATCAGCATTGGAAGTGCCCTCCGGAAAGTGAAATTGCCCCGGGACCACTTCAAAAACTGCTGACCGGAAGGTCTGACCAACGTCAGACAACGGATTCCAACCCACAAAAATTGGCCCCTCTATCCTCAAACCACCGTTTGCGTGAAAGCTGCGCCAAAAATATTTTTCCTTAGGAAAAGGCAGCGTTTTTGCAGGTCCTGCCTGCCGGGCAGGACTCGTCGCGTCCTGCCGCGACCCGGAGTGCACGTGGTCTACCGAAGTCGGCCGGGTTTGGCTGTTGCACGACGCACGGGTTCGAGCTTCGCTCGAAAGTCCTTTCCGGCAGAAAGGACCGACCAACGCTGTCCTTTCCGATAGAAACTCGCGGCATTGACGAGTCTCTTTGGGTATCGTAAGCGGCATGATTCGCAGGCCTGTGACAACCGGATTTTGGTACGGTCGGCTGCCGCATTGGGAGGTCGAGGATGGACACTATTTCGTGACGATCCATCTCCACGGAGCCATTCCGAAACAGGGGGAGGATCGGACAGCTCAACAGGCGGACGAGCTGAAGAATCGAAACGTGCCGCCAACCGCAGACACCGGTCTGACACTTATGCGTACCATTTTTCCCCGAGATGGAAGTATGGCTCGACCAGGTGCAGTGCAATGCGCTTCTCGACACTCCTAAAGTTTCGAGCATGGTGGTTGAGGCCATTCAGCATCGTATCAGGACTGGTCGCTGGCATGTGTATGAGTTTGTGGTGATGCCTAGCCGTCTCGCTCCGTCGAGACGAGCCTTTATTTCTGGCCGGCAGTTGATAACACGCCACGTTGTCCAGCCGAAAGTCCTTTAACGACGTCATCACACATGGAGACATGGGCTGGCCGAATGACGGGCCAGACACAAGGCTCATCTCGGCGGAGCGAGATGGCTACTTTGTTGGGCACGCATCCAGCGATCGTAACCACCCGAGATTTGTGCATGCTGCTGACGATTCAGCGGATGCTGGCGTTCAACCACGATCCGGAGTTTCACTCACTCGGTTTGCTCCAAACTCGGCCACCCTGACGAAGTAGACCTTCTCCAATGAATTTGCCTCACTCTTTCGTGGGGTTTTCTTGCCGTTTGCCGAAATAGATCTGCGCATAAATGCGAAAAGGAAGATCGTCTTCAAACGAACTTCTCAAGTCAAGTTCCACTCGGCGTTCATGCACGTCACGAATGAAGCTCAGAGTTTTGTCTAGGCGAGTTTGGTGATCGACGACTCATTGGTCAATTGCTGCTCCGTCGTCCTTGGGCGATTTAGAAAATCGACAAAACTCCTTGCCGGTTCTCGCGGTATCCTTGAGGGATGCAGGTATCCCATGAATGCTCACGAAGAAGGCGTCGTCCAATGTCGACAGTGTCAGCCCTTCCGTCGCCACTGAGACTTCAATTCGCGGATCGTCGAGATAGATTAGTACCGTCATGTGTTGTTTGAGGTGACCGACTTTCTTTACCCCAGATAAGACGTCAGCAAAGGGAGTTGCCAATGCTGCTTCAGGATCATCCAGGTCTATTCTCAGCAGTTTCTCAGGTTCGTCCTTCGTTTGATTTACCACCGGGAGTTCTTGGTGCATCGGAAGAATGCCGTCATGATCCGTCGCAGGTTGATCCACGTCGCACCCAATTGCGGCCCAGGCGAATACAAGAACCAGCGGAATTGCAGCCAAAGAGTGTGTCATCGGTGTCTGTCCTCGATTTTGCTGATCAGGCCTTTGAAAGTCTGGCGTGGTCTGCCATTTGCAGGACCAGAGTTGTGGCCCGATGCCTCGCAATGTAGCCGTCTCGCTCCGTCGAGACGAGCCTTTAATTCTGGCCCGCAGTTGATAACACCACACGTTGTCCTGACGAAAGTCCTTCAACGACGTCATCACACATGGAGGCATGGGCTGGCTGAAGGACGGTCCAGAAACAATGCTCATCTCGGCGGAGCGAGATGGCGACTTTGTTTGGCACTCACCTCGTAATCGTCACCGAGATTTTGCGGTTGCTGTCCCCTCTCCCTCGATTCGTTTGCGTGTATATCTCGTTGTTGATGTGATGCATTCGGTCGCAAACGAATTGGGGGAGAGGGCAGGGAGAGGGGGCTTTTGCTCGAACATCGTGTCTAAGCTACCCCCTCATCCGGCCTATCGGCCACCTTCTCCCCCCGACGCGGGGGAGAAGGGACAACAATATCGCAAGTCGAAATACTTTTCGGCGGGCGCCCGGGGTTGGACTGAGCAACGCTAAGGAAACTCAGGGATGTGTTCAGTTTGCCGCGGGTTCAGCGGATGCTGCACTCATCAACCATGCTCCGTGATTTTACTCATTCCACTTACGCCCACACCGGCCACCCTGCGCACTGCACAACGAATGTCTCATGGGGATTTTGCCATCCCGCCAAGTACGAGACCTGTCGTGCCGAACAAGGTCGATCCACCGGTCCTTGGTTCGATCGTCATGACTAACCCCAACTTTGTGCATCCAAAGATTTTCCCATTCCGTACTTCCAGCCCCCAGATCCCGTCGCGTGTGGTATCAGAAATTACAGTGGCCTTCCCGGTCTTTTGGTCGATCGTTGCCCAGCACGTTGTTGCCGTCGTGTCATTGTTGAGCGTCGCATAAAGTTTACCGTCGAAGAAAACAAAGTCACCCGCTGACGAAAGGCCTCTTCCGAGTCGGCCGATAATCGTGCCCTTTCCAGTCGTTCGGTCTATTCGGACAAAGACTGCGCCCTGATTGGGATCAACCGCAACGGATGCCGCAGAATAAAATCCCGTGGAATCGTTTGGCATCGCCACGAGAGCATTGAGATTCTCGATCCCGTGCGGCAAAGCTGCCGATGCTTCCCCTGTTGCAGGGTCGATTTCAAAAATGCAATTAAATGATAACCCGTAAAGTTGCTTCCCGATAAACGCAATGTCCGTGGCCTCTTCCCCGATTTTGCCGACTTCCTTTTCGTCACCGGTTACGGGATCGATCGTGTAGAGCCGACTGTTTTCGCGAAAGCTACATGCATAGAGCGTGTTGGCCGGCAGTTTGGCCTCACCCTGCGCATAAAGTGACCCACTGCCGATAATGAACATACAACTGAGAGTTAAGAGACACCGCATTCGAACTACCTCCGGCTAAGGACATGCAAGAAACAATTGGGTTCCAATCCCCGAATTCTTCACTGTGTCTGATCCTTCGGCAAGCGATTCGCCTGTTAGACCTAGAATCGGTGACTCCCCGGCAGGGTCGCCGCGGTTGGACGGAACCACACGAAGGAAACCCCGGGATTTGCGCCGTTGCCGAAGGCTTAGCCGACCCTGCACTCTTCGACCAAGCTCAGGGGTTTCACTCACTCCGTTCGCTCCAAACTCGGCCTTCCTGCCGTTTATCGTTTTCAACGATCAAGACGCGACTGAAGAGCCTTGCTGCTGAACGCGCATGGAGAGTCCGATTTCCAATGGAACTTCATGCTAGCCTCAAAAGCTCCGAGCCGGTAGAGTTGAGACGATCGAATCTTGTAACTCGAATTGTCAAAGACGGTCCGACTGAGTCTGGAGTCTTGACGACGGAATACGCCCCATGAACTTATTTCCAACGACTGAAAATCGCCGACAGTTTCTGGCCGGGACTGGTGTCGGGCTGGGCAGTATTGCTCTGACTGACATGCTGGCCGGCGATGCTGCGGCAAGCGAATCCTCGGACCGTGGCGTTCTCGGAGCACCGCATTTTGCTCCGAAGGCCAAGCGGATCATCTACATGTT
>JANMEV010000618.1:0-3261 GCA_031377305.1 Planctomycetota bacterium | reverse complement strand
GAATTCCAATGCGACAGGCCACTTCACGGTGCAGGCTTCGACCAGCAATGTCGACGGCGGTCTGGGCGGATCGACAGTGACGGCCGATATCACGATCAACGCCGTGGCTGATACGCCTCGGGTGACCAATGCCAGGACGTTTGCAAACGTACAGACATCAGCCGGACTTGTGATCAGCCGCAATGCGGCCGATGGTGCGGAAGTGACGCATTTCAAGATTACAAACATCACGGGTGGAACGCTGTTTCAGAATAACGGCACCACACCGATCAGTAGCGGGGCCTTTATCACGTTCGCTCAGGCCAATGCCGGACTGAAGTTTACGCCGACGCTGAATTCCCTCACGACCGGCCGCTTCACCGTTCAGTCATCGACCAGCAATATTGACTCTGGCATTGCTGGCAACAGTGTCACGTCCAGTGTTTTTGTCGCGCTTTCGAAACCTGCGGTCACGGTGCCAAGGTCAAATTCCGGTCAACGTCCTGCCATCAGTTGGGTGCCCGTTCCCGTTGCCGACAGCTATGAAGTTTGGATCAGCAATTTCAGTACGAACAGCAGTCCTTTTCACCAGGCAACAACCACCGAAACGTCATACGTTCCAACGGTGGATCTTGGAATCGGCCGCTTCCAGGTCTGGGTTCGTGCGAAGGCCGGTGCGACAGTCGTCTCGACATGGTCACAGAGTGACTTTTTCACGATCATGGCGCCAGTGATTGCCAACAATCCTGCCGCGCAGCAGACAACATTTCGCCCAACGCTCACCTGGAACGCCCTGCCAGGGGCCCACCACTACGACGTCTGGATTGACAAAATCAGCAATACTCTCAGCGATAATGTGAGTGAGATCGTTCGCAATACGAACGTGACTTCGACGTCGCTCACCGTTTCATCAGATTTACCAGTCGGCACCTACCGTGTCTGGGTGCGTGGCATCGCGTTAGACAATCTCCCAGGTGTATGGAGTGCGTCAGTTCGATTCAGGATTGCGGTCGCCCCAACAATTTCCGAGGGCCAGAATGCTTCGTTTTCCAGGACGCCGGTGATCAAATGGAATCCACTTCCTGGTGCCAATCATTATGATGTCTGGATCGACAATCTCAGCACCGGTGCAACTCAAGTTGTGCGCAACACGAACGTGACATCGACTACGTACACGGGTCCAGACACATTGCCCTTCGGAAACTACCGTATCTGGGTTCGGGGGATCACGACTGCTGGTGAACCCACCGCGTGGTCGACAGAAACCAAATTCAGCATCGTTGGTGCACCGACGTTGATTCAGGGGCCAGGTTCTACCTTTGACAATACCCCTACGTTTGCGTGGAACGCGCTTGCCGGTGCCGCCAAATACGAATTCTTCATTCAGAATCTCACGACCGGCGCCACCACACTGAATCCGAAGAACATCACCTCCACACAGTTTACGCCAACAGCAAACCTGAATGACGGACCATACCGCTGGTGGGTTCGGGCCGAGACGGCTCAGGGTCTTAGAAGTCAATGGTCAGCTCCGATGGATGTTACCATTGGCGGCCAGACGAAACTTCTGACACCTTCCGGACCGACGAGTGATACAACCCCGACGTTCTCCTGGAAAGGAGTCAATGGCGCGGCCAGATACGATCTTTGGGTAAACAAGATCGGTGGACAGTCTCAAATCATCCGGGAGCAGCTATTTTCTGCGACGACGACAACGCACTCTCCCACGACCGCCCTTGGGGCTGGCGTGTACCGCGCTTGGATCCGAGCGATCAGCTCGACCGGACAAATCGGCTTGTGGAGTGTTCCTGCTGATTTCACAATCGCAGCAAATCATGAACGCCTTGACAGTCCCCACCTTCTGCCAGACACACTGGCCACTGCTGCCGTGCAGTTAACGGTATTTGATCCTTCACCGACTGAGCGTGTGTCGAAGGACGACGGGACGATTGAACCCGGGCAGTCTGTCTCTGACGTGGTGCTTGCGGTCGAGACCAACGCCCCCACTGTTTCGTGGAGAGGCTTGCTGCATCCACCATCGATGATTCACATTGATGACGCGGAACTGGATGCCGTGATGGCTGACAGAGCATCGATGCATGGTCTTCTGGAGATCTGAGGAATAAAGGGGTCAGGTCTCTTTCTTTGGTCTTTGTCTTGGCTGTGTCGTGGTTTCGAGTCCAAGTCGAACGGCACTGCTTTTGGTCCCGTTGGCGTCACCAAACGGTATGCCGTGTTTGACATCACGGCGAAGTGCGTTCAGTTCTGCCTCAGTCGCGACTTTGTTTACCCGTAAACGCCAGTTTCGCGGTAACGGCGGATCAACGGGAATTGCCAGCCAACGGCGTTCGTCAGCACGCTGGCAGCGAGTATACGCCGAACTCCATTGCCAGTCTTCCGCGAGTTCAACCAAGCTTGCAAGAATTGGATTTCGCTCCGGATACCGCGTCACTGTCGGAAGGTGCCCATCCGTTGGGATCGGAAACGATTTGAAGCGGACCTGATCGTCGGTCTTCCAGTCGAGGCTCGAACTGGCTTTAGGATCGCACGAACGGCGACACCGAAGATTCGCGAATGCACGGATCCATCTGAATCTGCCGATGACCACAATTTCGAAACTTTTTTGTTCCGCTGTCGATTTGACGGGATGCCGATTCGTCAATTAGAGTCGGAAAGTTCATAGTCGAGTGGCTTTGATGTTTAGTCGACATCCGGTTCGCATTTAAAGCATTTTCGAGCGACAGAGAAGGAAACTCCTGATGAGCCGCGTTCGAGTCCTTGTGGGCACCAAAAAGGGTGCTTTTATACTTTCATCGGATGGCAAACGAGAAAAGTGGGATGTCGCCGGGCCCTTGTTCGGCGGCTGGTCCATCTATCACACGAAGGGTTCGCCGGTCGATCCAAACAGGATCTATGCCTCGCAGTGCAGTGACTGGTTCGGTCAAGTGATTCAGCGGTCCAGTGATGGCGGAATCACGTGGGAACAACCGGGAGGCGAGCCAGCTCCTGATATGACCAGCGGCCTACCTCCTGGCGCAAGCAACAGGTTTGTCTACGAAGGAAACCCCGGTACTCATATGTGGTACGACGGAACTCCGCATCCGTGGGATTTTAAGCGTGTCTGGCATCTGGAACCGTCTTTGACCGATGTCGATACCGTCTATGCGGGAGTCGAAGATGCCGCCTTGTTTCGCTCAACCGACGGCGCGACAACATGGAAGGAATTGCCAGGGCTGCGAGATCAGCAGGGGTCGAAATGGCAGCCAGGAGCAGGCGGACTGG
>JANMEV010000601.1:0-5345 GCA_031377305.1 Planctomycetota bacterium | reverse complement strand
CCCACTCATTCCCGGCCCACCCATTCCCATGCCTGGTCCGCCCATGCCGCTGGGAACAGCGGTTGCCGCCATGGCCTTGAAGCCCGTCAGCTTATCCATTGCCGTGGCTGAAATTGTGGACATCGCTCGCAGGCATGACGCTCGACTTTCCGGAGGAACAGCGGCAGTGCCATCAATCAGAGACAACAAAATCTGTTCGATCGTGGCCTGATTCTTGTCCAGATTTCGAAACAGGCTTAACACAACAATCTGAGACGCATTGGTCAAATCCACAGGCGTCTTGACAGTCCCTGCGGCAATTCCGTAAACCGTTTGCCAGGCCTTGGGAGTACCATTCTTCACCAGTCCATCAACGATGTGCTCGACCAGCTTACGATTATCCAATCCACCAGTATCCAATCCACCAGTTGCAGTCTGTGAGCCGCCCATTCCCATGCCGCCGGGCTGCATACCGGGATAGGCCCCCCCGCCAGGATACGGGCTGCTGGAGCTGCCGGGAGGAACGTAGGAATCTGAATCGGTCCCCATTTCAGGAGGTCCACCAGATGTCGCGGCACTATCCTGAGACGGCGGCGAAAGACCTTCCTGCCCAGGAACCATGGAACCGGCTCGACCAGCGACCGCACCAACGGCCGGACTTTGCAGATAGCCGGTCGCAGATTCGGCAATCATCAATGAGATAGAATCCACCGCCAGCGAATTAAAGGGCCGTGTTTCCAATCGGCTTTGAGGCGGCATCAACCCTTGCGGACCACCTGCGGAGTCGCCGGGTGGAGCCAAGCCTTCGGCAGCTGAGCCTCCGGAACCGCCCGACATCGCGGCATCTCCTGACGGATTTGCCATGCCGGGATAGCCGGATTGCATTCCACTGCCGGGCGTACCGTTGACATTGGCAGCAGGCTTTTCGACGCTGGCCAAAAGGATACTTGCGAGCAGCTCAGCCACCTGCGGGTCACCGGGTGCCGACTTGACCTTACTATCAATTGCAGCCAGTAGGTTTGGATCGCGTTCGCGAGCTGCGTCAAGAAAATGCTTGTCGGTCCATGTGGCATAATTGCCGGGTCTCGCTGGAAGGGCAGGAGCTCCATTGGGATTGACCCCGCCCGGATAGCTGCTGCCTGAAGCACCACCGCCCGGCATTCCCATTCCGGGATAGCCACTTCCAGAAGGTCCAGACGGTCCGCCGCCGCCTGACATCATGCCGGCACTCGATCCTGATCCGGACGACGACGACATTCCGGCGTTGTTTCCGGCTGGCATTCCACTCGCTCCCGGAGCCTCACTGGAGGATCCCGATAGATCACCCGAACCTGGTGGAGTCATTCCGGTCGCAGCCGGCGGAGTTGGAGCACTGCTCGCGGAAGCCTCACCCGCGGGCGCTGCCGGAGTTGCCGCAGAATCTGTCGCAGCGGGAGCCGCCGAATCGCCGCCACCGCAACCGCTCATCAAAAACAGAAGCCCCGGAAGTACCATCCTGGGAAACAGCACTTGCAAGTCAAATCGACGCGCAGAATGAACCACGGAAGACTCCGACAAAAAGAAAAACAGACCAAAGCGGCCCGCGAAAACGACTGGCGAACGGCAAGAGGAAATCCCAGCAACGTACCGACACCGATTACCACGCTCTGACAGAAGACCATCAGCCACCGGGCTCTAGTGCTTTGGCAACGCTTAAACTAAACTGTAATTCTTGTCCGACTGCGATTCGACGGGCAAGAATGCCCATCCTATCCCAAAATCAAGCATTGGCAGAGCACTAGCCCAAGGTTCTCGACGAAAATTTAACTCTATCGCGTTCCGGCGAGTCGTCCTCTGACAACACCCGGCACAAAGGATTCTTCTCCCGCTGCTGAGGGTAAACGGATAGAAGTCGCCTTGCAAGCTGCAGTTCACGATCCGTTCGCAGCGAGTCAAGGAATTTCCAGCGAATGCAGGATTCCGCCGGTTCCTGAAGACTTCGGCGCAGTTTGCCGATTCCACGGGGTGCGAATTCACCATTTCTGCAGGTTGCCGTAAGCGTCGTGGGCGTCGCAGTGACGTCTGCCTGAACCAATATGCGTCTCCGCATTGACCTGCAGAAAGCAATTTCCGTAAGTTGTCAAAACAAACGGAAATGTAGTTTTTGAATCTGCGAACTTTCGCCACTCTTCGCGTCAGGATGATCTTCATGTGCGGAATCGTTGGATACGTCGGGCACCGGTCGGCCGCTGACTTTTTGCTGGAAGGTCTGCATCGACTTGAGTATCGCGGCTATGACAGTGCGGGTATCGCCGTTCTGCATCACAACACGATCGGCGTGCGAAAGAAGGCCGGGCGAGTCCAGGAACTGGGCGGACTACTAAAGACCAGCCCAGTCGACGGTCAGGTCGGCATCGGTCATACTCGCTGGGCCACGCACGGAGCAACGACCGATCAGAATTCTCACCCTCACCTTGGCGGCAACGGTGAAGTGGCGATCGTCCACAATGGTGTCATCGAAAACTACGACATCCTGAGGAAGCAGCTCAAGGCACTTGGGTATGTTTTCCAGTCACAAACGGATACGGAAGTCGTCGCTCATCTGCTGGCCCATCATCTGGAAGAGCAGCTTCGTCTGGATGGCGAGCCCGGCGATCTCGAACCATGCCTGCGAGCGGTCACTGCGACGCTGAATCAACTCAAGGGCACCTATGGCCTTGGAATCGTTTTTCGCGATTGCCCGGATACGATCATTGCGGCTCGCTGCGGCAGCCCGCTGGTCATCGGTGTGGGAAAGAACGAATACTTCCTGGCCAGCGATGCGAGTCCGCTCGTCGGCTACACACAGGATGTCGTCTATTTGTCGGACAACGAAGTCGCGGTGCTGCGACCGACCGGCATCAAGATTGAGCATCGCAGCACAGGAAATGTGGCCCCAAGTGTCATAACGCTCGAACAGGTTGCCACCGACACCGATCTCGGCAACTACGAACATTACATGCTGAAGGAAATCTACGAGCAGCCTCAGACAGTGGAAAACGCGTTGCGAGGTCGTTTGGATGAATCCGAAGCCACGGCTGTACTCGGCGGGTTGAACCTGTCGCCTCAGGAATTGAAGCGAATCGATCGCGTCGTTCTAACCGCCTGCGGCACAAGCTGGCATTCCGGCCTGGTCGGCGAATACGTGCTGGAAGAGTTTGCTCGCATGCCGACGGAAGTTGAATACGCCAGCGAGTTGCGGTATCGCAATCCTCCCATGAACGATCGAACTCTGGTGTTCGCGATCACTCAAAGCGGGGAAACGGCCGACACCTTGGCCGCCATGCGTGAGTGCAAACGAAAGGGGCATCCGACGCTGGCGATTTGCAACGTCGTGGGTTCCACTATCGCTCGCGAAGCCGATGGAGGAATGTTCCTGCATGCTGGCCCTGAAATCGGCGTGGCATCGACAAAGGCGTTCACGTCGCAGGTCACGGTGTTGACTCTTCTGGCTCTCTATTTTGGTCGCATGCGTCACATGTCGTATCCGGCCGGAAAGCGAATCATCCGTCAGCTTCGTGAAATGCCTGACACCATGGCGAAGGCTCTTGAGTGCCACGACAAGGTCCGAGAAGTCGCCGACAAGTATTTCCACTTCAACAATTTTCTATACCTCGGACGACTCTACAACTTCCCCGTCGCATTGGAAGGTGCGTTGAAGCTGAAAGAAATCAGCTACATCCACGCGGAAGGCTACCCGGCAGCCGAAATGAAGCATGGTCCGATCGCATTGGTGGATGAAAAGACGCCAAGCGTTTTCGTGATTCCTCGCGGCGGAATCTATCCGAAGGTGGTGAGCAACATGGAAGAGATTAAAGCTCGCCGAGGCCCCGTGATCGCGATCGCCTGCGAAGGTGACACGGATATCGCTCGCATCGCCGACGACGTGATCTACGTTCCCGACGTTGAAGAGTACCTGCAGCCGCTGGTCTGCGCGATTCCCCTGCAACTGCTTTCCTACCACATCGCCCTTCTGCGAGGCTGCAATGTTGACCGGCCACGAAACCTTGCGAAGAGTGTGACGGTTGAGTAGGAAAGCTATGTCGGAACGAAGCGACGTTCTGCCGGATCATTCCAAGTCAAAATTCTGCACGTTCTCACGACCTGCTTCGATCACGGCGATCAGCCCTGATGTCGCCGGATCTTTGTAGATGTCGGGCAGCGTCGACTTAGGCGTGGGCGGATCAGTGGACTGGTTCATTCCGGGCGGAGCGTAATTGTCAGATTCGATCGAGGCGACTTCGGCAGCAGGGGCAGCACTTGGGGGAATCAACACGATACTGACACCATGCTTGCCAGCAACGGCGCCGTCGTTTGCGGAAAACGTCGTCAATTTATACATGCCCTCAGCGTTTGTTCGACCAAACGCACTTCGATTCGCTTCATCGCATCGAAAAGTGACATCGGCTCCGGCGACCGGTTGCCCTTTGTATGACACCTTTCCTGTAACTTTGAAAACCGGCACCGGCGGCGCGACGCTTGATGAACAACCGATGAATGAAGAACATGCCAGGAAAATCACAAGTACAGCATTCAATTTCATCGCGATGATTCTTTGGTCAAGGAGTGTGATGGGATTGCTTGCGATTTTTGTGTTCGCATGCACACGCTTTCGGAGCGACGATACCAAATCCCGAACAGATGATCAACTTGCAGGTCATTTCGTCTACAACGTCATTTCCGATTCGCTCTCGATCGATTGCCCGCAAAGGTCAAGCGTTTCGGCGGTCGCAATATGAGCTCTGACCTGAACGCGCCGTGCAGCGGGCGCTGAAGTTTTAGGTTGCCGCTCGAGTGTTACTTAATGTGAATCTAACAACGCATCTTGATGGAGTGACTTGACCACCAATTTCCAAATCGGTACGTTCACCAATGGGTCTGTCCGCCGGACGGCAACCTTTAAGTTCTACCAGGTTTGTTGAGGAGAAAAGCATGATTCCTGTGAAATGGCAAGTTGGAGTCTTCCTGATTTTGCTGACTCTGCAGTGTCAATGTTTTGGCCAATCTTCGTTCACTTTTGTTGACGAGCAATTGCCGAACACCAACGCCACAGAACACATCTGCGAAACTGGGACGTACAACGACACGGATGGTGTGTTCATCTATGATTTTGATTTTGTTGGCCCCGTCTGGAACTATTGCTCAACCGCTAGTGCTTCCCCTTTGTTGCCAAAATCGTTAGCGACCGCTTCATGTCAATCACATTCTTCCCCAGATTGGCAGCCGAAAGTGGACATCTTGAGCCAGTATATTGGAGGCACCTTAGTCGATGGATTCTGGATCGAAGATATGGCCTGGTGGGTCGAAGCAGGCACCGGATCGAGGATCCGAAAAGGTTGGGTGAATCG
>JANMEV010000566.1:0-4315 GCA_031377305.1 Planctomycetota bacterium | reverse complement strand
TTCCGAAGCGGTTTGTGATGAAGTCTTTAAAGGGGACATCTTCCTGTCGCACGAAACCCTGAGGCGGCAGCTTGCCACTTCGATGCAAATCAACGGCCGCGCAGATGCCCGCCGCCGTGGTAATTTGAATCGCACTCCAGTGCTGGCCGGCAATTTCCTGATGATAGATTTTGCGAGCATCGTTGATTTGCACAAACTGACCGTTGCGAATTCCCGCCACATTGACAAACGTGATGACGACATCCTGATACGTCACTGGGATCGCGTTCTCCAGAATCTCCTTTAGCAGCTCTCGTCGATCGGAAAGCCGCAAGCCTCGCAGCAGGAAGTCCATCAGATCACGATGCCCGGTGTAGCGAATCGTACGATAGTTCAACTCCCGAACCTTTCCCTGCATCGTTTCGCACAGCGAGCCCAGCCCTCCGGATGTGTTGAAGGCTTCGTAACGAATGCCGTCAAGCGAAAATTGTTCATACCCTTCCAGCGGAATCACCTCCTGCAGACGACCGTCATGAATGGCTTCGCAGGGATTGCAGTATTCGTTGATCAACCCGTCTGTCGACCATGTCAGATTGTACTTCAGCGTATTGCTGGGAAACTGCGGCAGTGCGCCGACTCGCATGTGGACGCTGTCGAGCGATTCGAACTGATCCATTAAATGATTGGCTGCGATGGAAATAAAGCCGGGAGCCAGTCCGCACTGAGGCATCAGGATACATCTTTCCGGACATTTTGATTCCAGCTGTCGCACAGCGCGAGTTGTCGCGACGTCCTCAGTCAGATCGAAATAGCTGGTCGAGGTTTCCACCGCAATGCGAGCAACCGCTGGATTCGCTGAATACACGAGGGCTGAAATCACGGTGTCGCGGTCGGCCAGAAGTTGCCGCAACTGAGTTTCGTCGGCCGCATCACAGATCGTCGTACGGACCGGCACGATCTTCGTCAGAGCTTCAAGCGATTTGGGATCCGCATCAGCGACAACAACGTCGTAGTCGCCCGTCGCATGCAGAAAACTGGCAATCGCACGGCCAATTTTCCCGGCGCCAAGTAGCAGTATGCGGTGCATAGCAATCTCCCGTTCAATGGTCGAAAAGACTACCGCAGGACCGGATCTCACACGCTAACAAACCTATTGAGTTCAATGATCACAAAGCGGGACACTTGGGTTGGGGTCTTCTAACAACTCGGCAAGCGTGGTGGAACGAAACGCTGTTTCCATTGAAAGCAATGCCTGGTCCATTCGAAAGTGAAGCGCACAAAGGCGAGCCCCATGTGTTTTCAAATCGAGCGGACAATGCTTGATTCTTTGAATGGGATCGACAGCATTCACAATGTCCAGAATTGTTAACTGGTCGGGTCCGTGAGCCAGGGAGACTCCGCCACCGATTCCTCGCTGAAGTTTGACAATGCCCTTTTCCTTCAGCCCCTGAAGCACCTTTGCCAGATACGCCGGTGGCACCTGAGTGGCTTCGGCAATCTTGGCCGTCTTCTGCGGAGCCGGCGATCGCATCGCCAGATGCACCACCGCTCGAAGCGCATATTCGACCGTCTGAGAAAACATGAAGGATACCAATCGAAACAGTGGCCGGTGATCCATGACAAAGGAACCACCTGTTGGAACTATGTCGCAAGCTTGGCTGCAAGTGAAGGGGTAAAGCCCGGTTTGAGCAAACGAAATGCAATGGTTCTGAGCTGAACACAACAATCAGATACCAGTTGTCGCCCTTTAGTCACGTCAAAATACAAAAACAGGACATTGACATCCTATTTCGGTGCCGATACTATAAAGAAGACATGATAGTCCTGTTTTGTTAACTGGCCCGTTTCACAAGGAAAAAAGCTGTGATCACGAATCGAAGACTGGCGTTTGGAGTGCTGTTTCTTGCCCTTTCCGGCGGCGTTGGGATCATCTCGGCTCATGGTCTCGCTGAAGAATCGTCGCCGAAGACAGCGGCGAAAGACCCAGCGATCGAACGGGCTCGCCGCGAAGTGCGGATGCTGGACGACATTTACAAGACGGCGATCGTTCTTGTCACCGAACACTACGTGAAGGAAGATTCCGACCTGCCAGCTGGTAGCGCGTTTAAAGCTCTGTTCGAAGCCGTCGAGAAAAAAGGCTGGCACTCGGTTCGTCTGGTCGATGCAAGTGGCGCCCCGGTGAACGATGAAAATGTTGCGAAGGAAGGCTTCGAAAAGAAGGCCATCAGGGAAATCCTTGCTGGCAAAGCCTCGTACGACGAAGTCATCGTCGAAGGGGATAAGAAGTTTCTCGTTGCCGCGACTGCGATTCCTGTCGTTATGGAAAAGTGCATTATGTGTCACGAAAACTACCGCAACGTCGAAAAGGGCAAAGCCATCGGCGCGTTGAGTTACAAGGTTCCTGTGATCGACTAACGCCGCAGATACCGATTCACTCTGACCCTCCCGCTGGGAGGGTCAAGCCCATCGAGAGTTGCGGCCGTGTACGCATTTCTTTCGCGGGGCAGCGGTTGATGCAACTAACTAAAAACTTGCGCTCCGCGAAAACACTCGGATTCTGTGTCTACGGCTCGTTCAGAACGGCTTCAACTCGCTCGGTCAGCAGGTCGACCAGTTCGGGATCCATGAATTGGTAGTCGTCCGGAATGCCCAGCACATGCAACGGAGTGATCCCAACCGCATCCCGAAACTGCTGGATGATCCTCGAGCGATGTTTGGATTCCATAACGAAGACGATCTCGGCCCACGTCAGATCGTCTTCCCGCAGCCGACGCGGCGATTTGTCGCTCAGCCCGCAGGATCGAACAGAAAACCGCGGGTCGTTTCGAAAGATGCGTTCCGCAGTCGGGCTTCGCCATTGGTTGCGAGAACAAACGAAGAGAACGTTGATGCGTGCCATTCGATCAGCCACTGCGCGGGTATTTGGGACAGAGATGTGACGACGCACAAAAAACGAAATCGCATCGATCGTTGTGGCGACCAGTACTCACTGCTACCGCCTGCTACCGCTTGCTACCGCCTGCTGGAGTCAGGATTTTTAATCCTGTGATGCAATGGCATCCACTGCCTGCACTGCGGCGTCAATTTCTTCCTCTGTTGTGAAGACGCCAGGACTGAATCGCACCGCTCCGCCTTGAGCCAGAGTTCCCAGCGTCTGATGGGCCAACGGAGCACAGTGCAGTCCAGCACGGCATTGGATGTCAAAAGATTGGTCAAGAATCATGGCGACGTCGCGTGGATCCTGATGGCCGATTGAGAAGGTGACGATCCCTGCATTGTCGGTTGATGGAGCACTCAGGATTTGAACCTGCGAGATTTGCCTCAGCCCAAGCGTTAGCCGATCAGTCAGCCGTTCGATTTTCGAATGCACCGAATGCACCGACTGTTCAAGAATCCAGTCGGCGGCAGCGGCGAGGCCTGCGATTCCCGGAAGGTTCGGGTTGCCGCTTTCGAATCGATCAGGCATCGTATCAGGTTGCGCAAGCGATTCGCTGGCGGTCCCCGTTCCACCAAACCGCAGTGGCCGCAACTGATGTTCGGTCGCTTTTCGCAGGCAAAGAATCCCGGTTCCCAGCGGCCCCAGCAGCCCTTTGTGCCCAGCAGCGACGAGGAAGTCGACGTTGAGTTCTGACATCGACAGCGGCACGTGTCCAGCTGTCTGAGCAGCATCCAAAAGCACCGCCGCTCCGGCTTTGCGGGCGATGCTGATAAGCTCATCGATCGGCTGAATTCGCCCCGTGACATTGGATGCGTGTGTCAGCACCACCAGTCTGACAGCGGACACTTTGAGCTCGTTAGTAAATTTGTCGACGTCAATGAGCCCGGTCGCGGGATCAAAGTCGATTAGCCTGTAGGAGATTCCAGAAGATTCCTGCATCGCTTCAAGAGGGCGAAGCACGGAGTTGTGATCCAGCGTTGACGCGATCACTCGGTCACCGGAATTCAGGAAGCCTCGAAAAACCGTGTTCAGGCTGTCGGTACAGTTGAGGGTGAAAACAACCTGCGACGGCGATGAAACTCCAAGCAGGCGTGCCAACGTTACTCGGCAACGCTCGACCGTTTGAGCGGCCGAGTCCGTTCCTCGATGATTGCCACGTCCCAGCGACCCCGCTCCGCCACGCATCCAGGCGTCGACTGCGTCACAGACACAGTCGGGCTTGGGGAAGCTTGTTGCCGCATTGTCCAGGTACATGACGGTTTACATCTATGAGAACAGCAACTCCAGATCTTCCACGGACAGATTCTGCAGAACGCTGCTGGCTTCGTCGCCTTCCAGAATCGCGTCCGCCAGTTCTCGCTTTTGTTTCTGCAGTTCGGCAATCTTTTCTTCCACTGT
>JANMEV010000551.1:0-16327 GCA_031377305.1 Planctomycetota bacterium | reverse complement strand
GCGAAGCAAAGTTTCGAAGGCGATGAATTGAAGGCTCGCATTGAAGCGGCCATCGCAGCGTTGATCGCTCAGGAGAAACCGGACACTCGAATCCTAACGGTCGCCCTGGCGTTGGCCGAGAAACTGGATCTCAAGGCACGGGACGCGATTTGTCTAAAGATCG
Source organism: Planctomycetota bacterium (assembly GCA_031377305.1). Classification (GTDB taxonomy): domain Bacteria; phylum Planctomycetota; class Planctomycetia; order Planctomycetales; family Planctomycetaceae; genus SXXK01. The sequence continues at coordinate 16,164 of JANMEV010000551.1, read as the reverse complement.
CGGCGGCCGATGAAACGGTAATCCCCGAGGACGAACGAACTCGCACTGGCAGACGAACTCGTGTTCCCGAGATCCTGCGTGGAGATCCGGACCTCACCTGCGTGCTCACCGCAAAGCTATTGGTGTCGAAGGCGGGCAAACGTGAGTTAGCCGGACGACTACTGCAACGCTCAGCCGCTGCGGCTCACCGGTGCCCAAATCGTCTTGTGAGAATCGCCGTTCTTCAGGAATGCATTACGACCGCAAAACAAGCGACACTGGCCGACATGGCCTCGGCATTCGAAACGGATGCAGCTTCAGCCATTGTTGAACAATCAAAATCGAACTCAACGGGTGTTGATGGAACGATTGACCTCGCCCACGAAATTCGAACTCGGTTATTGAAAAAGAAGGACTGATCCTCGACGATCAGCGTTCACGCCATGCCCCAGATGACCTGAGCCTAAGACAGACCGATTCCTTTTCGCCGGGGCGATTAATGCCCTGTCATCGATGGCGTTGAGGGATCGTGTTTCGTGGGGCGGACTGAGCGTCAGCAAATTCCAGAAATTCGGCAGCCCTGAAACAAGCCGAAACTCACTCAATTCGGTACGGCCTAAATCCATCAGAGTTTTTTGACAGACCCTTGCCGTCTCAGGCTCAGCGATTTCTTTGTGTCGAATCGGCTGGCGCCTCACGCTCAGGTAGCACTTCCCGTTCTGGCGCTCGTCTTAACAATCCCGGCGGTTGAAGCAATTCTCCCGAACAGAATCGCCGGCTACGTTGCTGCCGGGTCATCTTTTGCATCGTTCCTGTGGAATTCGAAGAGGAAATCACGAACATTTCTGAAGGTACCGCGGTAAATCATTTGCTAACATGCTGGGACAGCAAAACAGTGTTTTTGCGCAGGACGGTCGTTACGGACCTGCCGGCAGATTGCGTCGAGATTTGATCCCGAGCGCTTTGATCGAGCGACTCTACCTCAGGAACTGTCATGTCTGGTCAATGGTACTATCAATTGTTGATGGAAGAATTCGGCCCAGTCAGCGGGGAGGAGTTGATTGAGCTGTTCAACTCAGGCACGTTGAGTGATGACGCCCAGGTGCGGGAAGACTCTGGTGACTGGCTGCCGCTTGGCGATGCCTTGGCTGATCTTCAGTCATCAGCGACATCGGAAGGCGATTCTGCTGAAGAGATCAGCGACCTGTCCGAGCTGGCGTTTGAGTTTGAGGATTCGGGACCAACGAAGACGCGTAATGTTTCGGGGCGTTCACAAGGTCAATCAGCGACTCCGGAAGTGGTTAGCCCGGCACCAGCGATGGCATCACCAGTTCGAAGTGTTGCGACGGCGAGTCCCGGCGATCAGCCAGCAGCCCCAGCCATTGTCGCATCCGACGCGTGGTACTACATGTCGTTTGGCCACATGATGGGACCAATGTCATTCGATGCGTTGCAGGCACTTGCGCAAACAGGAGTGATCACGGCTGAAGATGCCGTGCGATGCGGTACTGGAGGCGGATGGCGTCGTGCAAAGAATTTGCCTCGCCTTGCGATTGCCATGGCGATTGCCCAAACGTCTGTTGTGCCACCAGGCCAAACAATCGGGTCGTCAGGCTCAATCGGGACGGTTGATGAAGCTTCGGCCAACGCCGATGGCGACCCTTCTCAGACTCAAGCTATGGACGCGCAAGGCTCCACTTCCGAGGCGAATGGAGATACGTCGGCAAAGGGAGAAGCAAAAGGCAAGTCGCCGCGGCGAAAAGGAGACAAGAAGCGAGTCCGCACTCAGGAAGAACTTCCAGACGACGTCTTTGACGACATCTTTTCTTCGTCCACATCGCCGACCCCTCCTATGTCGAGGCCACCCGCCAGTACGGCGACGTCATCCAGCAATGCGCCGGTAGAAGCTGACTCAAAGCCTGTTCCGGAAGCTCCTCGGCCAGAAGTCGCTGCTGAAGCTCCTTCGCGTCCCGTTGCTCCTGCCTATTCGCCTCCACCTGAACCCATGGCTCCGCGGGCACTGACTTCGCCGATGATGGCGTCTCGACCGATAGCAGAGCCAGCTCTTAAGAAAAAGAGTAGTGGCAAGGGGTTCTCCATCGATCCCAAGACCATGGGAATTATTGGCGGGGTGATTGGTGTGCTCCTTCTCGGGGCAGCCATCTGGAAATTCGGACTTCCATTGGGCGGTTCTGAGGGACCATTCAAGCCCAAGTTTGTCACGGACAACCTGAACAAAGTGATGCAGAATATTGACAAAGCCGTGGCAACAAAGAAACCGACCGTTTGGGCTGAAACCGTGGGCGAGGCGAAGGTGGCCGTTGGAATCGTTCTTTCCCATGCTCAAAGCAGTGGCAACAAATCGCCTGCTGTAACGGCCACCATGGGTGCCGTGAGTGCTCTGCAAAAAATTCTTGCGACGACCGTCGACGATAGGGACGGAATTACAAAAGCGAAAGCGGAATTCCAGGAGTTGATCGCTAAGGTGAAGTAGCGGGCGAAGATGCACGGCGATCGCCAATCGAATGTCGAGCCGGAACCACGGCGGCGGAGGAAGGCCCTGAGGATAGAGGACAGAGAATGGGGACCGCGAACAGAGAATGAGGAAAGGGACATCTGCCGTGATGTTTCGCCAAAGTGGTATTCCTGAACGCATTCGATATGCTGAAGCGATCTGCTCGTCCCGCCTCGCTTTCCTCAGGAGTCTCACATGTCCGGCCCTTCGCTCAATCGCCGCTCAATGCTCAAACTGTCCGCGTCGACCGCCACTGCCGGTCTGTTGCCATCGGAAATCCTGTTTGCTGCGACGGTGAATTCCGTTGCCCCGTTTGAAGTTCCGGATGACTCGCGTCTGGGGGCGTTGAAGGATCTGAACGGCTATTTCCCGTTCACCCCATCCGGCTCTGTGGAGGAATGGAATACCCGCAAAGAGTTCGTTCTTCGGCAGATGAAAGTCGCCTGCGGGCTTTGGCCGATGCCGGAACGCCCACCGATCGAGGCGACCATACACGGGCGAATCGAACGCGATGAATACACGGTTGATCGAGTCTATTTCGAGAGTAGCCCAGGATTGGTTGTCACTGGCAGTCTGTATCGACCTAAGAACGCCAGCGGCAGACTTCCCACGATTGTCAGTCCTCACGGTCATTGGCTGAATGGCAGATTTCACGATCATGGTGCCGAAGAGGTCAAGAAGGAAATCGCTTCCGGCGGAGAAGAATTTGAGGTCGGGGGCCGTCACCCGTTACAGGCTCGCTGCGTTCAACTGGCTCGCATGGGCTGCATGGTGTTCCTCTATGACATGATGGGATACGCCGACGGGACTCTGACGCACGAGCTGGCTCACGGCTTCGCAAAGCAGCGTCCGGAGTTGAGTTCCCCCGAACACTGGGGCATCTTTAGTGCTCAGTCCGAACTGCGATGTTTGAACATTCTCGGGCTGCAAACGTGGAATTCCATTCGAGTGCTCGACTGGATTACGACACGTCCCGATTGCGACACATCTTGCATCGGCGTGACGGGAGCCAGTGGCGGCGGGACTCAAACTTTCATACTCACAGCGTTGGACGAACGAGTAACGGCCGCGTTTCCTGCCGTGATGGTTTCGACCGCGATGCAGGGAGGATGCACATGTGAAAACGCGTCTCATCTGCGAGTGAACACGGGCAATATCGAGTTCGCAGCACTCGCGGCGCCGCGACCGATCGCGATGTCAGGGGCCAACGACTGGACCGTGGACATTGAGACAAAAGGATTTCCAGAGCTCAAAAAGCACTATGCAATGCTGGGCGTCCCTGACAACGTCAACGCAAAGCACTTTCCGTTTCCGCATAACTACAATCATCCCAGCCGCATGATGATGTATGAGTTCTTCAACCGCACGCTGAAGCTTGGTGTGAAGGAGATTTCGGAACGAGATTATGTGCCATTGTCGAAAGAAGAAGCCACAGTCTTCGATGCGACACATTCGGCTCCCCCGAAGACCGTAGAGACGGAAGTTGCGTTGTTGCAGGCAATCGATACAGCCTCGCAGAAGCAGATTGCAGCACTGACTGGCCGCGATGCGGTCAGCCTGAAGGAATTTCACCGCGTCATCGGCGGTGCATGGGAGGTGATGATTGGTCGAGCCCTGCCAGCGGCGGGTTCAACGGAGTTCGAAAAAGAAGCGGAAACTCAACGCGACGGGTTCATCGAGTTCGCTGGAAAACTTCGTCTGAAGGCGCATGGCGAGGAGCTTCCCACCGTTTACTTTTTGCCGCCGAACTGGAATCGACAGGTAGTCCTGTGGTTTGACGGCAACGGCAAGTCAGCGATCTTCGCATCGGAGGGCAAGCCAATTGCGGACGTTGATCGACTGCTCAAAGCGGGCTATGCGGTTGGAACCGCTGATTTGTATCTGACAGGAGAATTCACCAGCGACGGCAAGCCGGTTGCGCAGATGCCAATCGTGAAGAACTCGCGCGAGTTCGCTGGCTTCACGCTGGGGTACAATCATTCGCTGTTCGCTCAGCGAGTGCATGATGTGTTGACGTCGATCTCGTCGGCAAAGCATCATGAGGAGAAACCAGATCACGTGCATGTTGTGGGATTAAATGGTGCGGGAATTCATGCCGCTGTGGCCTGTGCGATCGCCGGAACATCGGTGAGCTCAGCAGCGTGCGACACCGATGGCTATCGATTCGCGTCGATCACTGATATTCGCGACGTGAACTTGATTCCCGGAGCCGTGAAGTATGGTGACGTCCCGGCGATTCTTGCCCTCTGCACGCCGATAAAGCTTGCCGTGTTGAGGGAAACGGCTGAGAGCCTTTCTATGGCAACGGCAACGTTCAAGGCCGCGTCGCGGATGCTTGAGATCCTGCCTGTGAAGTCGGCAGCCGCGACTTCGATCGTTGACTGGCTGCTCAGAAAACCCTGAAGCCCAGCTGCCGTCAAAAAAGAACAGGCCCGAGGAACAACGACTGGCGTCACTTTGGTGATTGCCAACCGTTGTCACTCGGGCCTGTGAAGTTCGATGCACACATACGTCATATGCTGTGGCATCAATATCGGAACACTGCACCAACGCTCAAACCCTGAGCGACAAAGTTCACGTAGTTGGTGTGTTCGCGAATATCGGCCACCAGAGCACCGGCCGCGTTAGTCGTTGAGTTGTAGACAATGTTCTCATACGGACGTGTGACTCGCGGCAGCCACATGAAGTCATAGCCGCCATAGATTGAGAAGTGAGTGTTGAAGTGGATTTCGGTTGCCAGATTCAGTTGAGTGATTGTGCCGAACTCGATCGTCCGAGAACCAAATTTCTGTCCACCCGCCGAGAGAATGTCGGATGAAACGCCGGTGGTGTGATCATTCAAACCAAGTGTCACGCGAGGGGTCGCACTGAATGTAACGTACTTTGAACTCAACGCAACACGGCCGCCAAACTCAGGTCCATAGATGTTGTTGACCGTTGTGGATCGAACCGTTGTGGCGGCACTTCCCACGCTGTTCCCACGAATTCGAAATTCTTCATCAAGGCTGGCATACCGGAAACCGCCCAGCCATTGCCATGATAACCCAGCACCTCCCGGGGCGTCGCGTGGCGTCAGAAAAGAAATTTCTGAACCCCACAGTTGCGTCTGTGACTCCAGTGCCATGGATTCGGTGAACACAAGAGCATTCAACGCTGCGACAGTGCCTGGAGTGCCATTGGTGAGCAGCGGAATGGCATAGTTTGGATGCTGATTGGTTCCCTGGCTAGCGTCCAGTCCAATCCGTGTTCGAGCTGAGCTGATGTTGTTCCGGATGAACTCTGAGTTCGATTGTTCCAGACCGAAGAAGCTCAACTCCATTTCGGCACCGCCGAGATTTACTCCAAAAGTTCCACGGATACCAGGAGTGTCGACGGGGCCAAACGGGGTGTACGTTGGAAACAAAGTCTGCCCAACGTCAGCGCCTCCGTTGAGGTTGTCGATCAGGCCCACTGGTACTGTGATCCCTTCGACCTCAGACGGCAGATCCTGTTGCTGCAGTCCGGAGACGGGAGCCCCAATGATGCTGTCGCTCGGCGTCGAGTAGTTCCACATCAGGAACTCCATACGCAGCCAGCTACGACTAACGACGTTACTGAAGAACTTTTCAATCGGCTGCTGCTCGTCCCATAACGGCTGATCCCCTCCACCAATATAGTGGTCGATGATTGGAGCCTGGTACGTGGATTGCGGCCTCTGAAACAGCGGCGCATGTCCAGAATCTCCGTAAGGAGCGTACTGCGCAAAGGCGGCTGAAGAAGACAGCACCAGGCAGACAGAAGCTGCTACAAGTTGACACAGGTTCGGACGGATCATTCGAGCCGGACCTTCTTTAAAGAGTCTGATCATCGACACTAAATCGCCACGCTGCACGAATGCCGCCTGACGCCAATGGAGAGCTGTGAAAATCGAATGGACGCAACTCGACCATATGAGAACACAACCCGCTGTCGTCGATATCGTCCTGTCCTGACTTTGAACTTTGCTCCAATTATGCCGAAGAGGTTGAATTTGACGTTTGGGCGATTGCGACGGGTCGCAACGAAAGTATTGCCCGGAATTCGGCAGAATCTGCTGCTTAACGAACGCCACGTTGGAAGCGAAAAATACAGCGTTTTGAACACAGCAAATACCTCGAAGTTCCAACTTACAAACAGGAGACCGGTGGACCCTTGCGGTCGCTGAGCTGTCGGCCGAATCGTTGCCGGAACCACAGTCGGTGTGAGTTCATTCGTGATTCAAAATGGGTACAAACCCTTACATTCCGCGGCGTTCTCCGTGCACATTGACGCTTTACTCCAAACTTTGGCGAAGGCAACGTCTCGCGAAGCGACCTGACACAAGCTGTTGACGGGCTTCGCAGTAAAACAGTTGTGAACGTTCCCAACTCGACATCCAAAGACTGGGACACCGGGAGACAAAAATGGAACTTTTCGCCTCTGCAGAAATGTCCGCTGACGTACTGCTGATTCTGCTCGCCGAAACCTATGTTCCATTTGCCGCAGTGGCAGAATTCCCAGAGGTTTGCGAGAGTTTCGCTCCGTGGGCGTCCAGCAGTCGCGATAGTTCTGAAAGTCTTCCCGCGAAAACAGTTGTTCAGCATCCTGAAAAACGAGATACTCAAAGAGGAACTCAATCCTTCAGGTTTTAGGCGGATGAAGACATTGGCAGACGAACCGCAAAAGAAAACGGCCTCCAGCGCCAACAAAATCCAGCAACTCGGCGACTTCGAGCTAAAGAAAAAGCTTGGCAAAGGCGGCATGGGCGAAGTCTATCTTGCCCGCCAGATCAGCCTTGACCGCATGGTCGCTCTGAAGACACTGACGAAGGAACTGGCCAAGAAGGCCGATTTCGTCGCCCGATTCGAGCGGGAAGCAAAGTCGATGGCCAAGATCGATCATCCGAACGTCGTCAAAATCTACGCCGTGGATTCTTTTAAGGGCATCCATTTTGCGGCCATCGAATTCATCGATGGCCAAAGCGTCCAGAAGTGGATTGATCATCTCGGCAAGTTTTCTGTCGCAGATGCTGTGCATATCGCTTTGGTGTGTGCCGAAGCTCTGAAGCACGCGCATGCCCAGAACATGGTGCATCGCGATATCAAGCCGGACAATATCCTCATCACCAAGAAAGGGATCGTGAAGGTCGCAGACTTTGGTTTGGCCAAGGCTATGGACGAAGACGTGTCGATGACTCAAAGCGGCACCGGGCTCGGAACGCCACTTTACATGCCGCCGGAACAGGCTCGTAACGCAAAACACGTTGACCAACGCAGCGACATCTACGCGCTTGGAGCGACGTTGTATCACTTGTTGACCGGAAAGCTGCCTTTCACTGGCAACACGGCTCTTGAGCTTATCATGTCGAAGGAAAAAGGCACTTATCCGACGGCCAGGAGCGTGCGATCAGACATCCCGGAGCGGCTTGATTTGATCCTCGACAAAATGATGGCGAAGGACGCAAATCACCGGTACAAGTCTTGCGACGAGGTCGTAAAAGACCTTGGAGCATTGGGTTTGCATCAGGAAACGATTAGCTTTATCGAAGGTGCTGAGCCTGTCGGAATGAGTCGCGGGGGTCCGTCGTCAACCTCGGGTATCACGGGGACTCAGCAGATTCGCAAGACCGTCGCTGCGACCCAGGCAGTTGGTGGAGACACTGCATCCGCATCGACTCGCATTTGGTTCGTTCAGTTCGAAGATGCAAAAGGAAAAACAGTCGTCGAGAAACACTCTACAGGCCGCATCCTGAAAATGCTGGCCGCTGGTCAGCTCACCGCAAAGGCACGAGCGAAGGCATCGGCGGACGGTTCATACTACCCCTTGGCACAGTTTCCCGAATTCACCAAGGCCGTCGAAGATGGTTTGGTTCGAAAAACGACTGCCGTCCGTAAGGAAGACGTTCAGAACCAATACAAGCGAGTCGAGAAAGACCTGAAGACGTTTTACCTCAAACGAAAAGTGAAAGACCTTTTCCGGAACGCCTTTGGTATTGTGACTTTAGTTGGTCTGTTGGCAGTGATCGGAGGAGTTGTTTGGTTTGGCCTGCCCTACGTGAAAGGCATCCCGGCCTGGGTTGCGGAGAAAATTGGATTAAACGACACTCGTCCGGTGATTGAGGATGCCGCTCCCGGCACCGTTCCGACAACGCAACAACCCGGTCGCCAACAGCCGGGAGGAACTCCGTAGAGTTGGTTGCGTCCGACAATGAGACAGACCGCTGTTGCAGATCGACTCGTCCTGGATCAACATCCGGCGTTGGCGGAGAGGTGTTCCATCGTGGATCATCGCGATTGTAGATCTGAATCGAATCAGCCTTCCTGAGTCACCTTCATCGGCCTCTGTTTTCATACCTGCTTTACTGCTGAGGCGCTCGGCAATACCATCTGGCGGTTCGACAGCAGTTCGTTTTGACAACTGCTGGCCGGTTGTTTCTAACGCCAATTCGCAGGAGTGCCCACTGATGCGTCGATTCTTCTTCGCCGGAGTCATGTCGTTTGCCGCCGTTATGTCGATCTGCGGCGCTGCTCAGGCTGCTGATGACTATTCGTATGATCTCGTCCATTCATCCGTAAGCTTCAAAGCACGACACCTGGACATCAGCTGGATTCATGGTCGCTTCAACGAAGTGGATGGAAAGTTTTCAATCGATCGACAGGATCCCACAAAATCTACGTTTGCATTGACGATCAAAGCGGACAGTGTCGACACGGCCAACGCGGCTCGAGACGAGCATCTTCGACAGCCGGACTATTTCGACACCAAGCAGTTTCCTACGATCGAATTCAAAAGTACCAGCGTCAAAGTCATTGAAGGTGGCTACGAAGTCACCGGTGATTTCAAGATGCACGGAACGACAAAGCCTATCAGGATTACCTTGATGGGCGGCCGCGAAATCGACACCAACGGCGTCAAACGGATCGGCCTGTCAACAGAACTGAAGCTCAAACGCAGCGACTATGGCTTCGACAAAAGCGGCATTGGTGCAATCGGTGATGAAGCAATCATCATCATCGACTGCGAAGGGATGCGAAAATAGCGGATGCCGGATCCTGCGGTCTATGCATGGGCTCTGACACTGTCCGCGTTCGTCAGTGCGGTAGTCTTAGTCGTCGCTAAATTGACGATCAGGTCGCGATCCCAGGCAGCGGGCGTCACTGTTGGCGTTGTAGCGGTCACCGCAAGCATGCTCGCAGGGTATTGGGCGATGAAGGTAAATCTCTCATGGCCACCGGTGACCGGACTCAGTCGATTTCTCACAATCCTGTTGCCAGCCACGATCGTCGTTGAGCTGGCCGCAGGGTTCGTTGGAATTCAAAGTAAAACCGCCTGGCGACTTCGAGCGGCGATGTGTTCCATCCTTTCGCCAATCATTTTGCAAGGATCCGTCTACTTGAATGGTGCGGCGACTGACGGCGCGTGGACGGCGTCAACAATCACCGTCGCGTTCGCGATTGGTTTCGGACTGTCACTTGCGGGTTTGTTGTCGATGCAGCGACTGACAGAGCGATCTGTGCCGACAAGCGTAAGCTTCAGCCTCGCAATGGCGATTTTTAGCGCCGGAATCGCGACGATGCTGGGGGGCTACATCAATGGAGGAGCTGCCGCGTTTCCGATCGCCGCCGCACTCGCCGCGTCAGCGATCATCGTCACCATTTTGTCAGGAGAGTTAAGTTCATCAGGGCGAGGCATCGTTCATGGCACCGTCGGAATCGGCAGTGTCAGTCTTTTCTGCCTGCTTTGCATCGCGAGATTCTTCGGCAATGTATCGTCAGTTTCTGCGTTGATGATCTTATTGGCACCTCATCTGTGTTGGCTGAGCGAGCATCCGAAATTCAAACCGCAGACGCGGTGGAAGATCACGTTGTTCCGGCTGGTCGGCGTAGCAATTCCGCTGGGAGTGGTCTTGTTATTCGCAGCGATTGAGTTCAATCTCAAAATGGCCCCCCTGCTGGTCGTGTCGTGGCGAGAATCGTGAGTCTCGGTCGAGTGACATCCGAACAGCGTCAACTTGTGGTCTGTCAGCACTTGATTTGGGGATGCGGCCAGGACTGTTTCCGCCGACGGAGCGGCGCATCTTCGTAAGCGAACTGCTCCGTGGACTCGCACACAACCCCAGGCATTGTCGTGCTTCAGGCCCAGTCGTTACCGCGCACCAGGTTGTTTTGATAAGCTGAAGTATCAGATTTTGGCTGGTCGGATGAATTATGGCAGACCGAGCGAAGTTTGTTCCAACGCGATGGAGCAAGCTGAAATTTGCCTGGCCCAGTCTGCTTCAACAGTACATTCGAAATGTTCATTCGCTATTGAGAATTCTATGTTAGATCCATATGACGTCGCGGTATGTTCTGCTCGTGAAGCCGGCGGAATACTTTCCCGTTTCTTTAACGAAGGATTCACTGTCCGCAACAAGGGCGTTGCAGATCTGGTCACCGACGCTGATCTCGCGGCAGAACGGCGGATCGCGGAAGTCATTCGCAATGCATTTCCGGACCATGCTATCCTTGGCGAGGAAGAAAATGCGGGCGACGTCACGGCCGAACATCTTTGGGTGATTGATCCACTGGACGGCACAACCAACTTTGCTCACCACATCCCACATTTTGCAGTATCGATCGCTTATCTGCATCATGGGCGCGCTGAATGCGGAGTCGTCTGGAATCCAATTCGGGATGACTTGTACGTCGCTCGCCGAGGCCACGGAGCCAGTCATAACGGCAAGCCAATCCACGTCGGCGGACAGAAAAATATGAGCGAATCGCTGATTGGGATCGGCTTTTACTATGACCGCGGTGCGATGATGGAGGCCACTTTGGCGGCTGTGGGCGATTGCTTCCGAAGACAGATCCACGGAGTACGTCGATTTGGAACCGCGTCGCTGGATCTGGCTCATGTCGCCTGTGGAATGTACGGAGCCTATTTCGAATATCAGCTTTCACCATGGGACTACGCGGCCGGGCAACTCATCGTTGAAGAAGCCGGCGGAACTGTCACAACCTGCGACGGAGGTCCACTGCCGCTCAAAACGACCAGTGTGCTGGCTTCGAACACTCTGCTGCATTCCGAAATGCTGGCAACCGTGAGTCCCCACGTGTTGACGTAGCGATCTCTGGCACACCGCTTGTGCTAAACCATACTCGATTTCGCTGGGCCGGCAGTTGGGCTCGGGTGCACTCCGGGCAAAAAAAATCCCGGAAGCAGCGAATCCCAGGGGGGGCGGAGGACTCTAGCTGCTTCCGGGGGCGATTGGTCTTTTTGCTGCGGTTGATTGCTTTTGGCTTTCACCCGCAACGGGATGAACAGTACGAGGATTGCCAAAACGGGTCAATAGGTGTTCAACACTTCATGGACTTCAATTCTTTGGCATAAACAATTTGCCAGAAACGGTTTACCGCTTTCGGCAGATTCTGCCGGATATGGCGGCCAGAAAATTCAGGTTTGTTCATTCCCGATTGATGGTTAAAGCAGTAGCCGCAGATTTCCAGTCTTCCGTACGCCGGAGCTGACTACTGGCGGGTGATGTCGAACGGCGAGAATTCGAAGCTACCAAACAGGTGCTGAAGGCCGCTGGCGATTGCGTCGTTTTCGAGCACTCGCGAAAACCCAACAGGATTCAGAGGGTCTGGCAGACCGAATCCCGATTCCGGCGCGAACTGGGCAAAAAGGTCGACGAAGCGATCAGGTTCCCGGAACGCGGCATCTCGACCGCGTCGGCGTTTTAGAACGTTGTGAGCTAGACGCAGAAAGTCGAAACGCTGTTGATCGAACGCCGTCATGTCCTTCAACGGAGCGTATTCAAAGTCGATGATCGCCACTTCTGAAAGGTCAGGTGACACCAGCAGATTTCCGCAGTTCAGATCCAGATGAACAACTCCATGGTCGTGCATCTTTCGAACGGCCTCAAGCGCTTTCGGGAGGATGCGCCAAAGGGTGGCCGGGGTCTTTCGCAGGACCTCGGAAGCGCGAGGCCACGGCAGGAATTGGTTTGCAAGGAAAGTGTCGCCTCGAGCAATCAACGCAGGAGTAATCTGCATTGGCGCCAGCCGTTCGTAAACTCGTGACTCGCGGGCAATGCGGCGCGGTGCCGAGAGTTGGACGCGAGCAACGTGCTGCTCTGGAATTCGATTGTCGCGCCATGGACAGCTCATGCGAACGCACGCCAGGGTTTTTGCCGGATAGCGACGAGTCTGCGCGAGAAAGATTCGATCAGTGCCTCCACCATTGAAAGTTGGCACAAGCCAGACGTCCCTCTTCAGCACGAATCCAAGCCGCCATTCGACTTCCAGACAACGCTCGCGCAGTCGCTGGCAGTCTATCCAGGTGTTAAGAATTCGCATCGGGGAAATCATGCAGCAGACTCCGCTTGCGATTTTGCTTCTGCCTCTGCCAGCGAATAGTCGAGTTTCAGAATCGATTGAATCGACCGGACCGCACCGTCGCTGTTCCCGGAATTCGAAAGGACAATGAGATCGACCGGCGACTGCCGAAGCGCCTGTTCAAAGAGCATCCGCTGATAAAGCTGATGCCCCAAATATGACATCTCCTGCTTTCGCAGAGAGAGCTTTTCAAATGAGACGGACAACAGAACAGTCGTCGAGGGCGGAAGCACGCGTTCAAGAGATTCCGCTTGCGGGTGCAGGCGAGGATTTTGCGACTTGCGATCCTGAATCAGAAAACCCGCGATAGATCGATCCAGCAGCATGATTCGGGAACGCTTTATCTTGAGCAACGCCCGCATCGCCTGCTTCGTCATGTGCCAAACGGAAACCATCCAGAACGCAGTGGCCGCACGCAGGGTCAGCCAAATGCAGTGTTGTTCGTCGAAGAGTCCTCGTTCGATACCTATCCGTTTCGCAAGCCCAGTACTGATTCGATAGATCAACGATCGGCGATAAAGTTTCTTGGCGACCATCGGCACGATCGAAGAGGGACACGCCGCTACAAGACTTTTGCAGATGGTTGTCTTGCCGGCGCCATCGCTGCCGATGATGACGATGCACGGTGCTTGTTGAGCGATCCAGCGGCGGGCTCGGCAGATTGTGCGGCCCGGTTTTCGAAAATCAAGAAACGGCTGCGCGTCACTCAAGTCTGCTTTTGCGAGTTCCCGAAAAAGGTGGGACTCTGCGAGTTGCACATGTTGCTGTGAGAGAACATTCGAAAATCGCGTCGACTCAGCGACCTGCAAAAGCTCGGGCAGACCATCAATCCGCTCAGGGGACTCGGTCAGCGAGAACGACTTCAGGTTCTCGAACGCTGAATCGAGTCGCTCGCGAGTTACTGTCGTGGCGAGCGATTTCTTCCTGACGACAAGATGAAGAATCAACAGGCAAAATTCGATGTCACTTCGCAATCGTACAGCTGCTTCGAGCAGAATCGAGTCATCAGCAGGCCCTTTCTGAATGGCCGTCGAGTGGCCAGCGTGCAACGCCAGCAGTCGCTCGGCCGAGATCGCTTTGCGTCGGTGATTCGGAATCTGACTAAACGATGACCACAGATCGACCTTTAGACTTTCTTCGCATCGCTCATCCCAGAACGTCAACTGAACCTTCTCAGCGCAAGATTGCAAAACGCGGAAGTGAAAGTGTTCCGTTGCGGTGGCCTTGAACGCGATCTCCAGAAGCCTCGACCGCTGTTCGTGCGAAATCAGCAGATCGACGTCGTCTCGTTCCGCGTCAAAGTTTTGCGGGAGCGGTCTCAGCAGAGCGATCGGTAAGCCTTCCACGCGCAGCAACAACGAATTCAGCAACGAAAGAAGCGTCGCCGAACGATACGCAAGTGGTGGCCGAAGTGCAGACGCTGAGGTCATCTGCGATTCCGATGAGGCGAGAGACGAGAAGGGATCGATGTGAGGCAGGAGTATGGTCAGAGGGGGACGGGCTGCGTTGAGAATTCGCAGCCTCGCTGCAGGGAGGGTAATCGAATATGCGAAAGTGGCTCAAGGCGACTTCTGATGTCCGCCATCGGCCTTGACCGATTCCGCTCAATCCGCGTAGAACGCCCTGATTCTCCCGGCTCGTGGTTTTGGACGGATCTGAAGCTGTCAAAACGCGGACATGCGAATCCGGGAATTACTGTTGTTACCCACTGAAACTGGGCCCACACTGTTATGAAGCAAGCATTGTTTTTGGTTCTCGGCATCGGGGTGTCGGTCGGCTGCTTTGCTTTGTCTATGAAGGGAACGAACACCGAACAACTGAAGGCTGGTTTTGCGAACGCGAACTATCTTTCGCTGCCGCTCATGCTGGGGCTGTTGTTTGCTTTCTACTGGCTGAAGACGTTGCGTTGGCAATGGCTGCTGGCTCCCGTCGCGCCGTTGACTTACAAGCAGCTCTTTCCACCAATGATTATTGGCTTCGCCGCCAACAATCTTCTGCCCGCCCATCTGGGTGAATTTATTCGAGTCTTCGTGGTTCGAAAGAAATACGGAGTCCCGGCCAGCACAGTTTTATCCACCGTCATCCTGGAGCGGATCTTCGACGTACTCGCCATTCTGACGCTCTTCGGTGTCGGGCTGATGTTTACAGATGATCTGCCATCAAACTATCGCAACGCGGCGATTGGGCTTGGGACGGTTGCGGGATTTGTGGTCGTCGCCGTCGCCATGTATCTCATCTGGACGGACGCCTTCATCGCATTTTTCAAGTGGTGCCTTTCCTGGTTCCCGTTCCTTCCGGCGAAGCTGACGACTGGCATTCTGGAGATGCTTCTGAAAGGCGCCGACGGTCTTGCCGCATTGCGAAGCTGGAAGACCGTGCTGTTGATTGCCGCTAGCTCTCTATTGCAGTGGCTGCTCAACGGCATGATCGCATACGTGGCTTTAAGGGCATTTCAGATTGACGTGACGATGGCCACCGGGTTGATCGTGACGGGCGTGACGGCCTTTGGAGTTACCATCCCTTCGACGCCCGGCTATTTCGGAGTCATCCAGATGTGCTTTCAGGTCAGCATGAATGCTCAGCAAATTCGCCCGGATCCGTCATTGGTTCTGGGTGCTTCTGTATATTACCACATGAGCATGTACATTCCCGTGACGATGCTCGGTCTGTACTTTCTGCAGCAGTCAGGCTTGAGCCTGAAGGATCTGCAACGAGCAAAAGAGACCGACGCTGCGACTTCCGATACACCGGCCATCGGACATTCGTCACTCGGCGGAGAACCTGACCTGACAAATCCCTACGATTCCCCGCACACGTCTTGATTCCATACTGCCGCTTGCTTTAGTCAGCACGACTCGCCTTCCGGAGACTGTCCCATGAGTGAACTCGCCGCGCTTTGGATTCCCATTGTCGTTTCCGCTGTCGCCGTGTTCATGGCCAGCTTCGTCGCGTGGGTTGTGATCGGGCATCACAACCCCGACTGGAAGGAACTGCCCGAAGAAGGTGGAACGATTGATTATCTACAGAAGTCCTGCACCAAGCCGGGGCAGTACATGTTTCCGATGGCTCGCACAAAAGAGCAAATGGACGACCCGACAAAGCAGCAGCGTATGACTTCGGGCCCATGGGGAACGGTGAACGTGTGGTCCGGGCCGGTCAGCATGGGTTCCAACCTTCTGAAGACTTTCACGTTCTATCTGCTGACCAGTTTCTTCATTGGGTATCTCGCGACGCTGGCCCTTGATCCCGGCGCCGGCTTTTCGAAAGTGTTTCAGGTGACCGGAACGGCCGGAATTC
>JANMEV010000532.1:0-3361 GCA_031377305.1 Planctomycetota bacterium | reverse complement strand
AAATCCTTAGCCGAGGCGGCAGCCGCGATCCAATGGAATCCTACAAAGCCTTCCGAGGCAGCGAACCCACGGTCGACGCGTTGCTGATCCGACGAGGGTTGAAGTAGAAAGAGTTGGTTTGGCGGTCAGGCAATTGCGTCTCGAGGCCACCATACCGTACACCCGTCGCCGGGCTCTGTAGCCCGACCTGTCTCAGGTCGGGACGGCGCCACGTGATCTGGTCACGCTGCCATGATCGCTCAACCCAGCACCGTCCGGCGACGTACACACTTGCTGATCTGGGACAGATCAGCCTAATGTAAACCCGTCGCTCTGCCGACGGGAAATTTTGTTCGACTCGGCTTCAAGGATATCAGCATGAAGGCCGGACCGAGCGGAGCAAGTTCCGGCAACAACTCATTGGTGAACCTGCTGACGTACGAGTAGACGCGGCATCTTTACCACGGAAGACACTGAATACACGGAAGAGTCGCCTAATGGATTTGCGCGATGTGTCTTTACCTCCAGCGAATTCATCGACAGGCACCTTAACCTTTTGATTCGATTGGGAGGTCTACCGGTATCGTGAGTAACGATATCGTTTGGGGCCATCGTCAAATCGGACGGGAAAACACGATACACGCATGCCGTCCGTGCTGAGCCACAGCGCAGTTACCGTGCCAAGGCGCCCTTTAACGTCCCGTGGCACCACCAAATATGCCAAACGAAAGGCCCCCAATACAGCCAGACGTCAGCATCGACAAAAATCCCTGGGGTATCCAATGCGAAGAATCAGCGAACCACCAGATCGAAACAACAATAGGTGATGCGATCAGCGTGCGGATCAACGCGTCGCCGAATGGCTCGCCGGACGCTGCACTGAGAGTGCCAGCAACGAATGACACGATAACAAGTAACAGGAGGTTTGGTGCGTCGAGGAATGTGAATGCCAGCCCGACAGTCAGGGCGACAGCAACCACAGGAGAAAGAATAAGTGTGGCGAGAATAGCATTGCGGTCGCCAATCGAGCGAAGTCTGTGGTCGGTATTCATTCGATTAGGTCGCCGACCTCATTGATTGCCTGACATCGTGTGGCACAAACTCGTGTTGTGCAATATTTAAAAAAGGATACCGGTGGGCTGGTGGATGGGCAAGGCGAGTTGTGTTGCGGGCTCAAGAAACAGGCTTCGCGCCAATGGATCCATCAGGCATGAAGCCGTCGGGGGCCATTTGGTGCGGCATGCCTTTACTGTAGGCTGATCTGTCTCAGATCAGCAGGTGCGAACTTCGCCGGTCGGGACGGCATGAACTAGAAGAAGCAGGGCGACTCAAAAAATGCTGGCCTGGTCCCGACCTGAGACCGGTCGGGCTTCGGTAAACGCAGGGCAGAGACGCAAGATCAGGATTTGTCTTTGCCGATAGATTGGGTAGGGTGAAGATCACTCAGCAACCGCGATTTCGTCCCTCGGACGCCCTGCCTTCGCCTCAAATCATTCGCCAGGAATCTGCCGTGCTTAAAATTGTCGGCCAGCTTGCAGAAAAATCGGCCGAGAGCCATCGATCAGCGATTTTTCCAGTATGCGGGTCGACGTTTTGCGTGAGCCACCGCAAGGATCAGCATTCGATCACGATCGACGCGAAATACGATCTGGAACGGAAACTTCGTCACACTGCAAGCTCGATGTTTTTCGTCGATGAGTACGAATCGTAGAGGATCGACTGCGATTAGCGCAATCGTCTTGTCAACGGCAGCAAAAAAATTTCGGGCCGAAGCAGGGCTTCGTTCAGCATACCAGTCAGCAGATTCCGAGAGTTCAACGATAGGCTCCGGATGGAAGTCCATCTGCATCACGAACACCGTGTTTGTCGAACAATCGGTTACGTACTACAGACCAGTCTTCAGTCTCTACGTTGCCAGCGTCGACCTCATCGCTCCGGCGGGAGATTTCAGCCAACCACTTAGGCGACAGCGTTGGAGGATGATCGTCAGGAACTGATGACGCGAGATCAACAATCAGGCGCAGTCGATCGGCAACGGAAAGTTGTGACGCATGATTGAGAACGTCCTGATATTCAGACATGTTCTAAGTCCCCAACGGTAGGATTCGCTGCCACTGTTTGACACCGGATTGAATCAAGCGACAAGCCAACGAATTCTACCATCGGCATGGAGCGTTTCCAGCCGAACAACGCTTTCCCGGCGGTGGTCCCAACCTGATATAGGTCGGGCTTCGGTAAACCCGGGGCGGGGACGCAAGATCAGGATTTGCCTTTGCCGATAGATTGGGTAGAGTGGAGATTACTCAGCAACCTCGATTTCGTCCCTCCGACGCCCTGCCTTCGCCTCAAATCATCCCGCCAGGAATCTGCCGTGCTTAATATTGTCAGCCAGCTTGCTGGAAAGAGTCAGTTTTGCGACGGCATTTCGCGACGTCGAATGCTGCAGATCGGGTCACTTGGGACGTTTGGCTTGAGCCTGCAGGGACTGTTGCGAGCCGAGCAGTCAGGGCTTACTCACCCAGCGGCTCGGTCGAAGAAGTCGGTTATTCTCGTCTGGATGCACGGTGGCCCGTCGCAGCTTGAAACGTTCGACATGAAGCCGGGAGCTCCGGCCGAGTACCGCGGTCCGTTCGCTCCGATTGCATCCAGCCTGCCGGGGCTTGAAATCTGCGAGCTGCTTCCTGAACACGCCAAGGTCATGGACAAGTGCACGGTCATCCGCAGCTTCTCGCACGGCAACGGCGATCACTGGGCGGCGGCGCATTGGATGCTGACTGGTCGGCTCGGCCCGAACGGAAGCAGCCGAATGCCCAAGTATCCGTCGATGGGAGCTGTCGCTTCGCATCTACTCGGGCCGACTCAGTCGAGGTCGCTTGCCAACGTCAACATGAATGATGGCGGCTTTGGATATCACGGCGGTGCCTGGCTGGGAGTGAACACCAACCCGTTTCGATACGGCGACTTCAGCTACGGTAACGAAGCCGGTCAGCTTCCCACGGGCGATCATAAGAGTTTTTCGCTGGTGGAAGGGCTGTCCGAATCGCGAGTCATCGATCGATCGTCACTGCGGGGTCAGCTTGACAGCCTGAAGAAGAATATTGATCGAAACCGCCTGTTCGATCAAATGGACGCCGTGGATCATCAGGCGATGGATCTCGTTCTTTCAGGACGAGTTCGCAAAGCGTTCGACGTGGCGGAAGAACCTGTCGAGCTTCGTGAACGATACGGCCCGGGCTGGGGAGAGCAGGCGCTGCTGGCTCGCCGATTGATTCAGGCCGGTGTTCGCTATGTGTCTCTGAACACGGGCTACTTCGACGATCATTCCAACATCGAGCCGGCTCTGAAGAACAAGCTGCCGCGACATGACAAGTGCGTTGGCGTG
>JANMEV010000517.1:0-7436 GCA_031377305.1 Planctomycetota bacterium | reverse complement strand
CTCATTCCATGAGATTCGCAACGGCGTTGTTGAGGACATGACGCTGAACTGAAAATTTACTTTGGATGGCGACTCAAACGCAACTCGTCGAACGCGGCCGTCGTTTTTATCACTTGTTTGCGAAGCGTTGCTGACTTCCGTTTCTGAAAACGTTGTCTGCGCGAGAGGTTCAGCACTCTCGGGCAATTCACCGTACATCAAAAACAAGTCACCAGGCTCCCCCGCGGCCTCAGCAGCGATCACGATGGGCTGGCCAATGGTAAGTTCCTCTCGCCCCGCGGCGATCTCTTCGCCCAGCAAGTACTTTCGAATTCGCAAAGTGGATTCCGGCCGAGTCTCGTTATCGTAGACTCGAAACCGTACCAGTTCGGCGATCAGGACAAGATCGGCCCTGGAAATCTGCTCAGTCAGCGTCTGCGGCGGCGAAAGACAAAATGGGCAAGCAAGCGAGCCTGAGCGAAGTGCAAAAGTCAGCAACCCGAACGCCAACCCAAGGACGACCGTTGGTCGCCGAATCGATTTATTGCCATTCATTGATTGGAAATCCGTTTCATGTGGCCAGTTGGATCGTTCCACGACCCGCAGGAATTCCTAAACATCGCCCGTAATTTGCACTTCGCGCGGTCAGAATAGAGGCAATCAGGGAATCTCAGCCCCTGATTCATCAGGGTGAACAATCAGGGGATTGACTTCCCCATTCGCCGAAGACCACCATCATTTTCGACTGCCGTAATTTACCTGTTTCCACGCGTTGAGGAACCCGAATTTGCCCCGATTTCAATGACCGCTAGCCAGCCACTTCGCAACGTCGAAGAAACTTGTGCTGGTGGCAAGCAAATTTTGCAGCGGAAGTTCGTTTTGAACGTGGACGTTCTGGTTCCGGACTCTAAAACATTCATATCGTCTGTTTCGAATCGTGCACTCAACCAAAACCTCATTTGCGAACTTCCTCATGCAACGTCTCCTGTTTTATGGTCTTCTGGCATTTTCGGCGACCTCATCTGCGTTCGCCGGTGAACGGGCGGAGTGGACTCAGTGGAGAGGGCCCGAGCGACTTTGCACCGTAAACACGTCGACTTCCTGGCCATCAAAGCTGGATGAACAGTCACTGGTGGAGGTCTATCGA
This sequence comes from Planctomycetota bacterium, assembly GCA_031377305.1. GTDB lineage: Bacteria > Planctomycetota > Planctomycetia > Planctomycetales > Planctomycetaceae > SXXK01. The sequence continues at coordinate 6,310 of JANMEV010000517.1, read as the reverse complement.
GTGCCTTTGCAACCGAGCTACTCGGGTCCCATCGTTTCGTCAGACAAAGTCTTTGTGACGGAGACCGTCAATAAGGAAAAGGAAGTTGTCCGAGCTTTGGATCGTGACACAGGGAAAGAATTGTGGAGCGCAGAATGGCTCGGTTCGATGACAGTTCCATTCTTTGCGGCTTCCAACGGAAGCTGGATCCGGGCGACTCCAATTTACGATGGCGGAAAGCTATTTGTGGTTGGCATGGTTGACGACCTCGTGGCTCTCGATGGTGCCACAGGGAAAGAGATTTGGAAAATCGACTTCAAAAAGGAATTTGGCACCGGCGGGCAGACGTTTGGATCAGTGTGTTCACCATTGATCGACAAAGGTTTCATCTACATCCAGACTGCGGGCGGATTGGTGAAGCTTGACTGCCAGTCAGGAGCCATCGCCTGGCGCGGCCTGAAGGAAGAAGGCGGCATGATGGGAGGCGCATTTTCGTCACCGATGCTGGCGACGGTCGCGGGAACCCGACAACTGGTGATTCAGACTCGCACAAAGCTCTGCGGTGTTGATCCCGAGAGCGGCACGGAACTCTGGTCGGTGGCAATTCCGTCTTTCCGCGATATGAACATTCTGACTCCGACGATCGTCGGCGATCGGATCTTCACAAGCAGCTACGGCGGCGGTGCGATGATGTTTGAAGTCACCCAGGCCGACGGCAAGTTCGAAGCGAAAGAAGTCTGGAAGAACACGACTGAAGCCTACATGTCGTCGCCCGTTGTGCTGGATGGGCGAATCTATCTGCACCTTCGCAATCAACGATTCACGTGCATGGATCCGGCGACCGGAGAAACGCTGTGGCGAACGACTCCGTTTGGAAAATACTGGAGCACCGTCGCCAACGGCTCACGCCTTCTGGTGCTCGACGAAGCGGGCGATCTGCTACTGATCGACGCCGACCCGGCCGAGTTCAAAAAGCTGGACACTCGTCATGTCAGCGATGCATCCACCTGGGCGCATCTCGCGGTTGCCGACGATCAGGTTTTTGTTCGAGCCCTGGACTCCCTGGTGGTTTATCGCTGGAAGTAAGATCGTTGGTAAAAAAAAACCGTGACCAGTTTGCACTGGTCACGGCCTTGAGGTCTTCAGAGTGTCCTGAACTGCGAACGGTGGATACGGTGCGAATCAGACGAGGATCGAGTCACGTCTAGCGTGCACTCTTTGTTGATCCGGGCCTACGCGGTTGGTTTGAGATCTCCGTCGGGGTTACAGAGGACGAGTCTGAAATCACCAGCTTGCCTTGCGGCCGACCAGTGTCCCTGAGCAGTCTAATCGACTATCGAGGTTTGTGTCTGCAGCGAGTTTCCGTTCTCAGCCGAGATTCTGAAATGGCACAATCTTCGCTGGAATCAAATTCCGCAGCCCAATTTTCTGCAAAATGTGGCATTATTTCAGGCCTTATCTCCGTGCCGCAGTCAAACGCTGGAAATCCTGCAGAGTTTCCTGAGCTGGTTTGTGTTGCCGGTTAAATCTGAGGCACTGCAGACCGTGTGGGCTTGTTTCGCGATGGGAATTTTGCAGACTGTAAATTGTCTGAACCGTTCGGAGCGATGGGTCTTCAAAAGCGGACGTTTGCTTTGCGAGCGTTGCTGAGGGCGATTGAAATTCCAGTCAAGGATGTGACGGGAATCTTCGAAACGGCCAGTTGTCTTAGACATTCTGCAGCTGAGGCGTCGTTCCACTTCCGGTTTCGATCGGTCGTGTTATTGATGCCCGCCAGGATCAACAATCGACGTTCCATGGAATAACACTGGTGCCTGACCGGACTCCCAACGACTCAGATATCCTGCTTGGTCCCGAGTTGGACCGAACAGACGTCGACGCGGAATTCGCCGAGGCAGAGTCTCGATTCGCGAAGGCTGTCAGTTCTTTGCCGCTGGCGGGAGAGACAGTCGCCTTCACGGGGACTCTTGCCTCCATGGTTCACCGCGACGCGATCCAGCTTGTGGAACAGTACGGCGGGCGAGCCGGCCATTCAGTCAGCGGCGCGACCACGATGTTGGTGCTGGGTGAAGAAGGCTGGCCCCTGGAAGACGACGGCGGAACATCGAAAAAGCTTCAGCAGGTCATGCAGATGATCGCCGACGGTACCGAAGTGCGCGTCGTTGCTGAATCGGAATGGCTGCAACTTCTTGGCCTTGATGAACATCGCGAGGAGATTCGCCGCGCACACACGCCGGCGATGTTGAGTCGGCTGCTGGATATTCCTGTACGAATAATTCGCCGCTGGGCTCGGTTGGGATTGATTCGCCCGGTGCGACGAGTCTGCCGGTTGCCCTACTTTGATTACCGTGAAGTTGCGAGCGCTCGACGACTGGCGGCGTTGCTCGATGAAGGTGTCTCGCCGGCAACACTGGAACGCAGCCTGTCGGAGTTGAGCCATTCGATAGCAGGTACGGATCGATCGCTGGCTCAGTTGAATCTGCTTGTCATGGATGAAAAAGTCGTCCTGCGAGACGGTCGGGGCGTGCTGAACCCAAGGACCGGTCAGCGTCTGCTGGATTTCGATTCAACGGAGTCCGGAGAATCATTGGGAGTCTATTCTCCGCCTGAACATTCCGGCATCGACGACGATGCCGACGAAGGACCGGTCTCGCTGCCATTCTCCTCTGCGCAGGAAAAGCGTGACGATCGGCGGATGACGGACTGGAACGCAGAAGAATGGTTCCATGAAGCATGCCGATTGACAGAAGAGTCGGAGTTCGAATCGGCCATTAACGCCTATCGGAATTCCATGAGCCTGCTGGTTTCAGAGCGATCCGCTTTGAAGAACCACTCGAATTCAGAACCCGACGATCATCTACTGATCTTTCCGGACCCGGCAGAAGTGAACTTCCACTTGGCTGACGCATTGTATCGAGCTGGCCGAATTGAAGCAGCGATCGAACGCTACTACTGTGCAATTGAATCGGCTCCGGACTTTATTGAAGCATGGACTCAGTTGGGCTGCCTTCAGTCTGAAGAAGGACTTATGGAAGCGGCCGAACAGTCGTTAATCACGGCCATGTCTATCCACGCCGGAAACCCTGATGCACTGCTGCACTATGCTCAATTGCTGGAACAAACCGAAAGAGCTGCGGAGGCCATTGGCTACTGGAAGCAGTATCTCGAGCACGACTCCCGCGGTCCGTGGTCGGAACATGCCAGAAATCGGATTGCTCAATCTGAATCGACACCGCCAGAACAGCCATCGTAAAAAGGGCTGAAATACTGTCAGTCTGGCATGTTGGATCGCGCAGGGCGAAGAACAATCCACCTCGCGAAACAAGGTCATCCGCGTCCCAGAGTTCTCCAGACAAGCCGTATGATCAGCAACACAATGACAGAAACCATTACGCATCGCGTTGGAGTCATCAACCGACGCGGTGGCTGCACTGAAAATTCACCTGTTCGGTCATCATGAGACATCTCATGCGTCTCTTCGACGTCCAGCGTGATCCTGTGTCAACCGCGACCCGCATGTGGGGAGCCAATCTACATTCCGCGCAAAGGAATTATTTGCAAGTGGCTCTTCAATGGAAAAGTCTGCAGATTGCGGAATGGTTTCATTCAGCTGTTGCAAGTGATTGATTGCCGCTCTCTTCTCAAGGCCAGAGGCAACAAAGTAATACGAGAGTGTGACCCCCTTCGCTGCGGCATCTTTCTGTATCCTTTTTAAGTCCGGATCACTCAGAGGAATGGGCGACTGATCCGTTCCCAGCTGTCCATAGGACGCGAACAATTGGACTTGACCTGAGTAACACTCAAACACGAAATAATTCGCTGTCTGCATAGCCGCCACCTCGAACGTGTCCTAATGTGCGTTAAAACAAAAAATGTGCGTAAGTCCGCATGGTTGGCGAGAGCCGCAGACGATGGGACACGGATTTCACTTTCTTCGTATTGACGCAGGAAATCCAGCCGAGGAGGCTACGAATACGACGGTTCTAACGATTGCCCGCACTATGTTGTGGGGTGAAGCTGTTTTCCAGAGGGTGCTCGCAATTCAAAGTCGCGAAGGCACTGGCCCAAACGCCAGACAGATTTACTCGAGACATTGGCCGTGCAGTGCTGACTACGCGCAATACGGCGACACCCACCGAAGACTGTGTGCAATTCGATGGAAACGTGGCGTACAACAACGTCGGCGGAAAGGCGAGTGATCGCCAACAAACTACCTGGCGGCCTTCTTCTTGTTCTTTGCGTTGGCTTTCTTCTTGCCGTTGCCCGCAGGAGCGTCTGGCGCGCTGGGTTCGGCCTGTTCGGCACTCCATTTGTCCCAGAGAACCTGAAGTTCTTTTGTCTTTGCAGGTTCGGCACTGGCCAGGTCTTTTGATTCGCTTTTGTCGGAAGCAAGGTTGTAAAGTTCTGGCTTTCCGCTGCCGCCACGGGACACAACAAGTTTGTAATCACCCTGCCGCACAGCCCACTGTGGACCAAATCGCCAATAGAGCGTCTCATGCGGTCGCGCTGTGTTCGTTCCTGTCAAATAAGGCATGAGGTCAACGCCATCCAATTTCCATGCGGGGTCAACCGTTCCACCAGCAGCGGTGACGATTGTGGGGAGCACGTCGAGATTCATCACCGGAAACTCATACACTTTGCCGGCTGGCAGTTTTCCCTTCCATTGAGCGAAAAACGGCACTCGTGGACCGCCTTCGAAAGTCGTCATCTTGAAACCTCGAAGGCCACCGTTCTTCGAAGTTGTGCTCTCGGTTGGACCGCCATTGTCGGCAATGAAGAAGAAGAGCGTGTTTTCTTCCTGCCCGATGTCTCGAACTTTCTGCATGACTTTGCCAACAGCATCGTCCATACCGGTCATCATTGCGGCAAACAACTTTCGCTTCTCGTCAGTGATGTTGGGAAACCGGTCGAGATACTTCTGAGGAGCCTGCAGCGGCGCATGTTGGGCGTTGAACGGCAGATACAGAAACATTGGCTTTGACTTGTTCTTCTCGATCCAGTCCACTGAGCGATCTGCATACGCATCGGTTGTATAAAACGATTCGTCCTCAATCTTCTGGACATCATTCGAAATGCGTGAATCCACGAAGTTCGTCGGATGAAAGAAAGGTGTGTTGTTCAGAGTTCCGTAGAATTCGTCGAAGCCTCGCTTGGTCGGCCGATACTCAGGACCTGCGCCCAAGTGCCACTTTCCAATGCAGGCCGACGCGTAACCAAGAGTCTTGAGACGCTCGGGCAACGGAGTTTCGCCAAGATGCAGTCCAGTCTTATTGGCCACGCTGTTAAATTCGTGACCAAAGCGGGTAGGGTAACGACCAGTCATCAAACCGGCTCGCGATGGGCTGCAATAAGTGGCCGCCACATAGCCCTGAACACAGCGAACTCCATTCTTCGCAATCGAATCGATGTGCGGAGTTGGAATGTCGGTGTTTCCCTGAACGCCGGTCTCTCCCCAGCCCAGGTCGTCCGCGTAAAAGATCACCAGGTTCGGCTTGTCAGCCGCGATGATGTTGGCCACAGGCATGCAGGCCACGATGGCGGACAGCGACAACAGAAAATGGGCGAATCGAATCACAGCGGGCTCCTGAGGGAAGACTATCTGCTAAGACCGGGAACATCAAACTGCGGAACAAGTCCTGATCCTGGAGGTCCGCCGGCGGCGGCCCCAGCAGGTTTCGCTTCTGACTTTGGTTCAACAACCGTGACACGTGCCAACTTGAACTTCTCAAAACTGTCAGCGGAGATCACGTAGTACCAGGCAGCGAAGCGAGTTGACAGCTCTTCAACCTTCTTCTTGCCGTCTTTACCTCGTTTTTCCCACGCCTTCAACGCGTCCTGGTACCCGGCTTTGGCGGCTTCAAAATCGCCCATGGCCTGGTCAAACTGTTTCTGCGCTTCCACCTTTGGATCCACAGGCGGTGCGGCCGGAGCGGCGGGGGTTTCGTCAGCGGCGGGAGTCACAAAAGGAGCCCCCGGCGTTGCAGCATCGGCTGGCGTTGGTTGGCCTTCCTGCGGAGCGGCAGCGGCTGGCTCAGCGACAACGGGAGCAGCAGGCTCCTGAGGCGCCGTCTCCTCCGCCGCTGGAGTTGCTGGAGCAGCTTCCTGAACGGGTTCCGTAGTCACTGGTTCCACCGCCGCAGGTTCGTCACACGACGGAGCAGCATCCGCTGGCTTTGCTTCAGGGGCCGCGTCCGGAGCTTTTTCTTCCGGGGCTGAGTCCTTTGCAGCGTCGGCTGCCGACGCGTCCGACTTTGGGGCATCTGCAGGGGCTTCCGGAGCCGCTGCTGCATCAGGTTTCTTTTCTTCTTCTGCTGCTGGAGCTGCCGCTCCT
>JANMEV010000495.1:0-15049 GCA_031377305.1 Planctomycetota bacterium | reverse complement strand
TGCCGACGGGGCTTGGAATTGAGTGTCTGCCGCGCTAACTCCTGCAGTCGCAAGGCAACGTGCTGCCACAGTTGCTCGGAAGCCTGCGGATTCCCAGCTGCAAGCTGGTCAATCCAGCCTGTGACTGATTTGTTCGTCCATTTTTCATTTCCGGCGAGAATCGACAATAGCCATTGGTTTTAGCCGTACTAACGGCTTGCAGCAAATCAAGGCAGCACCTCGGGCGACCCTTTCGCCGGGAAGTCCCAGAAAACATTCTCGCCACCTGTCGGGCTTGAACCGCATTTGAACATTCTGATGGTGCTGAGGGACGTTTGTTCGGCCAGCAACACGCCATATTCGGTACCAACGAGTCTGAACTACCTGAGAACACCATCAACCAAACAATTGCCACAGCGATCCTGGCACTCTCAGTCAGACTCAACATGCACTCGCACCCCATCGGCACTCGGCGTCTTCTCGATCATTCGTCAGGACGTGCAAGTATTCTGTTCTGTCTCACTCATTCCACTTTTTGTAGGAGAATTGACAATCATGCGTAGCTTCACTTGCCTGCTGGCAACTGCACTGTGTTTTCTGTCCGCTGAATCGGCCCACGCTCAGGCTCTGGATTCGGCCGAACTCGCGGTCCAGATGGGGCCCAGACTCGCCACGGAAATCAAGGGCAAACTCACGGGGTCGCCTCGCGTCGCTGTGATGCCCTTTTCCAACGATGGTGGCGTTGTAGATCCATCCTTTGGGAACACTGTCAAGGCGTTGCAGGGGGAATTGATTAGCTCTCTGAAGACAGCCAAAGCCGGACTTGTTCTCGATTCGCGAGCGATGGCCCAAGGCTTCAGGAACACCTCCACCGATCCAACTCAACTGATCATCGGCGACCCTGCCGCCACTGGATCCGTTTTGTCAACCCTCGACTGGGACGCGGTGATTATGGGGCAGTTCGGCTCCACTGGGCCTGCAGCACTGGCAACGTCAAAAGTTAACGTCCTGAAATGGAGTCTGACCGTCATTTATCAGGACGGCAGTTTTGCGCAAATTGAATTCGACAGCAGTCCGAACGTCGTTCCTATGCAGAGCACGGCCGGTCCTACCGGCCGGTTCAATGTCGAGATTCTTGTTGGAGGCCAAGTCCAGCCTTTCCTGACCGACGCCAACAAAGCTTCACAGTACCACAATGTGAAATTCCTCGAGATTGATCCCTCCATGGTGGGCAGTGAATACCAGATTCGACTGACTAACCATGGCACTCCCGAGGCCGGTTACGCTTCTCAGCGGGTTCCTGAAACCGAACGCGTGTTTGGAGCGGCCGTGCTGATTGACGGCGTCGACAGTTTCGCACGGGAGACAGGTCGTACTGATCCCACGACGGGCCAGCCGCTGGTCGACTTTGCGATCGTCCACCCCAAGAACGCTTATCGCTGGCTGTTGTCGAGTCCAGGCCTGGTGATCCGCCCGGATTCTGGCCATCCGGAAGGGTTCATTATGGCTGGCGCAAACGGCGTTGACGATCACTCCACACGCACCATCTCTGGATATCAGATGGGCGGACAGGACGCAGCGGCGTTCACTTTCGCGCAGTCCGGTCAAGGAGAGTTGACGGCGGAACTGCTTGGGGTTACCGACGATATCGGCATGATTGAGGTCTACTTCTATGCTCGGCAGCTTGACGGCGACCGGATGTCGCCCAACCACCGTGACAACGTGGCGGGTCTGGGAACAAAACCTGGGCGTCCCATCATGCATAGTGTGCAAAGAGTCAACCCGAAGATGCATACCGCAGCTGTAGAAGTCTGGCGGATCCATTACAGCACCAGCGGTTCCTTCCCGGTTCCTACCGCCAGTCTGGTTCCTTTCGCCGCACCTGTCGCTGGACCTTAGGCGACTGCTCAACCTCGTCGTGATTGTGAAAACTGGTCGGCTATGGCCGACCAGTTTTTCCTTCTTTCTTTTCTAATACTCAATCTTTGAAGCTGGAGACTGTGATGCAACGGCTCGTTAAGACGCTGCAATGGACCGCACCTGTTGTCATATTGTGGATCGCTTGCGCTGGTGCAACTCAAGCCCAGCAACGGCAGACAACCAAGGACAGCGAAGGCACTCTGCATGTGATCTTTGCCTGTGATTGGGACGATCCTGACCTCGGGGAAGGGTTTGAAATTAACGAGGGTGTCGTTCGCTCGCAGTTTATCGATTCAGTGGCCACACGGAACCTTCGTTATTACAAGCCAGTTGACGCACCGAAATTGACAGCCGAGAATCTGCTGGAGGAAATAGACAATATTCAACTGAACCCCAACGACACGCTAATGGTATATCTCGCCTGCCACGGATACTGGGACAAAGACGATGATGAACAGTGGTTCCGCTTTGAGAACGACGGCGACGATAGTGCCCTGCTGCGGCAAACAATCATCAGTCGCATCAAGTCCAGGAAGACGCGACTGGGATTGTTGATCACCGACGCCTGCACCAATTACGAGAAGCTTCCCACAGACCGCCAACTGATCGCGCCGATCGATCCGCCACTTGAGGAAACGGCTCCGTTGTACCAGTCCCTGTTCTTCGATCAGAAGGGGTTTCTTGATCTGTCTTCCTCGTCTCCCGGCCAGTTCACGCTGTACTATAATAACTACAAAGACTTACAAGCCGGCGACAAGAGGCAAATCAAAGGAGGCATGCGTGAGCGCCAGATGCCAAGCCATTCTGTGGGGACCTACCACATGAATCTCAATGGGAAGCCAATGAGAGGGGGACTATTCACCGAGTCCATGTCCAGTCTGCTGTTGGCCAAAAGTGATGAAAAGTTGGACTGGAAGCAGTTCACCAAGTTGCTGCGCGACGATGTGGAAAATCGATTCGATCAGGAAAACCCCGACGGTAGTTTGAAGACCGGGGCGGGCGATATCTTCCAGGATTCGCAGACTGTCGCCATTAGCGAATTCCCGCGGTCACTGGGCGAAACGGATATGACAGCAGAACCCGAACCAGGCAGCGGACCGGCGACCACTAAGTTCGGCGTATCCGTCGTGACCAACTCCGGTGGTGGCGTCACAATCGAAAGCGTTCGCGATGGCAGCCCGGCGGCCCGACATGGGGCGACTGTTGGAGAGGTCATCGAGAAAATCAACAATCGGCCGGTCAACACTCCGGATGAACTGGAAGAAGCGCTTGCCAAAGCCCCGGCCACCTTCCGCGTCACGATTGGTGGCGAATCCTTCGTGGTCCGCCCGTGACACGCGTTTTTTTGTTCAGTCTCCCTCTCATTGAGGTTCACAAAATCGTGGAGAAGTTCGTGAAGACTTTTCATATTCTGGCAGGGGGCGTGCTGGGAATTCTTCTGGTGGCAATGCCTGCTGGTGCGGACCTGGCGGCAGCTGAGAGCCAGCTTCACATGGTGCTGGTTTGCGATGATGCCCACCCTCAACTGGGTGAGGGGTTTCAGGTCAATGAGTGGGCACTCCGCTCGACACTGGTCGAAGGGGTCGCTTCCTCACGTTTGAAACTGTTAAACCCCGACCACTACCGGGAGGGCGGTGCTCCACCGTTGACTCGAGAACTGCTGCTGGATTATCTCGCGGCCCTGCCCGTCCAGCCGGACGATGCCCTGATTGTCTACCTCGCCTGCGAGTGTGGCGAAACCGTCAAAGGCAATCAATGGTTCCAATTCTCCGATGACAAATCTGACGACAGGGACGTCTTGTTTACCAGAGCAGAAATTCTGGAAGTTCTGGAAGAAAAGCAAGTCCGTTTGGTCGGGCTGATCACCGACGGCGGGACTGAATACAACCACCTGGAGACCGAGCTGACTGCAATCTCCGGTCTGGCGCCCCCCGTAACTGAAACCTCTCCTTTGTGTGAGAGGCTGTTCTTTAAGTCCACTGGCGTCTTGAATGTGGCCTCGGCTGCCCCCGCCGAGGCGGCTCGTTATCACGACAATTACACCGAGCTCGGTAAAATTCCCAAACAAGATCGCGTGAAGAAACTTATCGCAGCTGAGATTCAGGGAGAAGACGTCGGCGACGACCACGATCTGCGATACGGCCGTATCCGCTTTGCCGACAACCCGCTTCAAGGAGGTTACTTTACCGAATCATTGGTCAAGATACTGCAAGACAGCAAAACGCAGGAGCTTACTTGGGTGAAAGTGCTGGCTGCCACCGATACTGAAATGAATGATCGGTTGCGTGGGCTGTCTGGGAACCCCCAGACCGTGCAACTTCTGACCCTACCCGGCGTAACAATCCCGCAAACCGATCCCCAGGATCAGGACAGTGAAGGCACCCTGCATGTGATCCTTGCCTGTGATGTGGACGATCCTAACCTGGGAGAAGGTTTTGAAATTAACGAGGGGGTCGTTCGCAGCCAGTTTATCGATTCAGTTGCCACACGGAACCTTCGCTATTACGACCCCTGGGATGGGGGAACTGACGGACCGAAATTGACCGCTGAGAATCTGCTGGAGGAAATAGACAATATTCAACTGAAACCCAACGACACGCTAATGGTTTATCTCGCCTGCCATGGATTTTGGGACAAAGACGATGATGAACATTGGTTCCGCTTTGAGAACGACGGCGACGACAGTGCCCTGCTGCGGAAAACACTCATCAGACGCATCAAGTCCAGGAATACGCGACTCGGGATGCTGGTAACCGACTCCTGCACCAACTACGAGAAGCTTCCCTCAGACCGCATTGATCTCGCGCCGCTCGGGCCACCACTTGAAGAAACGGTTTCGTTGTACCAGTCCCTGTTCTTCGATCAGCAGGGTTTTCTTGATCTGTCTTCCTCTTCGCCCGGCCAGTTCACGCTGTACTACAACAACTACAAAGACATGAAAGCCGGCGACAAGATAGAAGTCAACAAATACTTGGGTTCTCGCCAGATCCCAGGCAGCGATGATATGCTGGGCAAGTATTCCATGAAACTCAACGGGGACACAATGAGAGGTGGGCTATTCACCGAGTCCATGCGCAGTCTGCTGTTGGCCAAAAGTGATGAAAAGTTGGACTGGAAGGAGTTCACCGAGTTGCTGCGCGACGATGTGGAGAATCGATTCGATCAGGAAATCCCCAACGGTGAGTTGAAAACCGGGGCGGGCAATATCTTCCAGGATGCGCAGACTGTCGCAGTCGGCGAATTCCCGAAGCCTCTGGGAGGAGCGGATTTGCCGACAGATCCCGAACCAGGCAGCTTCGAGGCGTCGGAGAAATTCGGCGTGTCCGGCATCGCTAGCGACGATGGTGGCTTCCTGATCTTGACTGTCGATGATGACAGTCAGGCATCTCGGCACGGATTGAGTGTTGGAGAGGTCATCGAGAAGATCAACAATCAACCAGTCAACACGCCCGAGGAACTGGAAGCAGCGCTTTCGAAAGCCCCGGCCACCTTCCGCGTCACGATTGGTGGCAAATCCTTCGTGGTCCGCCCATGACCAGCGTTTTTTTCAGTCTCCCTCTCATTGAGGTTCAAAATATCGTGGAGAAGTTCGTGAAGACGTTTCGTTTCTCGGCAGGGTTGGTGCTGGTGATTCTTCTGATGGCTGGCGCGGACCTGGCGGCAGCTGAGAGCCAGCTACACATGGTGCTGGCTTGCGATGATACCCACCCCCAACTGGGTGAGGGCTTTGACGTCAATGAGTGGGCACTCCGCTCGACACTTGTCGAAGGGGTCGCTTCCTCACGTTTGAAACTGTTGAACCCCGACCGCTACCGGGAGGGCGGGGCTCCACCGTTGACTCGAAAACTGCTGCTGGATTATCTCGCGGCCCTGCCCGTCCAGTCGGACGATGCTGTTATTGTTTACCTCGCCTGCGAGCGTAGCCAAACCGCCAAAGGCGAAGAAAGATTCCGATTCTCCGGTGACAAAGCCGACGAGGAGAGCGGCTGGTTTACCAGAGAAGAGATCCTGGCAGTCCTGCAAAAAAAGAAAGTCCGTTTGGCCGGGCTGATCACGGACGCCGGGACTGAATACACCCAACTGAAAACCCAGCGTATTGCAATCTCCACTGTAATGCCCCCCGTCACTGAAACCTCTCCTCTGTGCGAGACGCTGTTCTTTAAGTCCACTGGCGTCCTGAATGTCGCATCGGCTGCTCCCGGCGAGGTGGCCCGCTACTACGACAATTACATTGAAGTGGCCAATACTCCCGGACAGGACCGCGAGCAGAAACTTGTCGCAGCCGAGGCTCAGGGTGAAAACGTCGGCGACGACCACGATCTGCGTTACGGCTTTATCCGCTTTGCCGAGAAACCGCTTCAAGGGGGTTACTTTACGGAATCATTGGTCAAGATGCTGCAAGACAGCAAAACGCAGGAACTTACCTGGGAGAAAGTGCTGGATGCCACCATTACCGATATGAAGGGCCGGTTGAGCAGGCTGCCTGTGAAACCTCAGACCGTGCAACTCCTGGCTTTACCCGGCTCAACAATCCCGAGAACAGATCCCAAGCACCTGCTGGGCATTGAAGTCGAGCCAGCAAACGAGGGTGTGAAGATTACCGCTGTTCATCCCGACGGACTCGCGGCTGAATCTGGTTTGAAAGTTGGCGAAATTCTGCTGACAGTCAATGGCAAAACAGTGGCGAGCAGCGAAGAAGTATCGGCGGCATCGAAAATATCGCATCCCTTGATACGGGTCAGCGGCGTCGATCGGGAAGGCAAGCCATTTTCCTTCGTCATGAAAGCGCAGGATCGCCCGCAGAATATTGCTGGCAAGCTGCAGCCGTCAAATACAAAAGAACCGCAGAAAAAGATGCTGCCACCGGTAGATCCAAAAGCACCTCAAAAGAAGCAACCTCCGGCAGGCAAGCAAACCGTCACACAGCCCGCCGAAGAGAACAATGAACCACCTCGCGATCCCGTGGAAGTGGGACAGAAAGCGGCCCGCCAAATACTTAAACAGATCAGTAATGTGCAGCATGAACTTCATCAGGAGAAGGAACAACGCCGCCAGCGTGTCGCAGTGTTCCCGTTCGTCAACTCAAAAGGTCAAGTGGTCACGGCCACCTTCGACGCGGCGACCGCCCTGGCTGGCGAACTGTCGAAAGAACTAAGCAGGTCGAAAGTTCCTGCTCTGGAACTTGTTTCTCCAATGGAACTGGTGAAACTGCCGCCGGGACTGCTTGGCGGGCGAGCAGCCCCAGTCGAAGCTGAACAAGGACAGGCGATTCTCAGAGCGCTGAATTGCGATTATCTCGTGACAGGACAGTTTGACGCCACCAGCGGTTCTGAGTTGCTCAAAGCCCGTCAGCCGGTTGCGAACATTCAGCTGGCTCTCCACGTGCGGAACCTGCCTATCTACAAATCGACTTTCCAGGCAGAAACTCGTTCCATTCAGACGACCGAAGGTGACCCCATCGGTCCGTTCCCGCTGGAACTGATCAGCAATGGCAAGACCATCGTTCTCAAGCAGGAAGAGCGGGAAGAGCTGGGCACGATCTACGTCGCAGAAATCCCCCCGTCCATGGTGGGCAGACCTTTCTCTCTCCGCCTGACATCCCAGGGGACAACCGTGGGCTACCGCAACCGAGACCCCGAACAGGACAAATCGCGATTGTTTGGAGTGTCGATATTCGTGAACGGAGTGTGCAGCCTCGGCCAACCGTTGGGGGATGCCAAGTTTGAGTTGGGCTGGGGGCACTGGTCGCAATCGCCCCGGCACCCTTTGACCGGTCCAGGATATGTGGTGACCGAGACAACAAACGGCTTTAAGGTGGAACCTAAGCAGCAGCAAATTGCGGATTCCTCAGTCCTCAAAGTCGACAGCTATCGCACTCGTTTGGAATCGGTTCCCCTGGTGTTCGCGATCCCGTCCGGTGGAGAAGGCTTAATCACAGTCCACTTGTTTGCGGGGAAAATGCCCGGTGATCGCCGCATTCCCCGTGGCGATGAAGCGGTTATTCCGACTCAATTCAAACCGGTCAAACTCGTACCTTGGTATGACACCCCGCTCTTGCACGCCCCGCCAGTCCTGACCCACCGCATTGTGTACCGGTTGAAAACAAAAGACTGACACTCCCGGAGTTTCCGTCGAAGTATTGATATCGACGACGGAATCACGAACATCCCCGACGGATTGAGCAATTTCACCGCCATTGCAGCTGGCGGAGACAAAAGCGTGGCATTGGAGCAGGACGGCTCGGTCGTCGCATGGGGATGCCGGTCGGTGTTTCAACCGGTGCCCCAATTCACATTTAGTTGACTTCGCAAGAAATTGTGCGGAACAAAATCAGGCCGCAGCACAGACTCCGTTCTTCGCAATTGTCTCTTCACCCACACTCATCACTGCTCCCCGTTATGAATCGCAAAAACGGGACATGGCTTAGGTCAGACATTGTACGGGTCAGGTCTCCATTAATTGATGACCGTGATTGAGACCTGACCCCATATTGATTCCTCTAACTTGAGAGCGGATGCCAGCCAGCAGTTGGACTTACGTTACGTAAGTAACGTCGAACTGTGGCGAAAATCAGCGGCTCTTGTCGGCTGACTTTGTGGCTGGCTTTGCAGCGTCCTTCTTCACCTTCTTGTTTTTCTTGTCGTTCTTTTTGCTGTTATCTCCCTTGCCCATAACGATCTCCTGATTCAAAAAACGTGGTGAAGGTTTGGAGGTGTCGAACACACATCCGCGAGCCTTCGATATTTGGAACGCGGACATTCGCATTCCCCGGCGGCGGAAAGATATCAGATTGCGACCGTTGAGATAACCGAAACCTTCACAAAACAGAAGAACACGATTCTGTTTTCAAAGTCTGAGGAAACGATCACCATTGAAACGAACGGACGGAAAGCAAGGTTGTCTTTTTAAGGCAAGGGGTTACCGTTTCCCGAAACGAGCCTGCGTGAAAACTGGATTTCACGCATTTTCCGATTCCCTGAAAGGACGATTCATGTTTCTACAGTGCCGCTGCCTCGCGATGATTGTTTGTCTGGCCTTCGCCGTCGAGACTGCATTGGCCTCCGACTGGCCTCAATGGCGAGGCCCTGAGAGAAATGCTCAATCGGACGAGGTTCTGGCATCTACCGATTGGGACAAGGATCCGCCAAAGCATCTGTGGACAACCTCCGGTTTCGGTGATGGCTATGCCAGCGTTTCCGTAGTCAGCGGCACGTTGTACACAGTCGGAGATGTCGACGGAGGCCAGGCCGTAATCGCCGCCAAAGCCGACGACGGTAGCATTCTCTGGAAGAAGCTTCTCACGTCGGAAAAGCCCAAACACAGTTATGAAGGCTCTCGGTGCACTCCTTCGGTCGATGGCGACCGCCTTTATGTGATCACTTCAGAAGGGTCCATCACCTGCCTGAAGTTGGCCGACGGGGAAATCGTGTGGAAGCGAGCATTCAGCGACTGGAAGGGCAAAATGATGTCCGGCTGGGGCTTTTCCGAATCGCCGCTGGTCGATGGCGACAAAGTCCTTTGCACACCCGGAGGTGAAAATGCCCTGGTGGTTTGTCTCGACAAGATGACCGGCGCGGACGTGTGGCCCTGCAAGGCGTCGTTTGATGGCAACAGCGGCAAGGACGGCGCCGGGTATTCCTCAATCATGGTTTCCAACGCTCTTGGAATTAAGCAGTACGTGCAACTGACTGGTCGCGGACTCATCGGAATTCGCGCGGAAGATGGCAAACAACTGTGGACCTATAACCGAGTCGCGAATGGCGTTGCCAACATCCCCACTCCGATTGTTGACGGCAACCTGGTCTTTGCATCAACCAGCTACAAAACTGGCGCTGCCCTGGTGGAATTGAAAAAGAACGGCAACGACATTGTGGCAGAAGAAAAGTACTTTCTTGAAGGTAACGTCTTCAATAACCATCACGGCGGCATGATTCTTCTGGACGGCCATGTTTACGCCGGCCATCAACAGAACGAGGGCTTTCCGACCTGCGTCAATCTGTTGACAGGGGACATCGTTTGGGGCGGCAAACTGCGAGGCCCCGGCAAAGGCTCAGCAGCCGCACTGTTTGTGGATGGGCATCTGATCTTCCGATATCAGGACGGCACCGTTGCTCTGATTGAAGCGACTCCAACCGGCTATAACCTAAAGGGCAAATTTGCCCCGGACTACCAGAAAGGTGCTAGCTGGGCACATCCGGTCATTGTGAACGGCAAACTGTACCTGCGCGAACAGGACAAGCTGATGTGCTATCAGGTTGGGAAGTAGTCAAACCGACGGAGTAGTCAAACCGACGGAGTAGTCAAACGGACCAAGTAGTCATTCGGACAAAGTGCCAGCACGCGGCTTGTTGACTTTCGAACGGAATGCAACGGCAAGTCGCGTGACAAACCACACTGGATATTGCGAACAACTGGTGGCAGACTTTCAACGCAAGGTGCCGTGGTGGTTACACTGACAGGAGATCAGTGAACCGAGCGTGCGATTCGACCGCTTGTGAACTGACATCCAGGATCTGGTCCTCAGGATCTGACTCCGTGTTTCGGGACGCGACATGTGTGGGGGCTGGCATTGGCGCACCATGGCTCATTTCGAGACGTGGCAGGAGGTCGGCGATCGCCAGACCCATGTCGCTGCCAGCTGTCTCCGATTTCGGAGCGGACAGTTCGGCGATCGAGAATGTCAGTGCCTCGCTCCAGCCACTGATTTCTCCGGTAGTACTGACAGCTCTGACCCAGGCTCGGTAGGTCCCGAGAGGAAGCGCGGTGGTAGGCGTGTAGGTCGTGGCGGTGAGGCCGCTGACATTGATGATCGCGCTAACGTAGGTATCGGCTCGATCGACCCAGAGTTGATAGCTGGCGGCACCTGTAACGGGTTTCCATGCAAATGTCGGAGTTGTGTCATTGCCGGGATCCGTTGGCGTGAGCAACTCCGTACGACCGCCCACGGAAAAATCCATAGGTTTCGACCACTGCCCGCGATAGTTCGCGTTGGAGGCGATGGTCCACCAGCGGTAGTTTCCTGCGGGAAGATCTGATGACGGCGTCCAGTTCGTTGCGGTGATATTGGTCTGATTGACGACCAGTGTTTCCGTATCGAGGTTTCTCACCTGTACCTCGTATTTGGTGGCGCTTGCAACGCTGTTCCATGTGAACTGCGGACGCTGGTTGAATGTGGACGTTAACGGTCCTGTCATGGTCGGTGCTGTGACAACGGAGAAATTCACGACACTTGACCAGGCAGCCGCCAGTCCACTGGCATCCAGTCCCCGCACCCACACTCGATATTGTCCGAGCGGCAGGTCTGTGGTGCTCTGCCAGGATTTTCCTGTGATATTGTGAAGAATAACGGTGCTCACCTGACCGACCGTTGTGCTGTCCAGCCATACGTCAAACTTCACAGCACCCGGCAGATCCTTCCAGACGACGTTGGGACGGGACGTGAACTGATTTCGAATCATCGGTGCAGGAAGCGCCGAAGTGTTGACGGTAAAGTTTCTGAATACTGACCATGTAGACTTTGTGCCTGCGGCACTGACAGCCCGCACCCAGACGGTGAACTTGCCGATGCCGAGGTCGACGATCGGCAGATATGACGTCGCACCGACGACATTCACTGAGACCTGAGGGTTGGCACCTGTGGCGTTGTTTTTGATAAAGACGTCGTAGCTGACCGCACCCGCGGAGGCCGTCCATATAATCGTCGGGCGCTGCAGCTGCGTTGAGCCGGTCGGAGTGGTGATCGACGGAGCGGTTGGTGTGAAGACATCGATGATGGAAATCGCTTCACGTCCCGTTGCTTCCGACATCACCGAACCGAAGATCCGGCCGTTGATGGCAGTCAGGTTTTCCGGATGGCTGCTGCCAGCGTCGCCCGTGAAGTCATGGAACGGTTTTGTCCCATCGATCGTGCCGTCGGACATCCAAAGCTCCTGGCCGCTGATCATGTCGTTGGCTGTAAAGAACAGCGTGCCGTTGTTGTTGATCAGATTCAACGGGTTGGAGCCCCAGGTTTGACCGTTCCAGCTGGAAATGGGTTGAGCTGCAATGTCTTTGACCATCACTGTTCCAGTCGGCGTCCCATCGCTCTTCCATAATTCTGTCCCAAAGGGGCTGTCCAAAGCTGCGAAATACACCGTTCCACCAATGGCTGTCAGTGGATTCGCAGGGTCATGGGTCATGCCCATGATCGTCAGGGCCGATGTTGGTGTAGGTCGACAGGCGAGGTGCCAGCCTTGAATCGTTCCAAGCGCGAAGTAGAGTTTGCCGTCGGCGTTTGTCATCGACCGAAATTCGGAGGAAGGAAATGAGGGATGGCCCGTGTTCAGGTCAGCGACAAGTGTCGTGCCAGCAGCCGTCCCATTCGACTGCCAGAGTTCGCGCCCGTGCGTGCCGTCGTCCGCCACGAAGTACAACAAGCCGTTGACGTCGATCATCTGTGCCGGAGACGATCCGGTCCCTGCAGTCAAGATGTCCTTCACGAGGACTGTGCCGGCTGCCGTACCGTTTGTCTTCCACAGTTCTGCACCAGAAATGCCGTCGTTTGCGGCGAAGTACGCCGTGGTTCCGCTCGTCGCAAACGCGATGGTGTGGCGGTCAAGTGATGCTGCCGCACCTGCAGCGATATTCTTCACCATCACCGTTCCCGCCGCAGTGCCGTCGGACTTCCAGAGTTCGTGCCCGTTTGCATCTCCCGCAGCAAACAGGAGTGTACCGTTCAGGTTCGTGAGTCCTGAGGGATAGGCCGAGGCGGTGGCCGCCGCGATTTCCTTCACCATGACTGTGCCAGCCGCAGTGCCGTCGCTCTTCCAGAGTTCCGTGCCGTTCTCATCCGTCAATGCCGAGAAGTACAACGTGCCGTTGATGTTGATCATCCCGCTGATTTGTGACTCACCGATTCCGGTTCGAATGTCCTTCACCATCACGGCACCCGTGGCGTTGGTACTGCATTTCCAAAGTTCTTCGCCGTTGACACCATTGTTTGCGATGAAGAACACGTTGCTGCCAGCCTGCACAAAGCTGCGGGGCGAGGAATTGAACGTGCCTCGGAACACATCGTTAACTACGGCGGTGTTGGTCGTAACATCGTGCCGCCAGAGTTCATTCCCTTTCGCCCCATCGTTGGCCGCGTAGTACAACACACCGTTGACGTTGGTGAACTGCGTTGGACCCGAGCTGCCGGCTCCGGCGACCAGTTCTTTGTAAACATTCGTCCCTGCCGTCGTGCCGTCGCTCTTCCAGATTTCATAGCCGGTCTCGAACGTGAAGGCGGAGAAGTACAGCGAACCGCCGATGTTCGTCAGATTGCGAGGAGTGAAGTTAGCCGACGTACCGCTATGTCCGACCAGCACCGTGCCAGCGGACGTGCCGTTGGACTTCCAGAGTTCATCGCCGGTCGCTCCGTCGTTGGCCGAGAAGTACAGAATCGATCCGACTGCCGTTAGATTGCGTGACAAACTGGACCCCGATCCGGGAATAAGGTCCTTCACAAGGACTGTGCCGGCAGCTGAGCCATCGCTCTTCCACAGTTCGTTTCCATTGACGCCGTCATCCGCAGAAAAGTAGAGCGTGCCGTTGACGTTGGTCAGATTGATCGGATCAGAACTGTTGTTGCCAGGATTGATGTCCTTGACCAGCACGGTACCGGCTGCCGTGCCGTCCGTCTTCCAGAGTTCGCGGTTGTGGCTGCCGTTCGAGCCATTGGAATACCATGCCGTGAAGAATGTCGTGCTGCCGACTGGCGTGATGTCCTCGACGTTCGATTCACCGCCGCCTGGCCAGAGATCGACGATCATCAGGGTTCCTGCCGTTGTGCCGTCGCTCTTCCAGAGTTCTGTTCGGGCACTGCCAAACGAAGTTGCTCGAAAATAAACTCCAGATCCAACCGCCGTGAGGCGAGCATCGCTTCCGGTCCAAACGTCGCCGATGGACGAATTGACGATCTGCGTTCCTGCCGCTGTGCCGTCACTCACCACCAGCGAGTGCACAATGCCAGACATGTTCGCGTTGATGATGTGCGCCACATAAAAAAGCTTGCCCCCAGCGCTCGTCAGCAAATGCGGATATGAACTGTAATTCCGCGCGTTCGCATCGCCTGGTGAGTCCGACACGTAATCCTTGACCAGTACAGTGCCGGCCGGCGTGCCATCGCTTTTCCACAGTTCCTGACCGTTGATCCCGTTGTTCGCGGAAAAGAACAATGTTGAACCGACCGCCGTGAGTTCCGAGATGCTTGAGCTGTCCGTGCCAACAAAGATGTCCTTGACGAGCACCGCGGCATTTGTACCGTCCTTCTTCCACAGCTCACGGCCGTGAGTCTTGTCAACCGCCGTGAAGAACACCGTCGTGCCGACCTGAGTCAGTTCCTGTGGGTCAGAAGAACCGCTTTCAACGACAAGATTAATGTCTGGCATCTGCGTCACCTGGGCGGTCAAGAGCTGCCGGACCTCCAGAATTTCCGCACTCACCGTTTGCCATTTGCTCTTCAGACGGACGCCTTTCCGCTTTGGGTTCACTCCTGTCAGGCTTTTCAGAATCGTGGAAAGTCGCATGATTGGGCACCTTTGCATGACGTTGAGAATTGCACACAGATTTGCCGTGTCGCAATCGCGAATCCCGCAACGACGGAATCCCGGTCTGTGCAAAGGCGTAAGCCGTCCCAAAGGGACGACAGGAAATATCAAAGAAATCAGAGATCGAGCGAAACACGCTCCCAAGGCGACTCTTCCCCGATCGCTCAGACCTTGTTTGGCGTATGGCGACTAAGGCGTACGTCAGTGAGCCGCACGGCGCTAGCGGTGTTGTGCTGCTTTTCTCACGGACAGGCATCGGTGGCCAGCGCCATTACGCTCACGAAGTCCTGGCCATTGAGTTTAGAAGTTGCGCAATTCGTTAGGGCTGGAAGCCCAGCACATCCTCAGCCGGTGCGTAAGCCACCGGAGTCAAGAAAACATGATGCTTCAGGCCTGAAGGGCCGACACATTGGCGATTGTGTCGGCCCTCCGGGCCTTGGATTCACTGTGTCTGCATACCTGTGGCTCACGCCACCGGCATTGGATATGTCGGCCCTCCGGGCCTGAAACTCGCAACTTCTAAACCACTGCGCCAGTGGTGCCTGAACCGGAAATCGGTTACAGCTCCGGCTTAACGATTG
>JANMEV010000451.1:0-8711 GCA_031377305.1 Planctomycetota bacterium | reverse complement strand
TCGGCCAATTTCAAGAACATCCGCCTATTCACCGTGCCGCAGTTGAATGGCCCTGATGATAAGAAAGCGTTTCCACGTCTGTATCAGTGGAATGATTTTTTCTCCGAGCACTACCGGCAGGGATATTGGGATGTCTGTTCGCCGGCGACGGTCAGTCAAATGTCCGGCATCGGCTACATCTTTGCCCGACGCCTTCAAATGGCGACGCAGATTCCGATCGGAGTGATTGATGCGTCACGAGGCGGCACGTGCATTGAGACATGGCTGCCGCTGGATCTGCTCAAGACCATCGACACGCCGGAGGTCAAAGCCGCGCTGTCCGACTGGGACAAGAGAGTCGCGGAATACAATCCGCAGAAAGACCTCGAAGCCAGGATCAAACAGTTCAATGACCAGACGGCCCGCTTGAAGGCAGAAGGCAAGGAGATCCCGGGAAACCGCAAACCACCCACCGATCTGCGCCCGGGTCCGGTCATGGACATGAACAAACCGGGAAACTGTTACGCCAGCATGATTGCGCCGCTGCTCGGATTTCAGATCAAGGGTGCCCTCTGGCATCAGGGCTACAACAACGCGTTGGTGCCTAACGGTCACGTGTTGTATTCTCAGGTCTTCGCCAAAATGATCGGGGCGTGGCGCGCGGCATTCAATGACCCCGAGATGCCGTTTGGCATTATCTCGCAGGAAACCGAGGGCGACCCGCAGGACCTGTATAACTACCTCGCGATGATCGCGAACGAGGGAATCTACATTCGTGAAGTCCATTACAAGACCTTCCTCGACTTCCAGAAAGCCGGCGACAAGAACGTGGGATACGCCGCCAGTTTCGATCAACGCCGGGCCTGGTATCACCCACAGATCAAAATTCCGGTCGGCGATCGCATTGCCGGTTGGGCGTTGGTGACACAGTACGGGAAGTCCGGCGATATCCGCTGGCTGCCACCGACGATCCAGGAGATGCGGGTGGAAGGTGGTAAAATGATCCTGAAAATGGCTCGCTTCGAAGTCATCACCTACAACGACGGACCCATCCTCGGGTTTGCCATTGCCGGGAAGGACGGGAAATTCCAACCCGCCAAAGCCGAATGGAGCAGCCCAAACGACCCAGGCGACCGCAGCCTCATCGTGCTGTCCAGCCCGCTCGTGGCGGAGCCCGTGTATTACCGTCATGCGTGGGGCCGAAACCCGCTGGCAAATTTGAAGGCCGACGGCATCCCGCTTGACGTCCTGCGCAACGACAACTTTACGGTCGCCGACATGTACGAAATCTACACCGGCAAGAAGAGTACGATTCCCAACATTCTGGACGGGGTAGAATTCCGTGATCTGCGCAACGCGTTAAAGGCCGAAGACGTGAAGCGCCGCCTGAATGAGGCGGAGGCGTTCATTAAGGAGCACCACGACACAAGCAAGGTTCCTCAAAGATAAGCTCAGTCGAATTCAACTCAGGAAACGTCCAGTGCCCGGGCTCGCACCATCACAATCACAAGGCAAACCATGAGCGCCGAAACCGAGATGAACCCACACCATGAACTCACGCCCACTTAGCCGCCGCCACTTCCTCCAATCCAGCTGTTGAAGTGGTTCGAATCCCAGGGTCGTTCCTCAGGCGTTTTCAAAGGCTTCAACAACAAAGCCAAACTGACCATGAGAAAAGCGTCTGGCTTCAGAGAGTTTGGAATTATTCAAATTGCACTGTTTCATCAACTCGCAAAACTCCCCGAACCCAAAACGACCCACAAATTCTGCTGACACCTCTTTTTGCTCCCTGATAGTTGCAGGTCAATTTCTGCTGATTTGGTCTGCCCGTCGAATGGCGACCACAGTTGGTGTTCGGTTGGTGATCGCTCAACACAAAGCATCAACTTCTTTGAGAGCGCTACGGACGTGTGACAAGCTGCTGATTGTCGCCGCAGTTGTGCTGCGATTCCGGCCACAGCACCCATCACATCTGAAACAGAATGACTGGAGTCGTTTGGTTGTGAACATTGCATCCGTAATGGGAATGATCGGGTTGGTCACCCATTGCTCCATTCTGTGAACGAATGCGTAACCCCGACCCGCATTGATCACATCATCTCCAATTGAAGTTCGCCGACTTTGCAACAACATGACGTGACTCTGCGCCGCCACGGTTTCTTCGATAAGAGAATTGTTGTCGTCATCAACACTCTGCGGGATACCTGACACGCAGATATTCGCATCATCGCTACCTCACGCAACTTGTCTTTGGCATCGTCCTGCTGGTCGTTAATATACGGCCAGAAACCCCGGACGAGACGCGCCGTACCCGGTTAAGACAAGACGACGCACTTATGGAATTAAACCCGTAGGAGCGTCGTTATGAAACCGTGGATCTTATTGATCGTCGCTGGAATGCTGGAAACAGGGTGGGCAGTCGGGCTGAAATACACCGACGGTTTTACTCGATTCTGGCCCAGCGTCTGGACACTGATGGCACTCACAGCAAGCATGATCCTGCTGGCGGTGTCCGTTCGAGACTTGCCAATCGGCACCGCTTATCCGGTCTGGGTCGGCATCGGAGCTATCGGGGCGGCCATTTTTGGAATGCTGTGCCTGGGCGAACCAGCGTCACCGGCACGAATTCTGTTCCTGCTCCTTATGGTTGGTGCAATCATCGGACTCAAAATGACATCAACACAGCTCAGCGTTGACGAATTCGGGAGCTCAAAACAAGGGTCCCGCATCAATGAATGAGCGTATTGTGAAACAGTCGAAAGATCAAAACACAACGATATCTGCTCGGCTTCTTGCCCGGGCGACTCGGATTGGGGTTAGAGGCGGCCTTTTGGCGATGGGATATTATCTGCTGCTGCAAGGAGCGTTGCGGACGGTCTGGGACGGCTTGGCTGGTGTTCGCTTGGCTGGTGTTCGCTTGGCTGTCATGGGTGGCTTGACGCTGGGTCTGCTGGCACAACTGTCCCCAATGAGTTTGTTGTGGGGTGAGTTTCAGATCGATCGCATCATCAACATACCTGCTGCTTTGCTGAAGGACCATTCGCTCGGGGCGGCTGTCGGACTACTTGTGCTGCTGGCAGCAGTGAAAGTCCAGGCTGTGAGCGTGACTTTGCGGACTGGATTTCGCGGTGGGTTTATTTTACCGCTCATGTTCATCGGCGGGGCAATTGGCACTGCTGCAATGATGGCAACCTGCTCCGAATCGTCTCGCGAAGGAACTCCATGCGGCAGGTCGAGTGCCTGAACAGGCAGATGTTTCTTGGCCACAGCCCACCTTGAAATTGCTGTTGGTTCGTCGGCTCCGGCCAGAACACCCATCAAAGAAATCGTGAGGA
The DNA here is from genome assembly GCA_031377305.1 of Planctomycetota bacterium. Lineage (GTDB taxonomy): Bacteria > Planctomycetota > Planctomycetia > Planctomycetales > Planctomycetaceae > SXXK01. The sequence continues at coordinate 5,397 of JANMEV010000451.1, read as the reverse complement.
CGCTCGGCAAAGGATGATGCAAATTTACAGTCGATCGAGGATCTTCTAAGCCTTCAAAGTGACAAACAATTTCACTCAGTCGAATATTGACATCTGATCGTGACACAGGTTTCTCTCCAGAGCATGCGGTGACAGTTCGTATGCTGCGGAGGTGTACTCTAAACCCCACAAAAGCGCAACTACGTATTTTACGAAATTCACCCAATGTGCGCGCTGGCCGTGGGCTTCGATATCATCGCCAGAGGCGGGCTTTTCAATCAACACCAACTCTGACGACCGGAGCTTTTATATTCTCCGGTCCGCCAATAGACCACGTCGCGCGCTGACAAAGGTTTGACAGTGCCATTCGGGACAGGCACCGTTCTCCGCCAATTTCTCGAGCTTTTTCAGGGTTCTCCGGGAGCCAGTCCCGATTTTGTTAGGCGTTCTAAGAGTCGCCAACACCTGCGAGAGTCCAGTCAGAATGCAAAGACTGGGTAGATCGCGGGCGATCTGGCGGCGGTAGTGATTCCACGTTCTCGGATCAGCCATTCCGAATGAAACGCAAAGACGCGGTTCGAGTGATCTCGCCTTGCGGATCGTATCTCCTGTATCGTTCCTGCTGAATTGAACGGGATTTCGAATGACGTGTCGGTGTTTGGTCGCTGCGATGCGATCTGGCCAACCAGTTCGATGCCTGTCAAATGTTGGATTATGCGGACTGGGTTGCTGGAGTGTGTTCCATGGCGGGTTCTGTTCGGTTGGTACTGACGTTTCATAATCATCAGCCGGTAGGAAATTTTGACGGTGTCTTCGAACAGGCGTATCGAGACAGCTATTTGCCGTTTCTTGACGTGATGCAGGATTATCCGGAAATCGCCTTTGGATTGCACACATCCGGAAGCCTGTTGGAGTGGCTTGAACAAAGTCATCCGGAGTATGTCGATCGGCTGCGACGCATGGTGGCGTCATCACAAGTAGAGATCATCGGTGGCGCTTACTACGAGCCGATCCTGGCCAATATCCCTCGACGCGACCGTATTGGCCAGATTCACTCCTACACGCAGCATCTGAATCAGCTTTTCAACACCAGCGTGCGAGGCATGTGGTTGCCGGAGCGTGTCTGGGAACAGTCGTTTGCCAGCGACATCGCTACCGCCGGAATTCAGTACACGATCATCGATGACTATCACTTCCGCTGTGCCGGTATTCCTCAAAATGAGTTGGCCGGGTACTACGTCACGGAAGATGAGGGTCGGCTATTGTTCGTGTTTCCTGACAGCGAAAAGCTGCGTTACCTCGTTCCGTTTTCTGAGCCTCAGGAGTGCATCGACTATTTGCGGGATATCGCCGCGCAGTTCGATGATGCTGTAATCGTCTTTGGTGACGATGGCGAGAAGTTTGGTTCGTGGCCAGAGACGTACAAACACGTCTACGAAGATCGCTGGTTGCGCAAGTTTCTTGATCTGGTGCGAAGCAATGAGTCATGGTTGAACGTGACGACGCCTTCCGGAGTGCTGGATCATGTGGCTCCGATCGGTCGCTGTTACCTTCCCGACGCGAGTTATCGCGAAATGACGGAGTGGGTGCTTCCACCGGCAGCTCAGAAGGAATTCGTGTCGCTGTCTCGAATGAATCCCAAGGACGCCGATTGGCAGCGATTGCTGCGGTTCACTCGCGGCGGATTCTGGCGAAATTTCCGGACTCGCTATCCGGAAAGCAACGAGATGTACGCTCGCATGATCGACGTAAGCAACCGACTGGCGACCATGCAAAGCAATGAGTCGATGGATGATGATCAACGCGAACTGCTCGAGGATGCGAGAACTCATCTTTATCGAGGCCAGTGCAACTGCAGCTACTGGCATGGTGCGTTTGGAGGCCTCTATCTGCCGCACCTTCGCAACGCGATCTACAATGAACTGATTCAGGCGGACACAATTCTTGAACGAATCTCTCGAGAGCCGGGACCCTGGGTCGATGTGGCATCGTCGGACTACAACCTCGATGCACGACAGGAAGTGAAGCTCAGCAATCACCGCATGGTTGCCTTCCTGGCGCCGGCGACAGGTGGTCATTTGTACGAACTTGATGTGCGGGCAAACGGAGTCAATTTGCTGGCGACTCTGAATCGTCGCCCGGAACCGTATCACCAGCGGATCCTCGACTTTGCAAAGAATGTTGAATCCGCCGACGATGCAGACTTAGCGTCGATCTCGAAGGATGTTAAGTTCAAGCAGCCAGATCTGGACAAGAAGATTGTCTACGACAACTGGCCTCGCAAGAGCCTTGTGGATCTGTTCCTTCAGCCTCGGTTGACGCTGGATCAGTTTCGACGAGGCGACGGAATCGTCGGAGACTTCGCCACCGGAATATACGAAGCCAGTATTCGCAAAGGCGAAAACAAGATTGCCGTGGAGATGCGTCGACGCGGCCGCATCAGCGACATGATGGGTGAAGTTCGCAAGATGGTCTTACTGTCGTCAGATCGACCAAACGAAGTGCTGATCCAGTATCAGGTATCTGGTTTTGCAAAGGACGTCCCTTTGCATCTGGCTGTGGAGTTCAATTTCGCGGCCATGCCAGGCGGTGCGGATGACCGCTATTTCTACGACGGATCCGGGCAGCGACTGGGAACTCTCGACAAGACTCTGAACATTTCAGACGCTGATCGTCTGAGCCTTGTGGACGAGTGGCTGGGAATGGACGTCGGTATCGAAATATCTCGCTCGGGCGGCTTCTGGACCATGCCGATCGAAACCATCAGCCAGTCGGAAGGCGGATTCGAAGCCGTTCATCAAAGCGTCTGCGTTGTTCCTCACTGGGAATTCGTGATGCCGGAGCAGGGGCCATGGGTCGTCGATATACGACTGGTTCTCGATACCAGCATCGCAGCGGCTCGCCAGTTGGCGGAAGCGTCAATTCGCGCACTTCCTGTTTCATCACTGGCATCGCGTACGTGATGTGATGCGATCGATGTCCCGCACCTACTTTGGCGAAGTGGTCGACGGCATCAAGGCGTATGGCGTATGGCGAATCATGAATCATGATTAGAGAACACTGGTCCGGATCCTGTGGATCGCCCGGTGCGTTATCACCACCGGGACCGGGGCATGCTGCGAGCCGACGGAGTGGCTCACCTATGTAGGTTTGCCGCTTCGTCGGCGAGAATCGCTCAGTCCTAAAACCACTAAAATAGAATGTTGTGGCGATGGGGTTCTGGCCTCAGAGTGCTCGGCAACTTCTCATCTCGCTGTTCGAGTGCTGAGTTAATCGGGAATCAACAAGTCTGAATCGCGGAGGAAACGAACGTCACTCGTGCTTGGCCGTTCCAGTTTAGCAGGCGGACCAAAGCCTTCATCGTCGATTGTTCCGCCATCACTAACCAGCGGAATCATCTCGGTTGCGCCATTCTTTGAGACGTTTCCCTGCAGGCCATGATCAGGGCCAAGGTGTACCTTGTAGGAAACTCCTGACAATGTCAGCAGATCACCCGGCAGCAGCGCTCCACGGATGACTCGCTGTCCGTTCACACGCGTGCCGTTGGTACTGCCAAGGTCACGAAGGTAGATCAGTCCATCCGTCTTCACCAGCATGCAGTGCTGCTTGGAAACGCTCGAATGGTCGATCACCAGATCGCACAATTTGGAGCTTCGCCCGATCACCGTGATCGGCCGCTGCAGAGTAATCGGCGGGCCGCCGACTTTTGGAATGAGTTGTGCCAGCATTTGAATTCACTCCACACATGACAACCACAGGACAACGTCAACACCAGGATTCGGCTGCCGAGCCGCACTAGTCTAACTCCATTCTTACTTCGGGCATTCATAATCGATGCCCCTGGTGACGTTTTCCGAAAATCTCATCGCCGCTGGGTTTTGTCGCTGGGTGAATGAGCGGCGGCGTTCCCTTGTCCGATTCAGGCAAGGACGTCAAACGCATATCTCGGCCGGGCTGACCGCCGTCCCAAATCCAACTCATCGGCAAATCCTGCCGATCCTTCAGCCGGAAACTTCCCCGAGTTGATCGACGTCGCAGTGCTGCTCGCCTGCGAAGGATAGGCAATCATTTACGGTTGTAAGTTCGATGGACTCTCCCCCGCTTCATATCGATAATGATTAAGGGCCGTGTTCCACGCGACCAGTTTCAGAATTCTCGTCAGGGACAAAGTACGATGGCACTCACAAAATGTCGGACACTGTTCGCATTTGGCACTTTGATTTCGATTCTTTCGACGGGCTGTGTCAACGGTCCGCGGACCTTTCACGCAAAGACCGGACGGAGCGAGTACATCCTGTGCCGCTCTGATAAGTGTGCAGAAACGGCTCAGGTTGTTCAGGGAAAGCCAAATAAAATCATCGATGGTGTCGGCTGGGTGCTTGGTATTCCGCGCAAGGTCGTTCTGTGGGATCGTCGTGTTGATAATCACTCGGTTCAACCTGAGACGGTTGCTGAAGTTGCCAGCTTCGTGGAAACGAACGGACTGGAAAACGTCTGCGTGCGAGTCAATCAGTATGCGCCGATCGACGAATTCAAGCGGCTGTCCGAAAACGATCGAGTCAGCCCCGGCTGGCGTTATACGATGGGCACCTTGAGCGTTGTCGGATATACGATGCTTCCGGGCCGACTCCTTGGAGGCGACGGGTACAACCCCTACACGAACAGCGTCTACGTCTACTCAGATGTACCTGCGCTGGGGATGGAAGCGGCCGCTTTTGCGGTCGACGTCCAGGGACGAAAGTACCCCGGAACTTATGCCGCAGCGAACCAGTTGCCGCTGGTCGGGATTTGGCACGAAACCATCAACACTCAGGACACGCTGGCATACGTGAAAAGTCACGGCACTCCGGAACAGCAGGAAGAGGCTCAACGGATTCTCTATCCAAATTACGGAGCATCGGTTGGCGGTTCGTTCGACAGTGTTCTTGGCGCCGGGCCGATCTTTGAAGTCGGCGGCGCTATCGTTGGGCACGTCACCAATGCTGTAGAGTCGGAGTTCATTCAGCCCAACTACGAGGATACGGCGTGGCTTGAAAGTTATGAAAAAAACTCGGAGACCTCGATGCGTCTTGTAAACGCCGGTGGTAAATCGGGATCGCCCGGTATCGTCAGGATTGCCGCTTCACGCTGATTTCAAGACTCACATAAAAACATCGGTTTGCAGGCACTCCGACGAGTGCGATTTCCAACAGTGGCACGAAGCAACCCGGAAATAATCATCGCGAGAAAAACACAAAGATTGCCGCTGGCGAGCCGAGAGGGGACTCTCCTTGCCTCCTGAGGACTATCTGGTCAATCAGTGGCTCGACGTTCCTAACTCTCCGAAAAGGCACTTTAATCCCGACGGTTCGAACATTGAAACTCTGCGTCGTCACTTGCGACGACGGTTCTTCCGCGGCGGAGATTTCAAACGAGCAG
>JANMEV010000438.1:0-8522 GCA_031377305.1 Planctomycetota bacterium | reverse complement strand
AGATGCTGCATCAGCATCTCGGCGGGGTTCTCTGCAATGAATGGCGTTTCGCCCGTCAGGACTTCGTACAAAAGGCAGCCGGTCGCATAGAGATCAGTTTTTCGAGTGATCGGCACATTTCCCTGAATTTGTTCGGGAGCCATGTAGGCGTAAGTTCCAACCGTCTTCCCTGCGGCTGTCAACGCGGTCGCTTCTGTGTCACGGGCGATTCCAAAATCGCCCAGCTTGATTTTGCCCTTCTTCGTAACGAACAGGTTCGCAGGCTTCAAATCGCGATGGATGATCCCCGCGTTATGCGAATGCTCAAGCGCAGCGCACAGTTGTCGACCGACTTGAATGGCCTGGTCCCAGGTGAGTCGTCGTTTCTTCTTCAGGATGTCCTGCAATGAGCCGCCATCGATGAGTTCCATGGCATACCATCGCTGACCGTCCTGAGTTCCGCCGCCATAATACTTGACAATATTGGGATGAATCAGCCGCTTGAGAATTCCGATCTCGCGTTCGAAGCGTTTGAGCAGCTTGGCATCACCGACGAGTCCCGGTGGCAGCACTTTCAGAGCAACCTCTTTACCGGTTTCTGTGTACGTGGCCTGATAGACGACGCCCATCCCTCCCGCGCCGATCTGCTTTCCGATGATGAATGGGCCAATCTTTCGTTCAGCCATGTCGAACGTCGCCTGAGAAGGATGCCGTTTCGCGTGACGGCCCCTTAAAAAAGTCGTTGAGCGGGAAAATCGTCATTTTGACACCTCGCCGAGCGTTAGACAATCGGCTTGACCGACCTGAGCCTTGTGACAGCAGGATTTTCCGACGCTCTCTGTCATGATTCGCCATGATTGACGTTGGGCAGACAGGAGTCAAAGACGCAGACTTTCGAAAGTTCAACGGCTGGCGACTTTGAACACGCTCACCGAACCATCGGCGCAAAAAAAGCCCTCGACACTTTCGTGTGAGGGCTTTGGGGGTCTATCCCGCATTCCGGAATGCCGGTCGTCAGGATTGAGGGTTCGACTTAGTCGAACTCAGGTCGACGACGATCCAGTTGTTCCTTAAGGCGAGCCACGATGCTGGAATGCATCTGGCTGACACGCGATTCGGAAAGACCGAGCGTATTGCCGATTTCCTTCATCGTCAGTTCTTCGTAATAATACAGAATGATGATCAGTCGCTCGTTGCGGTTCAGCCCTTTCGTGACCAGCTTCATCACATCCATCTTCTGGATGCCGCCGGTTGGATCTTCGCACCGCACATCTTCAACAACATCCACTTCGCGGACGTCTTTGTAGCTGTCCGTTTCGTACCATTTCTTTTCGAGGCTGACCAGGTTCACGGCGCTGGCTTCTGCTTTGAGCCGTTCAAACTCATTGATTGGCAAGCTCATCTGCTCAGCAATTTCAGCTTCCGTCGGTGGTCGACCGACTCGAGCTTCCACCACTTTGCGAGCTGCTTCAACCTTACTGGCTTTGCTGCGAACAAGTCGAGGCACCCAGTCCATGGTACGAAGTTCATCGAGCATTGCTCCACGAATACGTGGCACGCAATAGGTCTCGAATTTGACTCCGCGGTCCATATCGAAGGCTTCAATTGCATCCATCAGCCCGAAAACTCCGGCTGACATTAAATCGTTCAGGTCGACGCCTTCGGGGAGTTTAGCCCACACCCGTTCCGCGTTGTATCTGACCAGCGGCAGATACCGTTCCATGAGACGGTTCCGCAATTCCTGATTGGTCTGGTCCTGCTTGTAGGTGATCCAGACTTCAGAAACATCTTCACTGACCTTGGTAGCCATTCAATCCTCCATGACGAACAGCAAGTGCATCTTTATCCATACTGACTCGTATCGATCAGTATCGGACGCCGACAGGTCTGCGGTTCAGTAAAACCGATTCAACAGTCATGTTCGGAGGAAAGATTCGGAATCGCGAGCCTCTAATTTCAGAAACTCTCAACCCGACATTCGACCGATGACCGGTGCATCGCTCTTTCTGAACTTCAGACTGCACTCCGCAGTGTTGTTCGAGTTCTTTCGTTCGGTTTCAGACAATGACGTTGTTCGGTTCTTCAGCCTCAACCCAACATTCACTTCGGCAGGTAATGCCGAATCCCGCAGAATGAAAAGTTGTCGGTTGAAGAACAGTCGGAAATCCACTGACCACATTTGGCGACAGTTCGAACAAGCGGATCCCATCCAAATTGTTCGATGAAGGCTTCGTTCCTGAACAACGCCTACGTGACTGGATCTATTGACCACATTTGAATGTGGACAACGTTCCATTGCAGGTTGACGGTTATTGAGTCTTCGGAAGCCGGAAATTCAATGGCCGTCACCTTGCGAGGCGGGTGATATCGCAGGCGGTTCAGGACTGTCCAGACAGATGGAAGCAGGAATTCCTCTCTTTTGTTCGGCATTGATTGGCTTCGGCATTTTCAACCGGATACATCGTCGGCAGTCGGCAGAAAGAATCACAGACGACGCTAAAGCATCGCCGTTCCTGCCTGGGAAATGCAGTTTCTGCAGAAGTGAATCTCTGGAACTTGTTCAGGCCACTGCCCTGCCCTGAACTCAAGAGGGCATTCCTGTGTTTGCTCATCGGCGTACCCCGGCGGAGTTGCCTGCGCTTTGAGTTGGCGGTCGCGATAGACTGGATTTCCAGGAAGGCAGCGATCGGGAGATTGGTTTCACGGGACCGACTGGGCAATCGCTGACAGCTGTCTAAGATGCCGAATCAGGCAAGCCTTCATCCCAAAGTTGGCCGTGTTTCGCTGGGTTTTATTGGAAAAGACCGACGATGAAGCCACGTTTCTTTGTACTACTCGCCCTGTTGATCAGCGTCGCCGCCGCATCCGTTTGGCGGGAGATGAATCCTCGTCAGTCGCGATCGCCGCTGGACCAAAACACGGTGCGATCGGCTCCGGTGTTTCAGTTGCTTGATCAGAAATCGCGACCCATTCAACTGGCCGGTTACCTGAATCGTTACCGGGTGCTGTTGTACTTCTTTGATGCGAGGCTGGGGCCGGACGCGGATCCTGTGCTGCAGCAATTGAAGACCGCCTATCCGACTCTGAAGAGTTCCGGAATCATGGTTTTCGCCATTTCATCGCCATTGGGGCCCGACCATAAAGCAACTGCGGCGGCCTATCCGTTTCCGGTTCTGCGAGATACTCAGGCCGGGCAGCCGGGGTCTTGTTCTGCCGTTTGGGGTCGAGCAAAAGCGAATCCCGGTGAGATGCAACCGGCCGTCGTAGAACCAGCCGCATTTCTAATTGAAGCCAACGGCACAGTTCGCTGGAACGGCGACTTTCCGATTCCCGTGGAAAACCCCCGAACCCTGATCTCATCGCTGGTTGGGGAAGACTGATGACGCGTGTACGAAGTCTGATGCGGATCGAATGAGAGCCCGATGCTGGTCCGCGAGCCGTTGCGACGACGAGTGTCAAAAAGAAAAGCCCGGCAGTAATAAACCTGCCGGGCTGTTCATTTCGTGTGCTACTTGGCGATAACAAGCCCGGAATTACAGTCGAGCCTGTCCTTCCGGTGACGGAATCGAGATCCAGCGGATCGGAGCATCTGCTCCACGCTTGTTGTCGTTCGACTTCCCGGCAAATGAGGCCTTGCTGCCGGTTGAGTTAGATGGCAAAGAGCGGGAAGCCAGTCGCTTAGGAGCGATGACTTCGCTGATGCCACTGCTGCGATCCGAAAGAGAGTCGTCGCGTCGCGTTTTTCGAGAATCTCTGTTTGAAGTTGTACTCTCGCCCTCAAGAAATGTTGTCCCGTCTTTCTTTGGATCGGTTGAATCAGCAGGTGCTCCTTCAGCCGGGTCTGTCATCGGAGGCTTTTTGCTGTTTTGAATTCCGTCTTCGCCTTCTCCGAACATTCCGCTTGTCCCTGCACCACCAGTGCCGTTTCCAGTACCGCTCGCCGGCGAGCTGTCAAAATCATCGTCCGGATTGGTCTCACGAGTTCTTCTTCGCGGAAGCGGGTCGACCTCTTCTTCATCCGTCGTACCGCGAGGTCGGACACCATCACGATCGTACTCTTTGCTCTTTGGCGAACTTCGGTCGAAATTTGGATCGGTTGTCGGCTTCAACGATCCAGAAGAAGTCGATCCCACACAAGAACTTGATCCGCACGAACCACCATCACAGGAATTGCAGCAGGATGGTGCGCAGCAGTTTGACGACGTTGCGTAGCCCGCTGAATAGTATCCAACGCCATAAGACGGTGCTGCGTACGCTGGATACCCGGCGCTGTAATATCCCGAGTAGCCGGCTCCTGAGTAGCCAGAATAGCCGTAAGCGGGAGCCGCTGCGTATCCGGCACCGTACCAGCCGCCGAATGGCCAAAGGCAACAGGCATCAGCGGAACTCGCGGATCCGATAGCAAATGCCGTGAACAACAAGGCGTTTACGAACAGCTTCATTTTTGACTTCTCCGAAATCCGAACCGACCTCAAGGGGTCATCCGCAAGTTCTCAAATGTTGATCTAAGTGCATTGCGGTGGCGTTGATTCAATCCGAACAACGCAAACAGCTTACTTCCCTTCATCCGTTTTACAGTGGCTAGAGGACATTTGTCAAATAGCCACATTGGGAAAGACGAGCTGAGACGATGTTTTGCCATGTTTTGGACGGAAACAGCAAATGTTTGGCACAAAATCACGCTCCCAAGGCTGCTGAGCAGGTCATTTCGAGCCCGGCTCTTCACTGTAGATCGCGGTGCAGCCGAGCGAGCTCATGATGGCTTTTTCGCGAGACCGCATGATAGACTGTTCTTTCGGAGTGAGATCGTCGTAGCCGCAGATGTGCAACATTCCGTGGATCACGTATAGAGTCAATTCGTCCTGCGCCGACCAGCGGCCCTCGGATGCCATGGTTAACGCCATCTCCGCACTGGCAATGATCTCACCTTCGATCGACGCTCCGTCCGCTCGCAGTTCAGGCGCGTCGTCCGATTCATCGCCACCAGTCGAGACAGTTTCGATCTCGTCTTCAGCGCTGTCCAAAGCATCGAACTCTCCAAGGTCGTCGTCGGAAAGCATTGAGTCATCCACGGGGAAATCGTCGAAGGCATCGCCGTCAGAGCAAAAGTCTAGCTGAAAGCTGATCACATCCGTCGGATAGTCATGCCGTAAATGGTCGCGATTGATGACATGAATCGCTTTGTTGTCGACAATGGAGATGCTCAGGACCGCCGAAGTCACTCCTTCCAGTTTCAGCCCCTGAATCACCGCGGCCTGCAGAGCCTGGCAGTCAAACTTCAAGCTTGATTGGCTGTTGCTGATATCGATTTCGTAGGTCATATTGGCGATCAAAATATGGTTGCCGATTTGGCGATCAAGTCAGATGTGGCCGACGAACTCTATTCCGGCGCTGCAGTGGTTGCCGTGGCTTTTAGGTACGCTTCACGTCCGCCAACCATCGGCAGCTCGATCGATGTTCCATCAAGGTCAATCGTCAGCTCAGTGCCCGGCTGGGGCCAAAGCGTGAAATCGCGGTCACTGCTGAAAATCATCAGCCCAATTTGTTCGCCAACACGGATGATCTGGTCGTCCGGCTGCAAGTCAAACTTGACTTCGTAGAACTCACCCGGCACCATCGATTTGCTTTCTATCAGCGACTCATTGTTCTGAGGGTCCGCCCAGCCACGAGTAATCACGTCATCCGTGATCCGTTCGCTTCCCGTCCATGGCAGTGAAACAAGCCACACTGAAAGATTGGCCGCCGGTTTGTTGCTGGCAAGGCGAATCGAAATCTTCGCCGTGCCGGATAGATGCACGGGCGCTGTCAGCTTTGGCGTCGCATACAGCAATCGGTGGTTCGTCCATTCGGCTTTGGCGAGCACGGCTCCGCTGAAGGAGTAATTGTCGACAAGTTTTTCTTTGCCTTGTCCAGCACAGGAATCCATCTCAAGGGGCCCAAGCTGCATCCCTCCGGCTTGCGGATAAAAAGTTACCGCAGTTGCTTCCGGATGAGGATAGTCGGCATACTCAGTCGGGCTGCGTCGATCCTTGTCTTCTCGCACGATCCACGACTTTGAATCCTTCTCAACGCCATTTTCAACGCCGTAGAGGTAGCGCGTGAACCAGCGATTCATCATCTTTAGCGGCGGCGGCCCCCCGTGTCCTCCCTGATGGAAATACGCCTGCACGGGCAAACCTTTTGCTTTGGCCGCCTGGTAAATTCTGACGCTGTGTTCGGGCATCACATTCCAGTCGTTGAATGCGTGCGACATCAGCAAAGCGGCCTTCATCGGTCCCAGGTCGTTCAGATAATCACGACCCGCCCAGAACGAGTTGTAATCACCGGATACTCGATCGAACCCCGTCGCCATCTCTTTGTCGCGAACGGTGCTGTCGCAGAAACTCCGAACCTTGGGGTCTCCGCTGTGGATGAAGTTATAGAGCACATCAATGTCTTCTCCCAGATATCCGCCCGGGTGGCGAATGAGTCCGTAGGATCGATAGTAATGATAGTACGAAGTGTTTGGCGCTACCGGAATGATGGCCTCAAGTCCTTCCACTCCAGTCGTTGCTGCCGCCAGTGGAATCGTGCCGTTGTAGGATGTGCCGGTCATTCCCACCTTGCCCGTGCACCATTTGGCTTCGACAGCTTCGGTGTCGTCTGGAGACGTGTAACCCTTCGCGCGTCCGTTGAGCCAATCGATGACTGCTTTCGGCGCGAGCGATTCATTGTCGCCGCCAACTGTTGGGCAGCCCTGAGACAGGCCTGTACCCGGCGATGACGAATGAACAACCGCAAAACCTCGCGGTACCCAGGTGTTGACTTCACTCTGTGAAATAGTCGGACGCAGGCTCTGCTGAGGAATTGGGGCCGGCGTCACATGTTTTGGCGGCGTTGCTCCCAACTCATGCTTCGGACTCCAGAAATACTGAGGCTCGTTCGTTCCCGTCCCAGCGTAGTATGGACTGGATTCATAGACGACAGGAACTCTCAGGCCTTCTGTGTCCGTTTGCTTCGGGCGAGTCACGTCAACGTGCATTCGGTCCAGAGTACCATTGCCATCAGAATCGAATTCGGTTTCGACCCATAGGTCATGGCGAATCCAGTCTTTTTCATCATTGAACGCCGGAACAATCTGAGCTTCGCCATTCTTAAAAACAGCCGCAGCCGGTTCATCGGCGACGACAACAGTTGACATGCAGACGCTGGCTACAAGCAGCCACCGCAAGTTGCAGACGAGGCATAATCCCATTGATTTCATCTTTGTGATCTTTCTTGAAGCGAAGGCACCAAAAAGCGATGCGATTGGTCCGCTTGCCTGCGAAAGTAAAGTTTGGTTTTGAGAGTTTCAGTTCACGCCGATTTTGAAACTGGGTTCTCGTGGTGATAGACAGAGAGCCTCAATGCGGCGGTATTACGGGCAAATTCGGAGCGAATTGCAAGAAGGCGAGGCTCAGAAAACTCTCCGTGCGTTTTTTACTTCGTGAGTTCGCCGATGTTCGGCTGTGCATATTCGAGCCGCATCCCGATTGGTGGGCAGGCAAGTCAGCCTTGCAGTTGCCGGGAGCATTGCTGTCGACGATCACGGGAGGCGGAAAGTGCTGTTGCGACATTCCAGGCACCACTATCGACAACCCCTTGGAACCCTGGGATCGATTAGAGAGTCGATCAGAAAGAAGGGGGAGCAAATGGCACGGGGAACCGGTGTCGTCACGTTGCAGGCGCATTGTCGGAAGTTTCGCACGACCACGATTGACTGCAATTTTGCGAGGACCGACGCCAAAGTCCAATTGTCACTGCGAACCTGCCGGTCGAAGCAATTGTCCCTTCATTGACGCATTGAAATCCTGAATCCCGTAAAATCTCGTTGGTGGCAGACCGGTCTCTTGAGGAAAACCAGCGCTTTACACGATCAGAATCCAGTGTTACATTCCCCACTCGTCGATCTGAATCTCAGTTGTGGGCGAACAAGTCACTACTCCGTTGTGTAATGGTAGCACAGCAGTTTCTGGCACTGCTAGTCGGGGTTCGAGTCCCTGCGGGGTAATAGAGAAGCCCGGGAAATGCTGGAAATACAGTGTTTTCCGGGCTTTTTGCGTTTTGGCTTCTCGGCATTTTGCACCGATTCGCATGCCGTGTTGGCCACCTGGATGGCCACCGTTTCCCGAGGGAAATTGGCAGTTTCTGCGTCGTCACTGGCCACCAATTGGGTAGTGCTGGGAATGGTGGCTTTTTCGAAGTGTGCGTCGGTCGTTTGCAGGTAATGCTTTCGAGCCACTTTTTCGCTGTGTCCGATCCACGAAACCACGACGTGAGCGGGATAGATCTCCATCAACTCCGTTTCGCGAGTCGATCGCAGGTTCTGGAATGGCTTCTGCCATGGAACGAGACCGGCGCGGATGACGATCTTTTCGAACGTCGTTCGCAAGTTCTGTGTGGCGTCCCTGTAACGTGTCACGACGGGACCGCTGACCACTGCTGATGAATCTTCCAGCCGATCGAATGCCACCTCGTAGGCTTCGTCAAGAACGCTCGCCAACTCCGGGAACATCGGCAGGACG
>JANMEV010000338.1:0-16950 GCA_031377305.1 Planctomycetota bacterium | reverse complement strand
GCCGTCGCGATGGGGGAGCTCGTAGATGATGCAATCGTGGACGTCGAAAACATTTTTCGTCGTCTCAAGGAAAATAATTGCCGACCGGAGATTGCCGATTGCCGATTGGAAAGCAGTTCCTCCGATCTTCAATCTCCAATCTCCAATCGGCATTCTACAATCGGCATTCGAAAATCCTCCCTCACCGTTGTCTACGAAGCGAGCAAAGAGATTCGCAGTGCCATTGTGTTCGGGACGGCGGTTGTGATTCTGGTGTTCCTGCCACTCTTTGCCTTGTCCGGTGTTGAAGGACGGCTGTTCGCTCCACTCGGCGTAGCCTATATCGTTTCGATTCTGGCATCACTGATTGTGTCGCTGACAGTAACGCCCGTTCTTTCGTGGTATTTGCTGCCGCAGTCAAAGGCGACTCACGCGGAACACGATGGTGTACTGCTTCGATTATTCAAATGGGCGGCGGGATATCTGATTCGACTCAGCATCGCTCATCCGATTGCGTTAATGGTTTTGACGTGGCTGATGGTTGGTTACGCAGGCTGGGAACTGTCGCAACTGGGACGCAATTTTCTTCCACAATTCGATGAAGGTAGCGTGCAAATCAATCTGACGTTGCCGCCGGGTTCTTCACTGGATGCTTCTAATCAGGTCTCGGGAGTCATCGATCGCAAGCTGCAGCAGATGCAGAAATCCGACAAGAACCCGGACGGGCCGATTCTGCATTTTGTGAGGCGAACCGGTCGAGCAGAAATGGACGAGCACGCTTCGCCCGTGAATACCGGTGAGTACATTCTCAGCATGAACCCGGACATACAGGCTCACCGCGAAGAGATCCTGAAGAAGTTCCTCGACGAACTCCGCGAAGAAGCACCCGGGGTCGATGTGGAAGTGGAGCAGCCTCTGGCACATTTGATCAGTCACATGGTTTCGGGCGTCTATGCACAAATTGCAATCAAGATCCACGGCGATGATCTCGATACGCTGCAACAACTTTCGGAGCAAGTGAAACAGACACTTCAGTCTGTACCCGGAGTGACGCCGCCAATCGTCGAACCAATTCGCCAAACGGAGGAGTTACATATCCGCCTGCGACCTGATGACCTCGCTTTTCATGGTGTTACAAGAGCTTACGTAGCACAAGTCGTGCAGACAGCATTGCAGGGCGAAGTCGTTTCACAGGTGCTGGAAGGTCAGCGACGATTCGATCTTCTGGTTCGACTCGAAGAAAGTTATCGCACGGATTACGCCAACATCGGACGACTGCGAATTGATCTGTCGAACAACCGGGGGCAAATCGAACTTCGCGAACTGGCGGATATCGGCGAAGGTGCAGGAGCCAACGCGGTCAATCGCGAGAATGCTCGTCGCCGGATCGTGATTCGCTGCAATACTCAGGATCGAGATCTGGCCAGCGCCGTCGCGGAGATTCAGCAGCGAGTTCAAAACAATGTGATCATGCCGGAAGGCTACTTTGTAGAGTACGGCGGGCAGTTTGAAAGTCAGCAAAGCGCGACTCGCACGATCGTCGTGCTGGCTGGAATCTCTGTCATTGGAATGTTCGTCGTGCTAATGATTCTGTTTCCGTCGGTTCGTGTGGTGCTGCAGATCCTGAATGCACTTCCGACGGCATTCATCGGCGGAGTGCTGGCATTGGTGATCACTCAGCAGACGCTGACCGTTGCCAGTCTGGTAGGATTCATTTCGCTGGGCGGCATTGCCGTTCGAAACGGAATTCTGCTGGTGACTCACTACTTCCATCTGATGAAGGAAGAAGGCGAAGATTTTACTGAGCAAATGGTCGTGCGAGGAAGCCTCGAACGTCTGGCACCTGTGTTAATGACAGCTCTGACCGCAGGAATTGGCCTCGTGCCACTTGTGCTGGGCGGTCAGGAACCCGGACGTGAGATTCTCTATCCGGTGGCGACTGTTATTCTTGGTGGTCTGGTCACTTCGACCTTTTGTGAATTCCTGATTCATCCCGGCCTGTTCTGGAAGTTTAGCGGTCAGGACGCCATGAAACTCGCAAAGATGAGCGACTCCGAAGAGGAATTTGGAGGCGAATAGTTCGAGATTGGTTTTCAGTTTTCAGTTTCGATTCAGCTTGGGCCGTTAGCGGTTTGAGCGTTCCATTTCAGGGAGATAATTTGATGACGACGTATCGTAATTTGAAGTCCGCAATTGCGGGTTTGGCCACGCTCAGTTTGGCACTGGGATGTCAGGATGTTGCAACGCCGGAACCGTCAACAGTTCCAAGCGCGTCAGCGGCGGCTGAGCATGGTCATGAACATGCCGAAGGGGAAGGCGAACATGCTCACGGGCACGGAACCGGTCCAAACGACGGCACACTCGCGGACTGGGGTGGCGGCAAGTATCACGTCGAGTTCACCGTCAGTCACGACAAACAGGAAGCCACCGTGTATGTTCTTGGCAGCGACGAAAAATCACCGGCACCGATCAAAGCAGACAAAGTACTGCTCACTATTGGTAATCCGGAACTGATGGCTGAATTGCTGCCGGTTCCTCTGGAAGGCGAGACGGATGGCCTTTCCTCACGCTTCGTTGGCAAACATGAAAAACTTGGCATCGCGCAGGAATATGCAGGAACAATGAGCGCCGAAATCGAAGGTACACCGTACACCGGCGACTTCAAAGAAGAAGCTCACGACGCTCACGATCACAAGTAGCCATTGAACCACCATTGTTCGCCTTTGGACTCTCTCTGACGCGTCATAGCTTTGGGGAGAGTCCAACTTTTTTAAGAACGTATTGCCATGATGAATGTGATTCTGCGAATCGTCATGCCGGCCGCCATCATCTTTGCGGTGTCGGAAGTGTCTCGACGGTCACCTCGGCTTGCCGCTCTTCTGCTGACACTGCCATTGGTCAGCATACTCGCGTTCGCAGCGTCATGGTCAAAAGATCACGATCTGAAGAGTCTTTCCCAGATGGCGAAGGAGACTATGATTCTGGTACCGCTGGGACTTCCCTTTTTCCTGCCGCTGGCCTTTGCCGATCGCCTCGGCCTGGGTTTCTGGAGTGCCATGCTTACCGGTCTGGTGCTTGCTTCGTTAACGATCGGAGCCTGGCTGGCGTTTGGGCCAAAGTAGCCGAAAACGACTCCGAAAAATCTCACAAAATCCGGAGGCAACTATGCAGTGTGCGTTCAAAATTCACTGATGGATTCGCCACCACCGCGTGTCATCGATGCTTCATACACCGTCATGTCGATGCTCGACGCAATGGACTGCACTGAACCATCCGCCATTCCAAAGAAAAGTCGCCCGGGATGAGCACTATTAAAGCCGGGAAAGCTTCTGCTGGTAGAGTTTGGCGGCACCATTCCAGTTCCCGTTGTTCGGAGTTCGGCGTCAGTGGACCAGGGGATGGCTCCAATCCAAAGCGTAAGATCCACAATTTCGATATCCACGACCCCGTTCTCGTCAAAGCCTTTGCCCTGCCGCTTTGTCGGACGTCGTTCGCCAACCATCGCTGTCGTACTTGTTCCGTCCGTTATGTCACGAAGCCGTACAGCACTGTTCCGACAGAAGACACCGTTACCACCCGCAGAATCCGTCACCACGCTGTTGCTGCCAAAGACTGCTGCATAGTTGGACTTTGCAACTTCAAAAAGCTTTGGCGGTGGCGGATGAAAGAAGATTGGAGAAGGGCTCAGGCCAGGGGCAAATTCGGGCTCCTGAACGCGAACCGTCGCAACTTGCGGAAATGGATCTGATGGGCACCGATAGGTCGAAATCTGTGTCATCAGAACTGGCTTGTTGTAAGGCGAAGTCATTGATTCCGTCATGGAGAGGACACCAAAAAGTGCCGACTGCTCCACGTCCGGCAGAATCATGGTTCCCCAGCCCCAGCCTTGAAGGGTTGTACGGCGCTGAGCCGTCCATCCGGACGGAAACACGTTCATTCGGTCATGATAATTGTGCAGAGCCAGAACAATCTGCTTTGAATTGTTCCGGCACTGAGTCGCCCGCGCGGCCTCTCTGGCCTGCTGCACTGCGGGAAGCAGTAGCGCCAGTAGAATTGCAATAATCGCGATCACAACGAGCAACTCGATGAGCGTAAATGCTCTTCGGACCTTTTGCATGGCACACCTCACAGATGCATATAATAACGCACTGTGTGACCGTTTCGAGGTCAATCATCGCAGCGGTTGAATTTTCAAGTACCCATCAGCCAGGTGACGAACAGGCGAATTCGGCGTGGAACGATGCCCGACATTCACTAAACGTCCTTAGTTTGCCGCTGGTAAATTCGCCGGCCGAATTTGAAAAATAGAGCGGGTGTGACCACCTGATCGAGCACAGTCGACGTGAGCATCCCGCCGAACACCACAAGAGCCAACGGGTACAGGATCTCTTTTCCCGTTTGGCCCGCTCCAAAGAGAAGCGGCAACAATCCAATGAAACTGGTGGCGGCCGTCATCATCACCGGGGACAGACGTTCAAGGCTTCCACGGATGATCATTTCTTCGCCAAACTCCTCGCCCTCGTGCTCCATCAAATAGATGTAGTGCGAAATCATCATGATGCCGTTACGGCTGACGATTCCAATCAAGGTAATGAACCCCACCCAGTGAGCCACAGACAGGCTTGTGGCACTGATCCAGACTCGGGGCCACTGCCACCATTCGGCGGCCTGCAGAGCCTCAGTTGTGGGTTGATTGACGATCAGTAAAGTGACTACAGACCCCAGTGCGGCCAGTGGGATATTGGCCAGAACCTGTAACGCGGCTCGCCAGGATCCAAGGCACTTCGTCAACAACAGAAACACACCGATCACCGAGACACTTCCCAGCACCAACAGCCGAAGGTTGGCTTGCTGTTGTGCTTCAAACTGGCCACCATACTCAATGTGATAATTTCCTGGCAGTGTCCGCAGACGTTCTTCAACGGGTTTCGCAAGGCTCTTGATCTCTCCAACCACGCTTGCCAGATCCCGTCCCTCGACGTTGCAGAACACCACAATGCGTCTCTGAACGTGTTCTCGATTCAGCGTGTTGGGGCCGGTGGTATCCAGGACATCAGCGACTTCACCCAGTGAAACTTTGCGGCCGGACGGAGTGTCCAGAATTGTCTGCTGAATGACGTCGGGATCATTACGAGAAGCTTCGTCATACCAGACGACCAATCCGAAGTATCGATCATCATCCAGAACCTGTGAGACGACTCGACCCTTGTACGCCGTTTCCAGCAGTGCGGCAACGTCGCCCGGTGCCAACCCGTAACGAGCAGCGTCGTCACGGCGAACCTGCAAACGCACTTGCGAAACTTCCACCTGAGGTTCCAGTTGCAGGTCAACGACGCCACGCACCTGACTCATCGCTGCAAAAACATCCTGACTGGCATTCCGCAGTTCTCGCAGGTCGCTGCCAAAGACCTTGACAGCGATCTGAGCCCGCACGCCCGACATGATATGGTCCAGTCGATGCGAAATCGGCTGACCGATATTGGCTTTGATACTGGGGATCAATGTAATCCGATCACGAATTTCCGCCAGAACCTGTTCGCGAGGTCGCCCGATCGTTTCGAATCCCCACAAATGTGCAATCGGAATCAAACGCAGGATCGCGGCTCCCCAGCCCGCTTTTGGGCGACGGTACTCCTGAACTCTCACATCGATTTCAGATGAGTTCACTCCTTCGGCATGTTCGTCCAGTTCCGCTCGGCCAGTGCGACGTGAGATCGACAGCACCTCAGGAATTTCCATCAGCAGCATTTCGGCACGTTGCGCAAGTCGTTGACTTTCGTCCAGACTTGTTCCCGGTTCCGTCTGAAAGCTGATGGTGAATGTGCCCTCGTTAAATGGCGGCAGAAATTCGCCGCCCATCCAGAACAGTGCAAGCATCGCGACGCCTACCAGGACGACGGTCCCGCCGAGCACCAGATTGGCATGCCGCAATGTCCACCGCAACATCACGGACGTGGCAGACTTCAAGATTCGGAGGACAAACGGGTCGCCTTTCTCCTCCAGAAATCTGGCCTTCGGCAATAGATACGAAGCCAATACAGGCGTGATTGTGAGCGACACCACCAGCGATGCCAGCAACGACGTCATGTAAGCCACGCCGAGTGGTGCGAACATGCGGCCTTCAAGGCCGGCCATCGAGAACATCGGGAACACCACCAGCACGACAATCAGAGTCGCGTAGACGATCGAGTTGCGAACTTCACAGGACGCGTCGTAGATGACCTTGATTGCGTCTTCCGGAATCGGTTTCTGACGGTTCTCCTTCAAGCGACGGTAGATGTTCTCGATGTCCACAATAGAGTCATCAACGAGATCGCCAATGGCCACCGCGATGCCTCCCAGCGTCATGGTATTGATTGAGATTCCAAACCAGCGAAAAATCAGCACTGTCAGCAGGATTGAGATCGGCATCGCGGTCAGCGAACTAATACTGGTGCGAAAATTCCACATGAAGATGAAGAGGACCACAACCACCCAGATGGCACCGTCACGAATAGCTTCGACTACATTCTCAACGGCTGCCTCAATGAAGTCTGCCTGTTTGAAGATGCGATCTTCAATGACAATGCCTTCCGGTAAATCACGTTGAAGCTCTTCAAGCACAGCCCCAATCTGACGATCGAGTTTGAGCGTGTCTGCGTTGGGCTGCTTTTGGACAGCAAGAATGACGGCCGATCCGCCTTCGATTTTGTCGCCTTCACGCACCAGCACACTGCCATCGCCACGTTTGACGGGGCCACCAAACTTGACGTCGGCTACTTCTTTCAACAACACGGCTCGCTGATTTCGCCACACAACCGGCGTGTTTTCAATTTCTTCGAGTGTCAGGCTTTGGCCGCTGATGCGAATGAGGGATTCCTTTGGAGATCGTACCATGATGCCGCCGCCGGCAAGGACGTTGGCTTTTTCGGCGGCGGTTGTCAGCTGTTCCAGCGTAATGTTCTGAGATGCCAGTCGCGCAGGCGAAGTAATAATCTGGTACTGCTTCAAAGTTCCGCCCATGACGGTTACTTGCGACACGCCTTCCACGGCGAGCAGTCGGTTGCGGACGGTGAACTCGCCAAGCGTTCGCAGTTCCATATTGAGTGCAGCCGCAGCGGCTTCGTCGGCAGGTGGCTTCGTGGATCTCAATCCAAGGAGCATGATCTCGCCCATGATCGACGAGATCGGGGCCATCACTGGATTCACATCACGGGGAAGTCGTTCGCGAGCAATCTGCATTTTCTCAGCGACAATCTGACGGTCTCGATAAATATCCGTGCCCCAGTCAAACTCTACCCAAACGATCGAAAGGCCAATACCTGATGCCGAACGGACTCGTTGCACGCCGGTGGCCCCATTTAGCAGATATTCAATCGGTCGAGTCACCAGCACTTCGACCTCTTCGGGCGCGAGACCGGGAGACTCGGTCATGATGGTCACAGTCGGTCGATTCAGATCGGGAAACACATCGACCGGCATTTCGCTCAGCGTGTAGCTGCCGTAAACCAGCACAGCGATGGCTGCAATCAGCACAAAGCCGCGGTTCTTCAAAGAGAAAGCAATGATAGCGTTCAGCATGAAAGTCTCATTCAACGGTGAGCCGCGAGGCGCTAGCCGCGGGTGTCTTCCCCGAATTCTCAACAACTTCACCCGCAGCTAGCGCTTTGCGGCTCACTCGATTGACAACAGTTAACGCAGCGCCGCATAGCCCGTCTGTAGCGACATGGCCCCGCTGACAGCCACCGAGTCATTTGGCACAAGGCCGTCCAGAATCTCTACTGCCACATCGTCGGACCGACCGAGCACTACAAATCGTCGTTCAAAAGTGTTGTCGACTTTGTGAATGAACACGTACGATCGAGTCCCTTCGCGAACGATGGCTTCCCGTGGCACTGCCAGACGCGGCGGCAGGGTTCCTGTCTCAATGGTCAGCCGAGCCAGCATGTTGTGCTGAACCGGCACGCGCGGCATTTGTTTGAGTTCGATCCAGACCGACAATGTTCGATCATCCTGCCCGACGGAACGCCCACTTCGGACGAGAGTTCCTGTCACAACTTCTGCAGAATCAGCGACAAAGCGAACGCGGACAGTTTGTCCAATTCTGACTCGCGCAAGATCTCGTTCAGAAACAAATCCCTGCACCCATACCTGAGACAAATCGTGAATCTCAAACACAGACTCATCAGGCTGTACAACATGACCGAGAACTTTGTCGAAATCCATTACCACACCATCGATCGGCGATCGCACAGGCAGCGTAGGCAAGAGCGTTCGAGTGGTCACCATCTGAATCAGTTGTTCTTCCCGGATTCCAGCGGTCGTCAGCTGCTGCCGCACGTTCTCACGGAGACCGTTCGCCAGATTGAGTCGACTCTCTGCTTCCCAAAGCCTGCGTTGGGAAACGGCATCACCGGCCTCGCCAAGATTGCTCATGATTTCCTGCTGCAACTCCGAATCCAGGTGGGATCGCAGGTACTCGAGCTGCAGGTTCTGGAACTCCTGACTAATGATTTCTGCCAGAACTTCGCCAGCCCGAACCTTTTGACCTCGATCTACAAGAATGCGTGCGATGGATCCGCCGAGCTGTGCTGAAGCCACGGTGCGCCGTGTTGGAGGGACATCGACCAGACCGTCCACTGTGATTGTCTCGGCCAAACTTAACTGTGATGCAGGTTGCAGGATGAGCCCAATATCGCGAGCCGTTTCATCGCTGACCTTCAACACGCCTTTTGTAAAGAAGCTGCCAAGCTCATGGCTTCCGCGAGTAACAACACGATCTCCAGGAAACAAATTGCCACCACGCACTTCGATCAAGTCCCCCATTCGCTGACCCAAAGCAACCGTTTGCTTCTGGTACATTGATGCCACCTGCGTCTGCTCTTCTTCCACAAGCACGAACCGTTCGGCACCGTCGCGAATCACGGCGGACATTGGCAGGACCACCTTGTCGCCTGTGTCGCCAACCGTCAGCTGAACCTGCCCGGACATGCCCGGCAACAGTAAGTCTCCGGAAGTAGAATTTGACAGCGAGGCCCAGACGGTTCCCAGATGTGTCTGTGGATCGAGGAATTGACCGAAGACATCAATCTGAGCAGGGATCGTCTCATCGGGATAAGCCGTTAGAGTCAACTCCAGAGATTGCCCGATTGCAACACGGGCCAAGTCCTTTTCCAGCACGCCGATCTTCAACCACACAGATGACAGGTCGAGCACTTCAAACAGGTGCTCTTTGGGGTTGATCACCTTCCCGACAGACAGGTCCGTGTGTGTCACTGTTCCATCAATCGGACTCTTCAGAGCCAGTCGCTGTTGATGCGGTTCGTTCGGCTTCTGCAGCATTGCTTCCAGCGATTCCGGCGGAAGTTGCAGACTCAGCCATTTGGCGCGAGCAATTTCCAATGAAGCACGATCTTTCTGGACCTGGTTTTTCGCTTCAATGAATCGGATCTCGGGAATCGCGCCTGTTTTCCCCGCGGCTTCTGCTGAGGACTGCAGCTTGAGAGACAGGTTCAGTGCCGTTTGTGCGTTGCGAATCTCCAACTGCAGCGATTCCAACTCAGGGCTGTCCAACTCCGCCAATACCTGCCCGGCTTTGACGGATTCTCCCGGCGTTACCAGGAGTTCAACGATTCGTCCCGAGAGAGGTGAACTGACCATTGCATGGCGGCTCCACGGCGAGACCAGCGTCCCATAGGCCAGAATCGACTGGCTCACTTTCTGCGAACCGACTTCCGCAGTTTGTACATCCAGTGTCGTACGAGCAGACCTCGTGAGTACCATCTTTCCTGTTTCGGCGTTCACTTCCATCCCACGCGTTGGAAGTGGCTTGTGCCCCTCATGCGCAAATGCATACGCCGACGCAAAACAGACGATGACCAGCCAACGCCAGTGTTTCACAGTATTGTTCTCCGCCAAAGACGACCTGATTCGATTGCGATTCATTTCTTCCCGCGTGAAGAAGTACCGGCGACCGTGATACGCGCTGCTATAACGGAGGAATTTCCGTTGAGTTTGGATTCCCAGCACGCAATGACGGGACCGTCGCCATTTGCGGAGGAAGCAATCACAGGATCTCGTGTCGCTTCCGCCAACTTCCGTGATTCCCCTGTAGTAGTACTCTGCACAAGAAGATCGCCTTCGCGACCGACGGTCCAGACAATGACCGATCCCTGCGATGTTCCGGCAATCCATGGCTGCTGACCAGGGCCCAGCAGAATTTCCGGTAATCCGTCTCCAGCGGCCGCATACACATTTCCGTCGCGTCTCCAGACTGTTGCAAGTGCACCGTTCGGACCTGCCGCCAGCATTCCACCATCCATCGGACAGGCATCCAGCGTCCATGTTCCTGAACCCAGTTTCCGCGCGTTGGAGAACGAACTTCCTCCGTCCGTTGAAGTCGTCACGTACATATCTCGATCGCCTCCGATGGAGTTTCGAAACATCACATGAACACGTTGACCATTGACAATGACCGATGGATGGCAGCATTCACACACACTCCCATCCGGTGATCGATAGACACACTTATTGGGCTGCCAGGAGGCACCTCCGTCTTTCGACTCGGTTGCATAGATTTCTGACTTCTTGTCTCGAAGGTCGAGCCAAACGCACCAGATCGAACCGTCCGCACCAGACGCCATCGCATGAAGCCCTTCACGCGCTGAATCAGCCGTGTCGTTCACTTGAACTGGCCCTTGCCATGTCTGGCCATCGTCCGTCGATCGCCACGAAAGCACGTCGCCATCACGGCCTTTGCCGATCTGACCACCAATCGCGGTGACAACAATCGCGGTCTTCGTCTTCACAATTCGAGGACCACGACGCATTCCAAGTGACATGTTAGGAACGCGGAATGCCTGCCGTGACTTTGAGAAAGTGGAACCTTCGTCGAGCGACTGGCAGTACTGCACCGCGTCGCCGATCCCGTAAACAAGGTGAACCGAGCCATCATCGTCGACTGCCACTTGTGGCTGTTTTGGTGTTTGTGCTCCGTCCCCAGATGCAATCACGACAGGATCGCTCGCCGAACAATCCAGGGCAGACATTGTGACAGCACAGAAAATGGCAACGACAGTTGCAAGCAAACACTTCATTGCGTTGTTCCAATCTTTGAAAAAGCTTTGAGCCGCCTGGAGCTTGCGGCTGATTGAATCGGTCACCAAATCACATCTCAGGATTAAACGACAAGAATACACTTCGCGTTCTTTGCAACGTCTACTCTTTGCTGCCGCTGTTCTCAGCTTTCAACTTTGCGACGGTTGCCAAAGTCTCATCGGCGTTCTTTGTCGCTTTGCCTTTGCATCCGGCACAGCAAACGAAGACCGGTTGCCCGTTGACATCAAGCTTCAACGGAGCACCCATGGAACCAAGACGAGTTGTGGTCATCACTGCACAGAACTTCTGCGACTCGGCTTCTTTGCGATCTTCCGGGCTCAGTTTCTCCATCGCGGCTGCAATCTCAGTCGCGTCATCATGATCATCTCCTTCGTGGGTATGATCATGGTCGGCCTCTTCGGCTTGAGTCGCTGCTTGAGAAGGCGAAGTATCTGCCGCTTTCGGCGAAGTTTGCGACTGGCATCCCGTCGAGTACACGACTGTCGCCGCTGTGAGTAGAACCATCTTCCAGGAAGTATTCATCTTCATTCTCCGATAAAACAATTGTAAAAAATGGAAACCTATTTCGACTTAACGTAGTCATCAGGAGCCATCAATTCATCAGGCCGCTCTTTGGCCATCGTCACGAACTCATCGACGCACGGCGGACAGCAGAATTGGTAGGACTTGCCATCCACAATCCATGTGAATTTCGGATTGGCTTTCGTTTTCGTCACAGGACATATTCGATCGCCATCCTTTGGGAACATGTCGTGCGACGACGGTATCCCCTTAAACTTCTGAGTCGCAGTCATGCTTCCGTTGGCCTTGATGTCTGCCTGGGTATACTTACCGCCTGCTGTCAAATAGAGCTTCCGCTCGTCTTCTACTGGCAGGCTGTCGGGCATTTCTTCAGCATGGCTTTCTGTCACTGTCGTAAAGCCGACACGAAATCGCTCTCCGGCAATTCGCAGGTTGGGAATCGTGACATCGAGTTGCTTGCCCCGAAACGCCTCCGGCAACTGTCCGACGAACTGCGACGTTTTATCGGGAGCATCACCGTCCTGGGGAACAGCCACAAGTTCTATTGGCGTTGCGTTTGGATCGCCGATCGCCTTCACGTAAGCTTTGACCGGCTGCACGTCCACTTCCTGAATGCGGGTTTCATCTTTGCCCAGCATCAACAAGCGAAAATCACCGGTTGTTTCGATGACCGCTTCCGCATGATAGCTGTCCGAGCCTATCGGGATAATGATGCCCCCATGACTTCCTGGCTTATGCAGATGCATCTCCTCATCGACCGTTTTGTTATTGCTTTCAGCTGAAACGGCAGCGGTCGTCTGTGTCACCGGGGAGTTTATTGTCGATGCAGGGATTGTGGGCGGAGTGGCTGCCGTCGGCGAAGACTGTGAGCCACAGCCGGCCACAATTGCGACAAGAACGCCAGCAGACAGCGTGACGCCAGAAAGTAGATACGTTTTGAATCTCATAATGCGACTCCTTGAAGCCACGAACGCAGCATTGCGTCGAAGCATTTCAGTAACCGTAAAGTGCGCTCACACCGCAGGCGGAGCGTTTGCGCGAGGGCAGCGAAGCTATCTCGCAGACGGATTCTTAACGGGATGGCCTGGCAATCGGAAGGTGCCTCTCGCCGGACCCAATCACCGCAACGGCGATCCAGTCAGACTTGAGCAGGGGCAACAGGTGGATGAGCCGCCAAGTTTAACAGCGATTGACGCCATGCGCAATCAGAAGGGCTCTGCCCGCCTCCGGTGGCGAGCATCTCCCTGGCAGGAGGCTCGCGTCTTGTGGCGATGCGCCATTACTCCAGAACAATACTGGTGAGCAGATGTCTGAAAGTTCCATGATCCACCTCGCAGACGGTGACGTCTGAAGGATCAGGCTATCATCAAGCCGTGCTCCCACGGATTGATGCTTGCGACAAGGGCATTCATGCTCGCGATTGCCATCGGAATCGTCTGGACACTGGTTGGCCGCATTATCCTGTTCACAGCAGCAGCATGCTGGCACCGAAGATTCTGGACTCGCCATTTTCATCGTGCAACAGCAGATGGACGGCCCCAAAAGGGTCGCGCCGATCAGCACTATTGACAGCATACGATGAAACATGACGATTCAATCCAATTGAAATTCCGTAAGCATACTCTAGCGAAAAACAGAACTACATCCAGATCAATTCCCGATACTTGCTCGAGATACAATCAATGCCCCATGCCCAGCATTGCACCAGCAGCCATTGCGATCATGAGCCCGTCTTCGACAAGAGTCACGGTTGACATAGGCAGATTGAACACTGTCCCCAGGCACGCGCAACGGATTTTGCGTTTCTGGAGTACACTTTGAATCACGCCGATACTGCTTACCGACATCACCACCAGTGTTGTCAGGTTGACTGCAGTCGGCTGGATTCCTGCGACATATGCGGCACCAAGCGCCAGTTCGATGAATGGGTAGACGAAACCGTAGGAGGGAAGTCGCTGAGCGACTACGTCGTACATACGATAGGAATCTGCGAATCCGCGAAGATCGAGAAGTTTGAAGAAGGCAAATGCCAGAAAGAATGCCCCCATAAAATTCTGCATGGCCCGCGTTGAATCAAATGCTCCGAGTCGGAATTCCATTAGCCCGACAACGCCAAACAGAAATGTCCCCAATAGGAGGAGCGGATAATAGGTGACGCCTTTCGGAGTGTCTGCAGCGGTGATCGCGTCAGATTGACTCTTGATGGAGCGTGTGTCACCGGTCGCCACAAAGCCAGCTTTTGCAACGGCTGCGGTGACAGAATCGAGTGAAATGCTGTCACCTGTAACGGTCAGTATCTTGTCTGACGTTTTCGTGTCGACTTTCCAATCGCGGATGTTCGGAACATCATCAAGAAATGGTTTCACCGCCGCCACGCAGCTTTCACAGTTCAGATTCGTTTTAAAGTGAAGTGAGGTTGTCATCTCAAGTCTCCCGTTTCAAAGTGTTCACGCCGCGACAACCGCAGCGTTCATCTGAGGTGACGGATGACATTGAGAATGGATGCAAAGTTTTTTCAAAAACCGTATTGCGGGCAATCGAATCCTTCGATTCTCCAGCTCTTTCCTCCGAACCTGTTCGGTGGATTGTATTGGGGATCAGCATTTTCCTGACTTCTTACTGCAGTAGTCAGGAGGCTGACAATCGCAGCCATGACTAACGACACTCCCGTCACTGCCCGTTTTTGGAGCGCAGCAGCTCACCAGAACCGTTCGCAGTTGTTCTCGTGCTCTCTGAACACGTGACTTTACACCCGGCAACGAAAGGCCAAGATGTTTGGCAAGTTCGGTTTGGGTAAGTTCCCCCAGATCGGTCTGCTCCAATGCCTCGCGAGACGCATCAGGTAACCGCGCCAACATAGGCCTGATGCAACCACTCAATTCTGAAACAATGACGGTTTCGGATTCCTCAATCGCTGCTTCGTCGTCCAGTTGGTCTGATCGTCGATGTTTTCGGGATCGGTAATGATCAATGACGACGTTTCTGGCGATTTGAAAGATCCACGCCGACAGTTTATGCATCGGAGCAGAATGCAAATTCAGCTGTGCCTTCAGAATGACATCCTGCACTAAATCGTCGGCCGTATGAGAATCTTCAACTCGGCTGCGGATAAAAAATCGCAGACGGTCGGCGATCTCGATCCAAAAAGCGTCGCCCGGATCTGGCGTTTCGGAAGCTGGCATTGTCGTTGACAAATCCTCCGAGAAGGACTGATTTGATGTCGCCATATATGACGGCCTATCCAGCGGAATTCGAAGGGTTGACGACAGACATGAGACTGGTGATTTCCTCAAGCCCATTGATGCCGATTGCGGTTACGTATCTCGCTCCCACCTTCCAGGTAACGGCCAACTGATCCGGCATTTGCACGCATTGGCATACCTGGCCGCCGCATTTTGTAGAAATGCGGGGAGAATCGCCAAACCACATCAGATGCTCGTCATTGTGCTCAAATAGCAGAAATTCCGATCCGTCTTCGCGAACACACAGAGATGCCGGGCATTTGCAGCAAGGCATTTGCAGCACATGAGTGGAAGCAACGTGGTAACCAGCGGCCGGCATCTTCGCCACAACCGGCACGTATCCGAGCAGGTCGCGGGCAGCATCAAGCGAAACCAGCGTCCCTTGATACTGAGCCGACAATTCATCAACGACCGCCCGCGGCTTCTGCGGAAACCGAGTCAACGTTTTATGCACATGAGCCGCGGCCACGCGGTGAACGTCTTCATGAGACATTCTCCGCGCGGCCCAATAGCCAATCGCCACTGCGGCAATCAGCGATGCCGCCATCAACGGCAGCAGTCGATGCGACGACTTCAAAAATATCCAAGATTGGAATCGCCCTGTTTGTTGATCAAGGCGCACAGCCAACTCAGACCAGTTTTCCGGTGTAGCCGCCAGATCGCGCTGTTCAAGGAACAGACCGGCAATTTGTCCAAAGGATTGCAATTCTGCCGTGCAGTTGTCGCAGCCGTTAACGTGCTCACTGATCGTGGCAGCAAGATCTGCAGGCAATTCCCCGTCGAAAAATTCCGAGAACCGAGCTCCGACTTCTTCACAATTCATGTCAGCTTCCCCAACCAAGAGCCAGCAATTCTTTCTTCAATTCTCGCCGAGCCCCATTGAGCCGCGATCCGACTGTCCCTTCTGGAATTCTGAGTATTGCCGCAATTGTTGCGTAGCCTTCATCCTGCTCTTCCTTCAAATGCAGAATGACCCGTAGTTCTGGATCCAGCTTCGAAAGTGCGAGTGTCAACATTTCATTGTTCATTGTGGCAAGTGGATCAATCGCAAACAAAGCTGGCCGAAAAGAGATCGCCAGCCGCACTCCAAAAACGGAAACAGCTGGCGATGAATCATGATCTGCGGACTTGGATCCATGAAGTGACTACTTTTTCGCGTCATGTTTGGGGATCGCTTGTTCCTCGGGAAGAGTGATTCCAAGCTGTTTCAGCACTGCATCTTCTTCCTTACGAATTTCAGCCAGTTGTTTTCGAGGGATGCACAATGACTGCAGACTGCTGCATTTTCAACGTTTTCTCCAGCAATTGCCTTGTCGGCCATGGAGCACATCTTTTCACATTCAGCCAACTGTTTCAGGATGGCGGCCACGTTTTCCTGAACCCCCGCCTTTTCTGCGGTCTCAGGGTCAGTTTTCTTGATCTCCTTCTTAATCGCCGCAACGCTCGTTTGAATCTGCGTCAGATGCTCGCGGGCCCGTTTCTACCGGAACTTGTTCAACGTCGGTTCCGTAAGAGTTCAATGCATGTGCATGAAATCGTGCGGTATGCTGGTAGGCCCTCGAGGTCATTGGCCGATAGCCGTTCTTTCCTGTAACGCCCATCTGACGATGAATTGCGTCCGAGTCTCCGTACCCTGCAGCTGAAGCAACTGGTGGATGTTCAACGGTTCCGAACGTAAAGGCCATCGGCAGTATCAACAGCCCAGAAAGAACACGGAAATTCAACATTTGAATTCTCCCGACAAGTATGCGAACCCCAGAAACAGCTCGAACAGACAACAGCATCAATCTATCGCGTTAGGTTAGTTCCACCCTATTTGATGTTCCGGGGCAGCAGCTTCTTCACAGACTTCGCGCGCATTCTCAACTTTTCCGGATTCCCGTTTTACAAGAATTACTGGACGATACGAGAACTGACACGTCTTCACGACGTCATGGACTAAGCCGACGCCCGCTTGGGGATGACCCTGGCTAGTGCGTGTCCGTAAAAGCGTTTGAAGCGGAGAAATGCAGGCGATACGAAAGAAAGGCTCCGCGAAGGTGAGATGAAGAGCCGTGGAGTTGTTTGAAAAGGTCAGCAAAACGGAAATTCATTGCTCAATCTTCGAGGA
>JANMEV010000334.1:0-5151 GCA_031377305.1 Planctomycetota bacterium | reverse complement strand
TCCTCGAAGATTGAGCAATGAATTTCCGTTTTGCTGACCTTTTCAAACAACTCCACGGCTCTTCATCTCACCTTCGCGGAGCCTTTCTTTCGTATCGCCTGCATTTCTCCGCTTCAAACGCTTTTACGGACACGCACTAGCTCATACCCATCTTCCCGAGTGCGTCCTGCAAGCCCGGAATGTTCATTCCGCCGGCGATTTCATTCATCTCACGTGCCGCCGATTCTTTGGCCTTCTGGATGGCGTTGTTCATGGCAGTGGCCACGAGTTCTTCGAAGAGTTCGCGATTCTTCGCTTCAATCAGCCACTGATGAATCGATACCTTCGTGACTTGAAAGTCTCCAGACATGCGGACGGTCACGGCATCGCCGCCTGCAGTTCCCTCAATCTCCAACCGACTGATCCGCTCCTTCGCAGCCGCGACCTTACCCTGAATGTCGCCTGCCTGACTCATCAGGCTTGCCATACTGGCGAGATTCTTAAGTCCTCCAAACATCGATTTCTCCGATCCTTAACAAGGTGAGTCTTCTGATCCGTCGCAGTGCAATAGCACGCGAGTTTTGCACTCAACGAACTGAAAAACCTGACGCCAACGCGCACCGGCTGATAATCCAAACATGCTGCCATGTCTCGACCATGGTTCTGTCCAGCGATAGTGGTACTGTCCAGCTAAGAAGCCTCGTGATCATCAATCTTCACTGCCGGCGCAACGGTGACTTTTACCACAGTCGCTCCAAATACGTCCATTACCTGACGAACAAAAGGATCGCGAGTTGGGTCAACCTCGCCCAGTAGGTTTCGCAGTGGAACTGATTCTGGGATTGTCGTTGCGGCGGCCCCATTGGACTTTGAAGCAGGTTTCTGAGCACGCCGGTTACCGGCATTGTTCGGCGAAGTAGACGGTACCAATGATTGGGTCGGATCTGCCGCAACCGGCACAGAAGTTGGACGTAGCGACACAATGAGTCGCAAGTTGACCCCAATCATACTTCCCGTGAGACGCTGGATCTCGGCCTCGATCTTGGCTCGATTGTCCGGCTGATCTAATACCTTTCGAGCGAAATCATACTGAGCATCCAGGTGAAGCTCGATCCGATTCGGGGCCACAAGGACCATGTCGCTGGCCATCTTAAGCCCCGCCTGAATTGTCAGGCCGACGCCCTTCAGCAGATTTTGAAACAAGGCCGGGCAATCGGCTTGAGTCAGGTTGCTCACCGCCTCACTACGGTCCGCCACTGCAGGCTGTGCAGTTCTAACATGCGGAGTTGGATCGGTCGGCTGCTCAACTGGCCGCGGCGCTTCGGATGATTCAACGGAGTGCTCCGAATAACTGAGTGCCTGAACCTGTGTTGTCGCAACCATCACTTGAGATGATTCGGTTTCTGAGTCGATGTCGTTGCCGATTTCGTCACGCGCATCGTCATCCTCGTCAAGCTCCGGCATCATGTCCGGTGGTAAAGCACTCTTTACTGGAGAAGAGATTATCGCTTCAAAGTTTTTTTTTTCGCCAGACGCAGATGTTGTCGGTACCGTGACAGATGTTCCGACCGTCGCGGCTGAGGTCGTGGCCGCGGGAGGACGCATTTCCGGCAACACCGGAAGTCGTCCGGAAAGCAGATCGCTGATCGCGGTGAGATTCTCCAGCAGGCTAAGCTGAACCATCGCCATTTCGAGAATGGTTCGAGCAAACGTGCTGCGAAACATCTGATTCTTTCCGTCGGACAGAATCTGAAACGCGGCCATCACCGAATGAATTCCCAGCCGCGACGCCTGTGCAACCAATATCGGCCGATGGCGGTTCGCGACGCTGCAAAGCGGTACTTCCGTGCCGCCGGAAATGGCAACGATCAGGTCTCGAACGTACCCAATCGCCTGATCCATCAATTCGCCGGGTTGCACACCAAGTCCGAATGACGCGTCAAGCTGAGCCAGCACTTCGCCAGGGCGATGTTCGAGAATGGCGTCAAACAGCTCAACCAGCCGTTCATCACCTGCCGTGCCCAGCATGCGATGGACGTCATCGGAGGAAACGGTTCCGTCACTGAACGCCAGAAGCTGATCGAACAGCGACTGACTGTCTCGCATAGATCCGCGAGCCCGTCTCGCCACAAGTTCCAATGCGTCCTCAGTAACTTCAAAGCCTTCGATCTTTGCGATCTCACGCAATCGATCACCGATCGATCGGTCGTTGATGCTGGAAAAGTCGAACCGCTGGCAGCGAGACAGAATAGTGTCGGGAACCTTGTTGGGTTCGGTTGTGCAAAACACAAACTTAACATTCGGCGGTGGCTCTTCCAGCGTCTTCAACAGCGCGTTGAAGGCTTCCTTGGTGAGCATGTGCACTTCGTCGATGATGTAAACTTTGAACTGCGTCCGCATCGAACGCACGCCCACGTTCGCTCGGAGGGAACGAATGTCATCAATGCCGCGATTGGAGGCACCGTCGATTTCAAGAACATCAACATCATTTCCCGCGGAGATACCATCGCAGATGTCGCATTGATTGCACGGCACTCCATCGACCGCGTTCGGGCAATTCAGCGCCTTCGCCAAGATGCGAGCTGTGGACGTCTTTCCAACTCCGCGAGCCCCGGTAAACATGTAGGCATGCGCAACTCGCCCCGCGCGAATCGCGTTTCGGAGCGCGCGGGCGACGTGTTCCTGCCCGACAACGTCGTCAAACGCCTGCGGACGAAATCGGCGAGCAAGTACCGTGTAGTGATTGCCGGTCACCGCGTGATTACCAGCCGTTGCTGGTAGGGAGTAATGATTGCCGGTCGTTGTGGATGAAGGATCGTGAATGGTCAAGGTTCATTCCCATGCAGCGTAATCAGGACGGGCGGCAGCAGGCCACCTTCTGGTTGCATTGTGAAGGAATTGATCGGTTTCATCCACCCTACGCGAAGATCTACAGCGAAGCCGCGATTTTCCGGGGCTTGAGCGGTTTGCTGGCAATCGATCGACGCCGTACTTTTGCAGGATTTCGCAAGGGCGATTGAAAGAAAACTGCGAACACCTTGCGGTCGGTCTGAAAGCCAGTGATGGAGTGATTCAAATCGAAGGCCCGGTGCCGACAATCCTGCCGGTAACCACGAAGAAAGAGTTGATGGTCGATTGAGATCGTTTGCCAGCTCGTTGATGGTGGCGAAGTTCGAATCCGAGCCTGATGGCTTGAGTCCACCTGATGGTCGATCAATCTGCAGTGGACTCGGCATTATTTGCCGTGCCGCTCGGCGATTCACATTCAGCGAATTTACGTTGGGGCGACGTGTTATTGATTTCTTCGTTCGACTCGCAGGCCTGACAACGCCCGAACGGCACTCCACATCCACACAAAGCCGGAGGCAGATTCAGAGGTCGCACCTACTGCGGTCGCTCCTTCCAATGACAGTTTGTCATTGTTCGCTTGCGCCCGCAGGAAAGATGAAGGTAACTGTGAATCTGTATCGACTTTCTCGGCGATCTGTTCAACGTCACCAAACGTGGTTTCTGTTCAGTCGATCGGTTAATTTCGAATTGTTATAAACATGTCGTCGACCGGACGATCAGGCACGACCGCTGATTCTCGGCTCGGCAAGTCCTTTGTGAATTCGGTAATGCTGGCAGTTTGTCCGATGTGTCGTTCGCCGTTCTCCGAAACCGTGCTGTCAAAGGCTTGAGCCTGATGCTCTGTCGGCGGCGAACTGACCGGAGCGATGCTCAACGATGCATCGACGGTCACATGCAACATAGCCGTGGTTGTTGATGCTGATCCGCTGTCTTCCGTGGTCGTGGCCGTAATCGCCAAGACGAACCGCTGAGCCTGTCCTTGAGGAAGCGTCAACATGAGGGATGACAGATCAGTCGAACCAAGCAGCCATGTACCATCCGCCTGGCGGTTTCCTGCGCTGAACTTTGCGCCTTCTGGCAATCCAGCGATAAGAATGCTCACCTGTTCGCTGCCGTCGAGATCAGGAGTTGTAGCAGCGAACTGTAGCGGAATTGTCTCGCCAGCCAGTCCCCGCGCTGGTTCCATCGTCAACGACGCACCGTCTGCGACGGCTTCTACATGAATCGAGACTTCCGCCGAGTCAGCAGACCAGGTTTCGCCGTCAAAGACGCTGAAAGAGAGCCGTGTATCGCCATGCCAGTCCTTGTCGGCAACGAAGCTCAGTCCTCCGCTGTTCACTTCGGAGAAAGAAATTTCTTCGCCAAGTTCGACGGGCTTGCCGTTCATCATCAATTGCCCGTGACGCGGCACTTGTTCGATTCGCATCATCTCAATTGAATCGCGAGCGTCGATATCGATCCCATTCAGCGTGACGACAACGTAAACATCTTCAGTAGTATCCACCATTCCCGCCACTTTAATTGGAGCTTCATTGGCATCATCAATTTGGATAGTGAATCGCTCGATTTGCGACGAATCAGCCGAGTCGGTCGCTTTCAAGAGAAACCGTGGACAGCCCCACCCGGATCCTGGTGTCGCCGATTCCGTAGCCCGCCAATCAGAGCGATACAGTCGAGCAGATGCATTAACCTGCGAAAAACAATTCAATCGACCACTTGAGTGATGGCATCGCCCATGTGAATTGCCTCCTCGGCACAAAACTATGTCCTAACAACCACCGGCGCAAATTTCGTGCCGAACGCGGTTGGAGGCCAAACCCCGCTGGCTTCAGTTCAGCCCGCGCGAAGCATAACATCTGCCACTGTCCCTGACTCAACTACGATTTGATTTCAATCTGCGAACGCGCTTTTGCCCTTGCGAATTTTGGGATCCCCACGCCACCAGTTTTCGGTACGGACTGTGCACTGGAGCATTGGTGGAACTTTCTGTCCCTCCACCCACCGAGTTTGCTCAATTTATGGTCGACAATGATCAACTTCGCCGCGACATGCAACTACTGGAAGATTTGCTCGGGCAGATTGTGACGCAGGATGAAGGAGCGGCGGCGGTTGACTTGGTGAACCAAATTCGACAGCTCGCTCGCGATCGACGGAGCAATGTTCCCGGGGCTGAGGCGACTCTTTCAACGCGAATTTATGGGCTGAACGAAGATCAGGTCCGACTGGTCGCTCGGTCGCTCAGCATTTTCTTTGACATGGCAAACCTGGCGGAAGATCGTCAGCGAGTCCGAGTGCTTCGGCAGCGGGAGCAGAAGCGTCATC
>JANMEV010000323.1:0-9687 GCA_031377305.1 Planctomycetota bacterium | reverse complement strand
CGATGTTGCACCATCGGGATTGAACATCAGATGACTGTCGATCTGGCTGTAAACTCGCCGAAACGATTTCGGAATGCGGCGACCAAGCTCCAGCTTCGCGAGCACTCGGCCAAGCCAGTTGCGAGGAACAGCCTTAAACGTCTGCGTAAGTCGAGTGCCACCGCCCGGAGATGGCGACAACTCAACGATGTTCATGTACCACAGAAACGGACCGATTGAGAATTCTCGCAGCACACTCAGGCAACGCCCTTCGATCCATTCGTATGGAAATTCCTGCCACACCATTTTCTGACCCGCGATACGCGTTTCGGCAAATCGCTCAACGCCGCGAACCGAGTCCGTGCGAGTCGTGTACGTCACAGCAGGAAGACCCATTGCGTAGTTAATGCGGTCGGTGTTTGACACGTGAGGCCACAACTGCGCTGCTGACGCCGACAGATCACATGAAAATGAAAACTCCATCACATCCAGGCCGTTCGTCGCAGGAGCCGCCGGATGCACTTGCATCGACGTTGATTCTCCGTGCAATAACCGCTCAAGATCAGCCTGAAGCGACGATGCGTCCGGGTATCTTGCATCCGGATTCTTCGCGAGGCACTTTTCCACTACCGCCACACACGCATCGCTCAGATCCGGGCAAATTCGAGACAGTGCCGGAATCGGATCGTTGCAGTGAGCGTTCATGACAGCGATGTGATTCTCCCCCTGAAACGGAGGGCGTCCGGCCAGCAGATGAAACAGAGTTGCGCCCAGAGAATAGATGTCCGATCGTGCATCAGCCGCCAGTCCCCGACATTGTTCGGGAGCCATGTACAGCGGTGTGCCGATGATCGCACCGCTTTGAGTGATCGCCAGCGAGTCCGACTGCTGATCAGCTCGAGCCAAGCCAAAGTCAGTCAGCTTCACAAGTGGTTCGCCGCAATCAACGAGCGGTGATGACGAACCCGCCTTCTGACTTGCGCACTCAACACCGGCATTTGTGAGAAGTATGTTGTCCGGCTTGATATCGCGATGAATGATCGACTGCTGGTGAGCCGCACCAAGGCCTCGTGCGGCATCCAGAAGAAACCGCAGGCACACCGATTCAGGAAGTCGCTGACCGCTGCGAATCAGTGAAGTAAGCGTTCCTCCAGCGACAAATTCGATTGCCAGAAAATGAAAGTCCTGATCACTGTTTGCATCCAGAAGACTGGCCACATAGGGACTCTCCGCCCTGGCCAGCATGCGAGCTTCTTTCGAAAAACGCCGCACGACGACAGGGTTGCGCGCCAATTGTGAGTTCAGAATCTTGAGCGCCACCGTGTCGCCATTGCTGACATCGGTCGCTCGGAAAACAGCCCCGACAGCGCCTTCGCCGAGTCGTTCATGAACCTGAAACCGGCCGAGTCTTTCTGGCACGACGTCGTCGCTTAGTCCAGCAACTGGGCCAGTTGGAGCCATCGTTTTCTCAATCTGATCGCCATCTGGTAACGGTGTCACCATTGTTTTGCCGACGCGAGATTCGTCCTGTGACTCGATTGTCGCACAGAGAGCCGCTATCGCACTTGCAACTTCTGCGGCCGTTGAACGTTGCAGAGCATCCGAACGAGTTCCTTCGTCGAGGACTTTCTGAAACGCCAACGATGCTTTTTGAGACACTGCTGACACGTCACCAGATCGACAGGAGTCATGCATCGATCGAAGGAACTCACACAGTTGCAGAACTTCCTGAGTCAGTTCCGAATCGGGATTCTCATCAGGAGAAACTAAACCAGCCGTCAGATCGATAACCCAATCCTGACCGCCACGATCAAGAATGAAATCGCTGCAGAAACTTCCGGCGAGTATCCCATGACGATGTGCTACTTCAAGAACTCCAGCCAGACGATTTCCCAACAGCAGCGTCTGACTAAGGGAAATTGGCGACGAAACAAGGAACTCTGAAAGCATTCCGCTGGACACCGGCTCCACAACAAAGAAGGGAGGCTCATGAGCCACCGCAACGTCCATAACGCGCCTGACGCCCGGATGGCGAAGCAACGCCACAATCTGAAGTCGCCGCGTGAATCGACGCAGGTCCGTCGGGGAGGACGGCTCCAGCAGTCGCAGTTCGACAGGCGACCGCTCATCGTCGCAGGCCACAAATGCTGACCATTTCCGATTGCCACCAATCGGTGTCAGTCTTTCATATTCCCTTGCGCCGCGAAATCGCACGATGACAAATTCCCGAACGGTCGTGGTTCTCAAGAGCCATCGAGAGTCTACGATGCCTCATCAAATTGGCAAGCTGACAAGCCCCTTTGCAACACAGGTTGACAGCATTGCGTCCATTGTCAGTGGCAAATTTTCCAGTGCACAGTGATGCTGGCTAAAACGTCCACACTACGCCGAAGCGGTCTGAAGTAGCGTTTTGCCCGGCTGCCTGGCAAGAATTTCCCTGTTTTGGAACCATTTCCCTGCGATTCGGGACCTGACCGATTCCGCGGGGTTGAAGTCCTCCGTGCGTTTGCTGTAGTACGCGCACGCGCGGGATGCGTGCAGGACAGCCTGACTGAACATTTGGAAAGCCGACGCGGCAACCGGTTGGGAAAAACTGTCAAACAGAGAAAACAGGACTTTCGGATTATCGGCATGCAGCGAATTTTCATCTCAGGGATTGGTGTCGTCAGTTGTCTCGGAAACGACCGACAGACCTTCTGGAAAAACCTGACCAGCGGACAGTGTGGCATCGACCGACTGACGCAGCATGACACCACAGACCTTGAGGTCAACATTGGTGGCGAAGTGCGCGATCTTAACGAAAACCGCATCAATGTGAATGATCTGGTTTCGGCTCGAAAGATGGATCGCGCCAGCCAGTTTGCTGTGCATGCGGCTCACGAAGCATTGGACGACGCCGGTCTGCCCACAAGTAACCTCGGTGAAAACGTCGCCGTGATTATGGGCGCTGGTCTGGCAGGACTTGAAACGTACGAGTTTCAGATGGAACGCCTGCTGACGAAGGGACCATCACGAGTCAGTCCGTTCACAATTCCCATGCTGATGCCAAATGCGCCTCCCGGAAATATCAGTCTGGCATTCGGAGCTCGCGGAACCTGTTACACAACCAGCAGTGCGTGTTCGTCGTCCGGACATTCGATGATTGACGCGATGGAGTACCTGCGTCGTGGTGATGCTGACATTGTCATCACCGGTGGAACAGAGGCGTCATTGACTCGACTGGGAATTTC
The DNA here is from genome assembly GCA_031377305.1 of Planctomycetota bacterium. Lineage (GTDB taxonomy): Bacteria > Planctomycetota > Planctomycetia > Planctomycetales > Planctomycetaceae > SXXK01. The sequence goes on along the minus strand of JANMEV010000323.1, from coordinate 6,478 downwards.
ATCCTTCGTCAACATGAAGGCAATGAACAAGTCGATGAATGATCGGCCGAAAGAATCAATGCGGCCATTCGATGCGGAACGTGGCGGCTTCATCATGGCAGAAGGATCCTCCGTTCTGATTTTCGAAACGGAAGAACACCTGCGCCGCCGCGGCGGCAAAGCGTGGGCGGAAGTGCTTTCTGGACGGTCCACGAGCGACTCGTACCATTTGGTCCAGCCAGACCCTGAAGGTCGACAGGCCGTGAAGGCAATTCAATCTGCCTTGAACAAAGCAGGACTGGCTCCGGCAGACATTGCAGACAACGTTTACGTGAACGCTCACGGGACAAGCACGGTTTACAATGATGCCATGGAAACCGTGGCGTTGAAATCCGTGTTCGGTGAACAGGATGCTCGCAAACTGCATATCAGTTCGACGAAAGGAATGCTGGGACACATGATCGGCGCTGCGTGCGCCATCGAAATGTCGGCCTGCGTGCTGGCGATGAATTCGGGAATCCTGCCTCCAACGATCAACTACGACACGCCAGACCCGTCGTGCGACCTGAACTACATTCCGAACAAAGCCGTCGAAAAACGAGTGAAGTACTGCATTAACAACAGCTTTGGATTTGGCGGCCACAATGTTTCGCTGGTGGTCGGCCGAGTTGACGATCCAACACTAAAACGTTCAGAATCGGTTTGAAGTAGCGATCTTTTTGTTTAGAGCAGCATGGAATCTGCGGCTGAGAAAAGGGTTCAGGAACCAATCGCCAAATGGCCCAAAGGGTGCTCCGCACTCTTGGTTTCTGCCCCATTTTCTGAGCCATCGCCGGGATTTTCCGGGTGCAGGACTGGCGGCACAATGCACGTGATGCGTTCCTTCGGCTCGGTTTAACGCCAAAAACCTCGTTATGAGTGAAGGCCGCGGACGGAGTCTTCTGTCAGACCAACGTTCTGGCGGATATCACGGTGTGTCTGGCCACGGCCGCACTAAATCGGTTAGGGTTCCTTGGAATCGGATTGCATTCCCAAAATGCCGCCGTTTCGTTGTTGCGGAATTTCACTGTTCAATTCAGGAGCGGCTTAACAATGGCGTCATCTGGCCTCAACACAATTGCGATCTCCGGCGCTTCCGGTCTTGTGGGAACGCAACTGACCAAGCTGCTGACTTCGTCCGGATCGACCGTTCGTCCGATGTTGCGAAAGGGCAACACAGGGATACCGAATTCGATTCTTTGGGATCCGGCAAAAGGCGTCGTCGATCCGCAGCAGCTTAACGGCGTTGATACGATCATTCACCTTGCGGGTGAAAACATTGCCGGCGGGCGCTGGACGACCGCAATCAAAGAACGCATTCGCAGTAGCCGAGTCGACGGGACTCGGAACCTTGTTCAATCGCTCGCGAAAGCGCCGACTCAGCCTCGTACACTGCTTTGCGCATCGGCGATAGGCTTCTACGGTGAGCGAGGCGATGAGATCATGACCGAATCTTCCCCGGCGGGTACCGGCTTTCTGGCGGATGTTTGCAAAGCGTGGGAGCACGAGGCCATGGCCGCAGCTGCCTTTGGCATCCGTGTCGTTTGCATTCGCATTGGTGTTGTCATGAGCCCCAAAGGCGGAGCGTTGGCGAAGATGCTGCTGCCATTCAAGCTGGGTCTTGGCGGTGTCGTTGGTTCGGGAAAACAGTACTGGAGCTGGGTCGGTCTGAACGATCTGGTCCGCATCATCGCATTTTGTGCTAAGACCGAAGCCGTCCATGGACCGGTCAACGCCGTCAGCCCCAACGCTTTGACAAACTACGACTTCACGAAGACAGTCGGCAGCGTTTTGCATCGACCCACTTTGTTTCCGTTGCCGGCGTTTGCCGCGCGACTAGTACTGGGAGAGATGGCGGATGATCTCCTGTTATCCAGCATTCGAGTCGCTCCGAAAGCTCTTCAGCAACAGGGCTTTCAGTTTGAACAGCCGGACCTTAAGAGCTGTCTGGAGCACGAACTGTCGTGACATCTGAGTCGTCGCCTCCCAGCCACCCTCCCACTCCGCGCTGGCAACAAATTGCGCTGCTGGCGGCCGGAGCTCAGTGCCTGATCTGGGGTGTCTTCATCATCCTGCTGCCTGAGCGATCATCGATCGCTTACGGCTTTTCACAGCCGCCGCATGAGCTGTTTCTGTGGAAGGGAACCGGACTTATTATCTTTCTGTTCGGAGTCGGTTACTCCATCGCAGCGACAAATCCACGGCAGCATTGGGCCATAGTCCTGATCGGTCTGTTGGCAAAAACGCTTGGGCCGATCGGGATGCTCTGGTCTGTTTGGCAGAATGAGGTTCCCTCAAAAGTCCTGATTCTGATTCCGATCAATGATTTGATTTGGTGGATCCCGTTCGGACTGATCCTCGCCCGAGTGTTCACATCGCGAAATCAAAGCCGGTCGTGACATTCGCTGGCAAAGACGAACCAACGCTACGTGCTTTCGTGAGTCAGGCCGTTTCCTGATGATGTTCACTCAGGGCGCGACGAGGTCGCGAAGTCTCGCCAGTCAGGCGATTGCCAGCATCTACGACGCAGGCGGGCGAGGCGTGGCGTCGGTGGATGCGAAGGGCAATCGCACGACGACGGTTTACAATTCGCTCGGTCAAACGTCAGCTCTGGTGGATGCCCGAGCCAATCGGCACAGTTTCACGTACGATTCGACCGGAGCCCAGACGCAGCTCATCGACCCACTCAACCGGGTGCCTGGAAAAGGGGTCGGGAGTTAATTGTGCGCAGCACCCTCCGGGCCATTTGGCAATTGACTCCTGACCCCTTTTCCAGCAAACAGCAAAACCTCCGCATCGACGCTCGCGGCAACCGCACGAGTTTTGCTTACAGCACGGTCGGTCAGTTGGCCAGTCGAAAATACCCGAACGGAACCCGAGCGACATTCAGTTACGACACCATCGGCACTCGTACCTTGATGGCCGATAGCACCGGACGGTACACTTCCACCTTTGATGCGGTGGGACAAACAACCTCTGCAGCGCTCCCGAACAGCAAACGCATCACGAACACGTTTGACGCCGTGGGAAATCGAAGAACGAAGAACTCGGCGAATGGTCGAACAACATGGACTTACGACGCGGCAAATCAGTTGACGTCGGAGGTCAATAGGAATGCGAAACGAACAACGTTCACGTACGATGATGCAGGACGTCGAACACAACAAAAAGCAAATGACGGCAGTCGCACATCGTGGACTTACGATGCAGCGAGTAATCTGACGAAGGTCCAGGACAAGAAGGTAGACAACTCGACGATCAGTTCGTTCGACTATCGATCGGACAATGTTGGCAATCGCGTCGGAGCAACACTGGCCAGCGGTGTAAGAGTGACGTGGGTGTATGACAAGAGCAATCAACTAACATCCGAACGCCGCAGTGGAGTCAGTGGATATGCAAACACGTTTGTCTACGACGCTGTCGGAAACCGCCTCGTTCTGAACGCGAATGGGACACGCACGACAACGGTTTACGATAACGCGAATCAGATCAGGTACTCAACAGCGGCCGCAGGCAGAACGACTTACACGTTTGATGTCAACGGGAATCAGCAGATCGTTCGAGAACCAGCAGGGGCTCGGACCACCACGACGTGGAACTTTGAGAACCAGCCGACGCTGTTCCGGATGCCAGACGGCAGTCGAGTAACCATGTCCTACAATGCCAACAACCGCCGAGTCAACAGGGAGTGATCGAATGCCAAAGACAACGTATGTCTGGGACGAACTCAGCGATAACGTGATTGAAGAGTACGAAGACGGCGTGCTGACTGTGTCATACACGCACGAGCCGGGACTCTACGGCAACCTGCTCTCCCAAAACCGCAACGGAGTCACCAGCCACTATCACTACGACGGCCGTGGCGACACCGTTGCCCTCACCGATGACTCCGGCAACATTACCGACACCAAAGAATACGATGCATGGGGAAATGTCATCGTATCAACGGGAAGCACGGTCACGCCATATCAGTTTGGAGGGAGGCATGGATATCAGACTGGCAATACTGGTGTGTACATCAGGGCGAGGATGTATCAGCCAACAGTGTCAAGGTGGGCAAGCATTGACCCAATCCTATTTTTTGACACGTTGAATGCTCTCCTCTATGTACAAAACAGAAGCATAGGTTTTGTGGATCCATCTGGGAATATTGGCATTAATACGGTGTCCACGGTTTTGGGCAACTGTGGTGAATTTTCGTGGGTGACGGAATGGGTTCTAGGGGCGAATGAGCAAAATGGATTCATAGTTCAGCGTGTCTGCAGGCACTTAACTGAACTAAAGTGTGTTGATTCCGAGTCGTGTAAGTCTACCGCGCTTCCCCTTGCGAATTGCGAGAATGGCAACAAATGTGACACTAGCTGTTATTGGGAACTGTGGCCTGTGCGAGAAGGCCGAAGTGTGCTGATTGATAGAGTTAGTAAGCGAGACCCAATTGATCTGGAGAACGCGAGATTCGGAGGTGACTTGAAGGATACATTTGCTAACTCTGGATGTGTAAACTTCAAAGAATCTTGCACCAAGGGAAGGTTGAGACAGACGGGTGAGGTTTTGTTCGTGCCGTCGGAAGATGTTCGCTTGCCTCAGGTGAAGGAGTTTCTGAAACATTTTTCTAACGGAAAGAATGGCGTTCGCTCCGCGTGCAATCTATTGAGCACTTGCGATGATCAGTCCCCTGGACCACTAAATCCGAATGGGAATCCCAGCAAGCAGTTGGACATATTCAATTTTCTGCGTTGGTATTTTTCCTCCGATGGGAAATCTTCTAAGTTTAAGGATTCGCGCCTTGAATGGGACTGTTGCGGCGATCTCTGCGTAGGCAACATTTGCAAGGGAACAGACGGGATTACGCTTAATGAGCACGTGATTTATTAGTTGGCTGGAATTAAGTGTTTCAGGCTGTTCGCTCGAGAACAACTAGTATGGCATAGCGTAGATCTTCTGGGGAGTTGGTTCGGGGGGGGGTATATTCATGGGGCTCTTCAAAAGCAAGCTTCCTGTTCTACTGATCATCTGCGTTTTCGGCATGCAGATGGTGCTCAGTGACGAAACGACGATAGGCTTGATCGAAAGATGGCGAAGTGGCAATTTCATCGAGGCTTAAGCTGGAGATGCCGGCTGCGGTACATTTGGCTCGTGAGATCCTGCACCATGGTGGAAAGGATCCGATCTTCCCGGACGACGACAACCTAATGTTGCTGAAATGGATGCAAGCGGACGGCGTGCCTGAGGTGGTTCAGTGTCTGCAGCGTTGTGATACTGCTGACCGTGAAGACTTTCTACTGCAGTACCTAAAGCCGCTCGGAAGAATGGCCCAGCCTGCCGTCGATACTTTGCTGGCAATGGCCTCGGATGATCAAGATCCACTGCGGAGCCAGGCTCTTGACGTTTTGGTGCTATCTGGTGACCAAAGTGCCGCTACAATCGAGCAACTCAAGGATGCTCTACGAATTTCAGGCGAACTAACACCGGAAGATGAAAAGAGAGTCATTCATGTTCTTCAATTGCTGGCGAAAGAACCGAGGGAGTTTTTGCGGCGTGAGTTGATTGACCTTGCAGACCGCCAAACATCACTCAGGATTCAATATGCGGCTTTGCAAGGACTGATCTCATTGGATGGCGGCAAAAGTGATGCAGTCAGTCGGTTGCTGACCAAGAAGCTTTCCGATGAATTCGCCTATACGGACGGATTTGACACCAACAGTTGTGCGTCATTGGCTGTTTCAGAGTTGGCACGACGCAGGAATGTTTCTTCCGATTGTGTTGAGACGATGATCTCTCGGCTTTACAAGATGTCGTTTGAGCCCGGGACATGTGATGCGTTCCTATTGGCCGAAGCGATTTGTAACTCAAGCGGATTTAATGAAGACGGTCAGCTGCTAATTCAGCATCGACTCATCTCGCTTATGGACGAGAAGACGTGGGTCTATGGCTCAGAAACCGAGACGCTCTACACGAGACTCGCAGCTGCCATGGTGATTCTGAAGTCGAATCCGCACTGCAAAGACGCAAACGAGTTCCTCGGCCGGGTATTGCGCGGCGAAGTTTTGGCTAAGTCGGGACATTCACATGGGACCTTGCGACAGATCGACTGGCAATCGCGTGTTGCGCGTGTCGTGCAACGACTCGAAACGATCGATAGTCGACTCGAACTGCTTCTGCAAGAAGTCTTCGCCGAACAAGACGCTCTAGAGCCAAATTCTCGCGTCGCCTTTCAAATTGCCTTGGCGATTGCGGCCATCAATCGAACAGACACAAAATGCGTGGCTGTCTCACGAGCTCGACGAAGCATTGGAGGACTTCCACTCCAACACCTGACACTAGAAGAATACGCGTACATTCTTGGTGACAGATTGGTGCATGTACTAGATGCCCAGGAGATCAGCAGGAAGACCGCGACGGAATTGGCATTCGTTGAGCATGCTGAGGATGTAGCGTTTTGGCGGCTTGCTCAGCCGCA
>JANMEV010000317.1:0-16344 GCA_031377305.1 Planctomycetota bacterium | reverse complement strand
TGCTCCGCCGCCAGCCGTCACACTGATGCCGTGAACTTCCACCTGCCCCAGCACAGTCTCCATGATGCGAACAACGGCTCCGCGAACCCCTTCTTCCCGGACCAGCAGATTTGAGCCTGCGCCCAGAATATGAATGGGGATCTTGCGAGCCCGACAGGTTTGAATCACGTCCAGCAGCTCACTTTCTGACCGAGGGGTCAGAAAATACTCTGCGGGACCGCCGATTCGCAGCCACGTGTGTTTGGACAGCGGTTCTTCACGCTGCAGAATCTCGTTGTAGTCTTCGATGGATTTCGTCATGAATCTGATTTGTCCTGCCTGCGCCCATTGTGATAACCACATCACCGGGTCGAGCCGCATGGTCTAATCTTCCGAGCACGTGGTCAAGATTCGCCATCAGGAATGCTCGGCCTCCCGCTTCAGAGATCCCGCGAACCATTTGCCCCGACAAACGACAACAAGTCGCCTGCGAAGCAGTTTCCCGAGCGGGAAGCACGGGAAGAATGAGACATTCGTCAGCAACTTCAAGGGCTCGTTTGAATTCTTGAAAAAGATTTTCGGTGCGAGAGACCTGATGAGGCTCAAACACGGCGATCAATCTTCGTCCGGGAAATACGTCTCTCGCTGCCCTTAAAGTGGCCCTGATTGCTGTCGGATGATGCGCATAATCGTCAATCAGGTCAATTCCTCGCCAGTTCCCACGATATTCGAACCGCCGCCGCATCCCTGGAAAGCTGGCGATATGCAGCGCCGCCTGTTCGGCAGGAATGCCTTCGACCGTTGCTGCAACAATAGCAGCCAGAGCGTTCTCAACGTTGTGAGCACCCGGAACCTGAATCGACACCTGGCATGGTGAAGCCCCGGGGCCGGTGAGTTCAAATGTTTGCTGATATGACCACAAACGGCCATCATTCGACAACTTGCCGGCGAGCGACGTAAGACCGCTCACACGCCAGTCGCAGGTTTTCGACGTGCCATAAGTCACAACGCGGCCGCGAGCGGCACCCGCAACTTCCATCGCTCGAGAGTTAGCGGTATTGACGACAAGCGTTCCGTCGGATGTTAGCTTTCCGACAAATTTCCGGAATGTCTGGTCGGCCTGCATGTGGGTCTCAAAGCAATCGAAGTGATCAGGCTCCACGCCTGTCAGCACGAGAGTCTGCGGACACAGCGCCAGAAATGCTTCTCGATACTCGCAGCTCTCCACCACCGCGCTGGCACCGGTACCAAAGCAACCCGCCTTGCCAAGTCCGCAGAATTCACCACCGATAAAACTGGCAGGTGCCAAACCAGCTTGATTCAAAATCCACCAGATCATTCCGGCCGTGGTTGTCTTTCCATGGGTGCCTGCGACGCACGTTTGACGTGAATTTTTCAAAAAATCGCCCAATGCCTGCGGGAGTGTCAGAACCGGAATGCTCCGCCGGTGAGCCTGCTGAAGGATCTCTGTCACGGGCGATACGGCAAGTGAGTGCACAACAACAGTGGGTTGATGCAGGTCCCATTTGGAATCGCCGGTCCACGGCACCATGGCAATACTCTTGTCCGATGAGAATCGCAATTGCGACAATGCCAGGTAATCCTCATCCGTTCCGGTTACTTTCTGGCCCGCGTCCAATAGCATTTCTGCAAAAGCACGCATACCAGAGCCGCAGATACCAACCAGAAGCCACCTCGAAAGGACGCCCGAGCGAAAGTTTTGATTCTCTGGTAAGGGAGTGCTTTCAGTCATTTTCCGCCATCCATGGCGATCGTGGTTTTTACTTTAGTGGGCAGTTTGAATACCCTGAACCGTCCAGCGGCCTAAAACACCGAATGAGGACTGTAGCGAATTGATCTCGCTTCCCGCCAGTGCGCCCGTCTTATCCGAGCACATGTCGTACTCTTCAGTGTTGCGACACCACAACTAATGGCACGCAAAGTGCCGCGTTTCGAAAAGAACTGTCCAGATTCCAAAACAACATGGATGCACGAATGCATCATGCCATCGCAGCAAATGTTGATGTTTGAAAAAGTTTTGACCGTTCATCATAATATCTCCACCATTCAAAAACCGGTAGGGTAGAAGTGTCCTGAGGATGGACCAGCAACGAACGAGAATGAGACACGCGCAAAAAGTTCCTGAATGGCTTGTTTTGGGGGATCATTTCGTAAGAAATCGGCAATGTGCAAATCCAAAGCAGCAATGACGTTACGTCTGCAACGTTCTTAACGTTTTCCCGCAAATTATTCTTCCAGTAGGCGATCCGCTGATGACGTCTTCCGTGAATGATGAATCACCGCCGCGGCCATTCGGTCAAGATTCCGCCAGTGGAAATGGATCAGCAAAGATTGTGTATGTCATTGACGACGATCAACCGGTGCTGGATGTCATACAAATGATGCTCGCCCAGGCAGGCTACAGCGTAAGGCCTTACCAGTCGTCGACTCGTTTCGTTGAAGAATGCCGCGAATTGTTGCCGGGTGTTGTCGTCACTGACCAGGTCATGGGTGATGTTGAAGGAATCGAAGTTCAGCGACATCTGGCGGCGCGTCCCAATCATTTTCGAGTGATCCTGGTAACTGCTTTCCCACGGACTAGTCTTGCCGTGGCGGCAATGAAATCCGGGGCAGTCACTGTTCTCGACAAGCCTTTTGATCGGCGTGAACTGCTGCTGGCTGTTGAAGAAGGCTTTCGCCAGTTGCATGATGTCGAGGGGCAAGACCATTCATTGCCGCCAGTTTTGCCAGACAACGAGTCCTACATGGGGCGACTTTCGTCTCGAGAGCGTGAAGTTATTCAACTCGTCTACGAAGGGGCGACCAATAAGGCAATCGGGATTCAGCTTGCAATCAGTATCAAAACCGTTGAAAAACATCGTGGAAAAGCCATGAAAAAGATGGAAGTCGCGTCCGTGGCCAGCTTGGTTCGGCTCATGGATCGTGAGCTGGGGCGCGTCGCAAATTGAACAGCGGGCTTCTTTTACGATGATTTCGCGCAGTATCCGTGTGATGCCGGATGACAAAGTCGCAGACTTGCGAACGTGTCCAACCCGAATCAGCGACAGCTTGACCTGCTTTTGTCGCAGTTCGTATACTCCGAGCCATAATTCATGGATGGTCTCGAAGTTTTTCTGCAAGAAAGTTCCCCGACGATGTCGGATCGACACTACGTACACAGTGAAGACGAAGTTCAACTGGCCAAGATTCTGAAGGAATCTAAGCCGTGGCTGGAGCAGTACGGCACAACCGTGATTTACGGTCTTGCTGCTGTTCTGGCGATTTGTGCTGTCGTGGTGTACGTCGCTCGCCGCCCGCCTGCAACCGCGGCAGAATCACAGGCTCTGATGCTGGCTTCGACGTCTGAAGACTATCAAACGGTCGCTGATGAGAAACCTGATTCCGAAATCGGAATGATTGCTCGGCTTCGACAGGGAGAATTGTCTCTTCGAGATGCAATCAACAACATGTTCACTGATCGCAAGTCTGGAGTGGAGAAGCTGCAAGAGGCAGAGGCAACTTTTGAACGCCTGGCGGATCGAAAAGACCTAAGCCCATGGATGCGAGAACGAGTGCTCGCGGGGCTTGCTCGAGTTGCTGAAACACGCTGTGATGGTACCGACGAAACTGCTAAGGCCGCGGTTGCGGCATGGGAGAAGGTCTTAAAGGACTTCCCCGATTCCAAAATGTTTAAGGAGTTGGCTGAAGATCGAATCAAGAAGCTGCCTCAGGATTCAAAAAAGGCATTCTACGCCTGGTTCCACCAGCAGGATCCCAAACCCGGTGATGATCTCCAATTGCCTCAGGACGGCCCCGGCAAAGTGCCAGACCTGCCGAGCCTCAGCATTCCGGATCTGAAATCCCTCGTGCCTCAAGCTCCTGCTGGTACTGAATCCAAGCCGGCTGAAAGCTCAGCAACTCCAGCAGCACCGACCGATGCCAGCACAACGCCTGCGACAGGTGCTCCAGCCGCGGCAGCTCCAGCGACTCCGGCTGCGGCTGATGCTAAGCCAGCAGCGGCTGAAGGAACAGCGACACCTGCAGACGCAACAGCCCCTCCGGCCGACGCTGAGCCAGCTGCTGTTGAAGGGACTCCGGCGCCTGCGAAATCGGGCGAATGACATCCTCGAAGGATGAAGTGGGGAATTTGGACGATAGCGATATCCAGCCGCTATCGCCCGAAGATCTGAGCAACCTGGAAGAGCCGATTGATGTTACCGTGGAAGCTCGCGCTCACGGGTGGCGGTTGGACCATTATCTGAATCGCCTGTTTCCCAACCATAGTCGGGCTCAATTGCAACGGGCGATTGAAGCGGGAGGCGTTCAGCTCAACGGTCTGCAGCCGAAAGCATCACGCCGACTGCGGGTGAACGATCGGGTCTGGATCCAGTTGCCCGATGCCGAAGAGTCTCACATCGAGCCGGAGAATCTTCCGCTGGACGTCCTTTACGAGGACGAGGCGATTATCGTAGTGAACAAACAGGCCGACATGGTGGTCCATCCCGGTCGCGGTAACTCCCGCGGCACTTTGACCGCGGCTTTGCAGTTTCACTTCAATACTCTGAGCGATGTTGCTGGTCGCCATCGACCGGGCATCGTTCATCGCCTTGACCGCGACACGACGGGCGTCATCCTGATCGCTAAGGACAACCAGGTCCATCAGAAGATCAGCAGCCAGTTCGAAAGGCGAGAAGTCCGAAAGGAATACCGCGCAATCGTTCGTGGGGTTCCCGAGATGGCGTCCGATTACATTCGGACATTTGTTTGCACACATCCACGAATTCGTGAAAAGATGATCATCTGCGACGAAGGCGGAAAAGCTCGGGAAGCCGTGACTTTTTATCGCACGGCTGAGTCGTTCGGCCGCTTTGCGTTGATGGATCTGCATCCTCAAACTGGCCGAACCCATCAACTGCGAGTCCACATGCTGCACATTGCAACGCCGATTGTGGCCGATCGAATGTACATCGGGCAATCAGCGTTTCGAAAGTCGGATGTTGTTGGCCAGCTTCCAGATGCTTTAGACACCGACTCCAGCAACAACATTCTTATTGCCAGGCAAGCACTCCACGCGTTTCGGCTGACAATTCGCCACCCTCACAGTGGGAAGGAAATGTTGTTCGAAGCGCCGCTGCCAGCGGACTTTGTCAGAACACTTGAGTTCCTCAGATCATGCTGAAAACTGCTCCCGGAAACTATTCTGCCACCAGGCGTCCTTCCTTCAGCGTTGTGGAAACTTTCACATCTTCTTTTGCGAGCGTAATCGTTTTCGTAGTTCGAGTTTCGCGATCCGTGCCGGCATGCTTAATAATCTCCACAATGGCTGTTCCCGCAACCGCTTTCCCCAGCACAAAACGCACGGCGATTTCGTAGTCCCCTGAAAGGCCAGTGTGGCAGACATAGGACTCGGTATGACGGGCTCCGGCTCCGCTGCCAACGCCTTCTTCTCGCACCAGGCGACCAAGATTCTTCGTTACCGAGTTCCTGTAGCTACATTTCTCACCACCCGGTTCCGTGATGAACAAATCAAGATCCGCAGCGCCGACCCAGTTCAGATTGATCTGTATGTCGACTGCGCCGGCGTCTGAAGCCTGTTTCTGAATCTTCTGCCCTTCAGCCGATTGGTCATCGCGATCACACTGAGCGACAATGTCCGCCAGCACTTTACGTGCTTCGGCATGTTGCAGGGCATAGTCTTTGTTCCATACGTGCGTCAGTATGCCGCATCGAGCCCAGACCTGAGCCTCTCTTTGCTTCGCTCGATCTGCGACACTCCGCGCGAGCAACCAAACTTCTGGCAATTCAGGATTTAGGTCAGCCGATTCACGACACATCGCCAGAGCCTCATCCCATGCTTCAAAGCGAGAAAGCAATGCCACCGTGATCAGCATTTGGGGAACGTCTGACGTGGCAAAGTCAATTCGAGAATCCAGAACGCGAGCAATCTCCTGCGGAGAACGTCCAGCAAGTTTCATTTCGAGAGCCAAAACGTCGTACATCCACGGAGCCGCATGGCCGTTTCGAATAGCACTCATCATGCCTTCTACGGCAACAGTGTAATGCTGGCGTTCGTGTAATGACTCGATCGCGTCGGAAAACAACTGGGAGGAAGGCGGTTCCTCAGTGAAGATTTGGTCCCAGACACTTGCTGCCCTTTCGGGATCTGCGATGACCTTTTTCACCAGCTTCTGCAGTGCCACTCGCCGGTCGGCCGCCGCCAGTTCTGCGGCTGGCAATTCTTCAGCTCGATTGATGTCAGCGTCCTGCTTCCTTTTCTCGTCCTGAACCGGGCGAGCAATCAGTAACTCCGAGACTGCAACCGATCCGACAGAGACCATCCTTGGCGACAAAAGAAAAACGGACACGCTGGCCGCAGTCTTCTGGGCCAGCATGTCCGCGTTAGATTGTTCAAACCCTCCAAACGACCGACGCGAAATTACTTCATCGGTTTTTTTTTGACCGAAGTCCCCTTCAGATTGATGCCGTTCTTCGGTGAGTTGACAGGCTGGTCCGAAACGCTGAACTGACCGCCACCGCCACCGAATCCACCGCCGCCCTGGCCACCGCCGCCCTGGCCGCCACCGAATCCTCCACCGCCCTGGCCACCGCCCTGGCCACCTTGCTGACCGCCCTGGCCACCTTGCGAAACGGTCGGAACGACAAGGTCCCCCACCTGGTATACGCGGATAACAAGGTTTTCTTCAGAGTTGGCTGTATCCGTTGTCGTGACCATCATTACTTCATTCTTGATCATGAAGGTCAAACCCGGATCCTGATCCTTTACCTTTGCGAAGATCAGCTTCAAGGCGTTTCGCAGAGTGATCCCTTTAAGGTCCACATCAGCGACCTGAGTCGTTTCTAGAAACGCTGCGTCGGTTCCGATGTCCGGATCCAACTCATCAAGAATGATTCGCATCGTGTACGGACCAAGCTCGGTGTAGTAGTCCGAGAGATACTTGAGGATGTCGCCAAGTGAGTTTTCACCTGGATAGTTCAGTGCGGGAATTGGCTGATCGAGCATTTCTTCCAGCCACAACTCAACAGGCTTCTCAGAACGCAGCGAGACCGATTCGTATTGCTTCTTGCGGCTCAGTGTCAAAGCTCGCCAAACATCTGCTGGTGGATACTGAATTGGTGGTTCGTCTGGGAACGGCACGTGGGACAGTTCGACCTGATACAGTGTTTCAAGGAACCGGTCATGACGCAAGTTTCGCAGCGTGTAAGCTTTGCTCAATTGACCCGAAGCTTCTGCCATCACGACCGCCGCAGATGCCGGGCCGTTTCCTGGTCGCATATCCAACGCTGTTCGAGCTGCGATTTCTGCATCTTCGTAGGCTGCGATATCCCCGTGGCGAGCTTTGTTCAAAAGCCCGGCGACCTGAGAGATCAAAGTTCGAAGACGCTCTTCTTCAACCTGAGATTCCTGAAGCAGCTTGCTCGTTGCTTCCTTATTAGCACGAATCTCGGACTCTTCACGATTGCGAATTTCGTTCGTTTGACGAGCTGAATTGACCCGGCTGTAAGCCTCAGTCACTCGGCGTTCAAGTTCTTCTCGCTTTTCCGGTGCCACGTCGCGAGACTGACGGATGGTATCAAGCAGATCCTTGAGAAGCGTCAACGCGTAGTCGGGGTTTTCGCCGGCGACTCGATTCGCTTCGTCGATTGCGGCCTTGGCGGACTGCACCAATTGCTGAGTCAGGATTTCGCCACGAGCTTCTGATTTTTGAAGAGCACCGCCCTCGTCGACACTTGGCGGTCCCAGCCTGTCGTCTGCTGTGCCCGCAACTGTTTCGTCCTGGAGAGTCTTGACCATCCCAGTCAGGATGGAGTTTGAAGCGTCAAGCAGAAGTCCTCGGCGAGCAACTTCCAGTGCCTTCGCGGACTGTCCGCGGCCCTTCAAAAGCTCGGCGACTGAAATCGATTCGTTGATTGCCGATTCGAACTGACGTGATGTGGCTGTCAGACCTTCAAGTCCCACAACTGCCGAGTTCAAGCCGTGTGAAGCAGCCGCCCGGTCGAACAACACATGAACTTCCTGACCGGCATCCTTCACCTGCTGAGGATCAGCAGACCATGTCAGTTTCTCGCCGCTTGAGCTAATGCCAGACACTGAAACCTGGTTGGAAGGCGATCCTTTTCCGAAAAGAACCGTATGTCGATCAGCTCGCAATGCCACCGTTTCTGCCGTTGCAAGTGACAAGCCCTTTCCATCGACGGCAACATTCTTTACGAACACTGGCGCCGCTGACAATTGTTCAGCCAGTCGCGATGCAGAAGAATTAGCGTCGAGATTCTCTGGATATTCAAAGGTCCCGCCCGTCTGATTCGCCAGGATTCCTGGTAGCTCGGTATCAACTTTTGGTCCCAGCAGCAAAGCGTGGAATGAAATGCTTTGGCCGATAAGGTCGTCAACAAGCGAATCAAGCGTTTTCAACGAAAGTTGATCCGCCGCGCTCATTCCGTCCCCGATGTACAGCACCGACATCGGTGAGGCAGAATCCTGAGCAAACGATTCACGCAAGGCCGAAGCCAAGTCTGTTGCCCCCATCGGTGTTCGAGCAGACAGTGACTTGACAGACTTCTCCAGCTCTGCAGAACCGGTCGGAACAAATCCCGCGGTCAGCGACTGAAAGTCGGAATCGACAGCAGCCACCATGACGGAGTGCCCGGCTGGCAATCGTTCGATCAACGCAGACAGCAACTGCAGGCTGCCTTCGCGGAACTTGCCCATCTGACTTGCAGATGTGTCAACAAGAATTACATGGCGTTTGATTTCGGCAGGAACTCCGGCGGCACGAATCGCTACCGCAAAATGCTGTTCGCCCGCAGCTGCTGAAGTGCGGAACACCACGGCATCCGGTGTCGATACCTCCGGCTTTGCCTCCGCCAGCACGGCTGTGCAAAGCGCCGAAAAACTTAGACCCAACGAACACAACGAACCTGCCAGCTGCCGCATATGAATTCCCCTGAGGTTCTGCTACCACAGACCGTCCAATGGACGAAACTCGCACCGCGTTCATCAGATTGAACGCACCGCGCAGAGTAGTCTACAGTCGTTCTCGGATAACCGGGAAAGAAATTCCCGGTAAAAACAGGCAGAAGAAAGAGGCTAGGGGAAAGTCGGCAGGCGAAGGCGTTCGAGGCGGCGAACCCCTCAAACTCAACCACCCTCAAAGTCGCAGATTTGGCCTGATTTCCCCGATGAATTCGATCCTTGCCCAAAACACGAAACGCGAATGCGTCGGAGGAATTCGGGTTCGCCAGATCGAGTTGGCGTCAAAACGAATCAATTTTACCGGTTGTAGGGCCGATACTCTGTTTCGTGGTACGGAGCAGGCATCGCACGTAGTGCACCGAATTCAGCCGGATGCCGCCGAGGTGGGGACCTTTATGGTGCGGCATTCCGGCTTTCTTACTTTGATCGTGGCCGTTGTGGTGACCGTGTTTGCTGTTGCCGGACATTCGCGAGCGATTCTGAGCGATTCGTCACTCAGCTACTCGCCGAACACGGCGGATGCTGACGGAACTCGCCATGGCTGCTTCGAACGGACCTGTGAAGACTCAGGACTGACCTCGAATAGAGCTAAGTCGGATACCACTCAGATTGTGGACCTCGGTTCCATCCCGCACAATGCTCGAATCATCGTAGGCAGTCTCGACCTCTCGGGTGCACCGCACGTGGTCACTCTCGAAGTGATTACGAGAGGCGACGGTTCCTCAAACGCCAGGACGACCGAGTCCGAAGGTGTGACCTCATCCAACATCAGAAGTCATGTCCTTTCTGCACATCCAATGACTTCAGCCGTCGCGTCTGAATGCAGTGATCTCGATCAAACCGTCGTTCTCCGCGTGTCAGATGACCAACTTCGAAACAATTACTGTTTGACCGGCCCAACTTGCCCGGGCATGGCGGCCGATCCTGCTAAATCCGAACGTGAAACTCGCCAGTTTCTGATTCCGCACTTTGAGCCGTCGGGAACGACCCACGAAGTCTCCACCGCGTCGCTCATTGCCTGTGACGCACAGGTTGCGATTTTTGCGGATGATTCTCTGTTGATGTCGCACTCTGGGAGACTCGACCACGTCCCTCGCGATGAAATCATTCAAGCCGGGGAGCGGATTCTTCAGACTCTTGAAATGGGCCTTCAGGAATTCGTGCAGCACTGCGTCGGGCCGATTTCCGATCTTGACGGTGACCAACATCTGTCGATCGTCATCACGGACCTTGATCGTCAGGACAAAAACAGTCCAATTCCGGTTCGAGGTTGCGTCCGCGACCGGGATTTTCTCGAACACGGTGCAGTAGACTTCACCGGCGACATTGTGTATCTGGACTGCTCGTTGCCCCACGGCTCAGAACTAGCCGCGATGCTGGCACACGAACTTACTCACGCGGCCGTCTTTTCCAGAATCCGTGAGCAACACCATTCAAATCCGGCGAACGCGAGTCAAGCTCCGGCAGTGCCATCGTGGCTTAACGAAGCGATTGCTCACTGGGTGGAACTAAGAATCACCGCACGGCCGGAAGCGTTCTTGCAGCGAGTCGCCCTGTTTCAAGCCAACCCGGCGTGCAATCCGATCGTCGCAAGCGAGTCTTTTCTTTCAGCCGAATGTCGTCGAGGCGGCAGCCGGGCGGCTGGCGTGTTGTTTCTGCGCCAGTTTGTACCACAGACAGATCAGCTTTCGTTACTGCTGCATACAGATGCTACTCTTGAAGAGCGACTTGCAATGATCAGCGGAACGCCTTTCGCCGATGTCTTCCGAAAATGGACGATGTCACAAGCTTTGAGCACGGCTGAGCAGAATTTGAACCCAGGCGGCTTTACCGCCCTGCCTCACTCCGCAAGCTCTAACGTCCTTCAAAAACGACTTTACGGTACCGCGTTCTTTGTACTTCGCTGCAACGCTCCCGTTCAGCAACTTCAGATTACCAGCGAAAAAGCGTCTCAGTTGCAGATCACTGTCGTTGAGCCTGGAGAGTTGACCGACTAGACAGCACGCAATCGTTCCGCTCCCGCTCCCAAAGCAGAGACTGTTGCGGAACCGTTCCTAAGCGCGACGTTTGGGCCCGGGAAAGAACGCGTTTGTTGTTCGTACGTAGTCCGCATAGCCGGGGCGCCGGTCTGCGATGTCTTTTTCAAGTAGCGTCACGCCCGAGACTTTCATCAGGAACAGGCTCATGATGGCCGGAGACACCACCGTCCACAATGGCGCGCCGCAGGAGTAGCTGAACAGCCAAAGCCCCCACCAGACCGCGAAATCGCCGAAGTAATTTGGATGTCTCGTCAATCGCCAGAGTCCTGCATTCAGGACCTTTCCACTGTTGGTCGCATCGGCTCGGAACTTTGCCAACTGCCAGTCACCAACAGTTTCAAAAAACAGACCGACAGCCCAGAACACAAGTCCAGTCGCTGCCATCCAGCCAATCACAGGAGCATCATTCGCCGCAAATGAAGTTGTCACCGGAAGGGCGACAAACCACATGATCAGCCCCTGCAGCAGGAAGACGATCCCGAGACTTTTAATCCACCAATTCGGTTCGTACTTAGATCGCATTGCGGCGTAGCGACGGTCCTCGTGGGGATCACTGAAGACTCGGATCGAAAGGTGAACTCCCAGTCGGGCTCCCCATACAACGATCATGCCAAGCAGCAAAGACTCAGGTCGACGCCATCCATTTTCCGCCGTCAGAAAATGGCACAGCACTGCGATTAATGCAAAGCCCGGCCCCCAAAAGGCATCAATGATGCCAACGCGGCCCATCACCAGGCTCAGCAACCACACAAGCACGACGTAGCCAACCGCAAGGCTCAAAGTGCTTATCAACAACGTTGACATCAATCAGCCTCGCTGTTGAAAGAGGTAGTGAGACACAAACCATTCGTGACCCTTACTGAACCCAAACAGTTCCGCGCAGGCCATGAAGAACATTCGCCATCGAAACTGCCAAAGCCGCCAGTCGAGCCCATAGGTGGCCTTTAGCACTGCTTCGACAGCAGCCGAGTTTTGATCCATCCGTTCCAGCCACGCATTGCTGGTGCGTTCATAGTGCGTTCCATCCCAACACCATTGAGTTTCGAGTTGCAGGTGTTGCTGGTAGTTCAGGAACAGATGCTGGCCGGGCATGATCCCGCCGGAAAAGAAATAGCGAGCCATCCAGCTTGTCTTGCCGGTTTCTTCAAACGGGTACGTGAATCGATGATGGCAGAAGACATGGACAAAGAGTTTCCCGTCTACTTTCAGCCACGATGCGATCCGCTCCATCAACATGCGGTGATTTCGAACATGCTCAAACATTTCGACTGAAACGACTCGGTCAAACTTGTCGGGCGCGGATGTGAAGTCGTTAATGTCGCACGTCTGGACATCGACGTTGGTCAAGCCTCTTCGCTTTGCTTCTGCGAGAATGTATTCCCGCTGTGAGTTGGAATTTGATATCGCCAAAACCTGCGAGCCGGGATACTCCTTTGCCATCCAAAGGCTCAGTGATCCCCAGCCGCAGCCGAGCTCCAGAATCGTCTGCCCGTTCCGCAGGTCCGCGTGCTGGCAGGTGCGACGGAGCGATTCTGCTTCAGCCTGGTCGAGCGATTTCGTCTCTTCGGTCCAATAGCAGCAACTGTACTTTCGATGAATCCCCAAAACCTGAGCGAAGAACTCAGATGGCACCTCGTAGTGCTGCTCGTTGGCCTTTTCGGGGACACACGCGATCGGTCCGGCGGAGAAGTCATCTAGAAACTGACGAAACTGCTGAGCGGAATCTTCCACAGAACAGGACTGCAATTCCTGCAGCCGAGCCTTCAAAAGACTGCGGATTCCGATCCGAACCAGCGCATCAGGCAACCGTCCATTCTCGGCCAACCCGATTAACGGAGCAACAACATGCGTCAATGGCATAAAAACTCCCGAGGCGGTTAGTTCCCTGGAATGCAAACCTCACAACTACGTGAGGTATAGAACAATGCCCCTCGAATTCAAGAAAGATACCGTGAGTCGAGGCACTGGTTGTCTCAACCGGAAGCGGCTTCCCTGATTTCCGCTGCCTCGGGTTGCAAGCTGCACCTCTTGCTCAGAGGACGGGATTGCGGCGACTTTGTGCGAAAGTCCATCGCAATCGACTTCCGCAGCGTACTGCCAATTCGTCGGAGGGCGGGAAAACTTTGCGGTACCTGTTATACTTCATCCCGGCAGACAGGCAAAAAGTGCGCGGGTTGCATTGGAGAGCTGAGAATTGTCAAAGGATGAAAAATATACCGACTTGGCGCTCACCTCCTTTGGGCTCAACCGCGCGACTATTCCCGGACATGTGGCCATTATCATGGATGGAAATGGCCGATGGGCTCAAAAGCGTGGCCTGCCTCGAATTGAAGGTCATCGGCGAGGCGTCACGTCCGTTCGCTGCATTGTTGAAGAGGCGTCCCGGTTGGGGCTGAAACAGTTGACGCTCTATTGTTTCTCGAGCGAAAACTGGAAGCGGCCGCCTCGCGAATTGACGCTGCTGATGCATTTGCTGAAACAGTATGTCATTGAAGAGCGGAGAGAAATCCAGCGACAAGGGCTGTGCTTTAAAGTGATTGGTAAGCAGCAGGAGCTGGATCCGATCATTCAGACTGAAATTCAGAAAACGATCGACGTCTCGGCCGCAAATGACGGAATGACGCTTTGCCTCGCGTTGAACTACGGCGCTCGTCAGGAGATTACTGAAGCCATTCAGAAGATCGCGTCCGCTGCCAAAGCGGGAACTCTTCGGCCGGACGAAATCACTGAACAGGTTGTTGCAAATCACCTGATGACGGCGGGAATGCCTGACCCGGATCTCGTGATCCGAACGGCCAGCGAGTTTCGCATCAGCAATTTTCTGCTGTGGCAAATCAGTTACTCCGAATTGTGGGTGTCCGAAAAGCATTGGCCCGAGTTTCGAGAAGACGACTTCCGCCATGCCCTGCGTGATTTCGCTCGCCGTGATCGTCGCTATGGTGGTCTTTCAGTAAACGCCACTCCCACAACATAACGCAAACAGCAAAGTGCGGACCGCGACTCCGCGATTGAAAAGTGAAAGCAAATCTATGCTTGGCTGGCGACTGCTAATGTCGGCGATCCTTGTGCCATCCGTTGTGGCACTCTTCTGGTTCGATCACTCAATGGGGAATTCCGCGTGGCTGCTGTTCGGATTCTGCGTTTTCGTGGCCGTGCGAAACTCCTATGAGCTAACGGATCTGATGGCCGTTCGCAACATGAGTCCTCATTTTCCAGCCACCGCCGTTTTGAGCTTGTTAGTGATTGTCGCTGCGTGGATGCACATCTGGACGGATACGGCCGTGACATCGCAGGATCGACTTTTGACGTCGATGGGCTGGGTCGGTGCAGCGCTGACGTTCTCATTTTGTGCTCTGCTGGCGATGGAAGCGGCCAGATATGAGCAGCCGGGCAAGTCAATGGAATCGCTCGGCTGCAATCTACTGACCGTGTTCTATGCGGGCGGTTTGATGGCCGTCACTTCGCAAATGCGTTGGTTTCCCAATCCACAGGTCGGCTATTTTGTTGTCGCGTCTGTCATCATCTGCGTGAAGAGCGGCGACACGTTCGCGTATACGTTTGGGCGATTGTGGGGAAAACGCAAGATGGCGCCGAAGCTGAGTCCGGGGAAAACCTGGATCGGACTTGTGGGAGCCGTCTTTGGAAGCGTACTCGGCGGCTGGCTTTGGCTCACTTTTGCTGGATCGTTGTTTGTGTTGAAGCCGACGTCGGCATCCCTTCTGAACGTGATTGCCTACTCGGCGACAATGGGACTGATTGGCTTAGCTGGAGATCTATGTGAATCGCTGATCAAACGAGACGTGCAGAAAAAGGACTCGGCGATTCTTATGCCAGGTTTTGGAGGCCTGCTGGATCTGCTGGATAGTCCTTTGTATGCCGGCCCGTTCGCCCTCGCATGGTGGCATTTCTGCCCCCCGGCGATGATTCCATAGTTGGCGACCTGGACATCGACATGGTTACGAACACGATCCGCCTTTCAATGATCAGCTGGAACGTGTCAGCATCCGAATTTACAGGCACTTTGAATGCCCAACTCGCCGACCGCTTGGTTCAACAACCGCCTGAGACGCAACATCATCGCCTCGCGGCTATTGAATTGAATCCGTGTCTTCACGCTACAGGCCCCGGCACCATCACCATCCATTTGACGTGGAATCTGTCCTTGACCATGCCGTAGAACGGCGACCAGAAAGTTGCGGTCAGGGGCATCTCAATTGTGCCACCGTTCGCAAGGGCGTTGAACGCTTTGTGAGCTTCCTCTTCTGAGGCAACAGACAGAGCGAGTTTAAAGCCATGAAGCGTCGATTTGTCATCGCAACCATCGGAAGCCATCATCAAATTGCCTCCGATACGAAATGACGAGTGCATCACTTTGGTCTCAAATCCCTCCTGCAGCATTCCTGGCGGAATGGGCTCGGGGCTTTCGTTGTAACGCATGATCACATCGATCTGCGCACCAAGTGCATCGCGATAGAAGTTGAGAGCTTCCTCACAGCGACCGGACAGGAATATGTAGGGCGTGATTGTGGTTGACATGTTGATTCCCTGAATGGATGAAAGATTTAAAGACGTTTGAAAGTAGAGGGCCGCTTGCCTAAGCAAAATCAGTTGATTCAGTTTGCATCGCCGCCAGATTGAAGAGTTCGCGAACTTCCACCGAGCCAACTCGAGCACCGGAATGCAGGGCCGCGAAGTCCAACGCATCTGCCTGGTCTTTTGCAAGAACCACGTAGTAACCACCAAGCACTTCACGCGTTTCGGCGAATGGCCCATCGGTCACGATTCGCTGTCCGTTGCGGACTCGAACACTCGTCGCCGTCGCAATCGGATGCAGCGGCGATGCACTGATATACTGGCCGGTGGAATTCAGCCGATGCGTCAGCGCGACGGCTTCCAGCATGGCCGCGTAGTGAGCTTCAGGACCAGAATTTCGCCATGCTTCTTCGTCGTCATAGCAGAGGAACATAAACTGCTTCAGCGTCGATGGTGGTGCATTGGGATCGGGAGCAAGCCTTCCCGTCGGCAAGCCGTCGAGTTTCAGCAGCGGTCGAATCTCGACGGTCCCTTTCTTCGCCGGGGGTAAGCGACTAGCGATTGCGATGGCGTCGTCGAGGTTCTCGACATCGATCAGATAGTAGCCGCCCAACTGTTCGGTCGTCTCAGCATAAGGCCCGGACGTGACGAGCCGCTGCCCATTACGAACGCGTACAGTTGAACCGGTAGCCACGGGATGCAGCGGTCCAGCAGCGATCAGTTGTCCTTTAGCAGCCAGCTCCTGGCAGATGCCAAGGGAGGTTTCGACGCAGTGTTTCCATTCGTCGGGAGTCCATG
>JANMEV010000293.1:0-1760 GCA_031377305.1 Planctomycetota bacterium | reverse complement strand
ACCTCGAATTTGGCTCACAACAAGGAAACCAATTAGGCCTCAGCCAGGGAGTCGTCGCCACTTGGTGCTCTCAACGAGTTGGAGGCATGTGTCCTCCAACGTCAATTCAAATCTTGTGAAAGGGATGGAAGATGAACTACTTGCTTCGCGCTGCTATTGCCGTGTCTGTGTTTGCGATTTCTGCGGGGGAATCGTTCGCTCAGGAAATCCGTTACTTCGTTGTGCAAAGGAGTGGCTTGTTCGAGATCCGCAATGTCTCGACCGGCGGCAGGTTTATGACGTCACCCACTGGTGAGCAGCTCACCGTTCCCAATTACGGCTGCCTCTCAGTTCGAGGCTACACAGATCGAGTGCAGCGCGGCGAAACGGTTGTTGCTCAAGTCCGAGGCACTGGCACTAGCTCTGCTCTGGTGGAAATGGAATACACGCCTCAAGGAGGGACCAAGCGCTGCCTTTACTCGGCGTACCTGCAGCTTCCCGCAGTTTTTTCGCAAACGGTATCGACGAATACCAGCGTCGATAATGTCTTCGTCTCCGCCAGTCAGTACGGACGTGTTGTTTGTCGGCGGCTCCCGATAGGAAGGCGCTAGGAGCCAGATAACGCCACTCGCTGGAGGCCACGGTCGGTTGCTTCGAACTGGCCGTGGCTTCGATCTCCTGCCAACCCCGATCGCCCGACGGTTGATGCCACGGCTTATGCACCCACTGCATCGGTGAGCAAGCCCGCCGGGCACCAGTACCCGGCGACTTCGCCGCAAATCATCCATTTCAGGAGGATCATCATGAACCGACGACAGTTTCTAAAAGCATCGACCGGCATTGCCGCGTCAATCGCGATTGCCGGGGCTGCCAGCGATTGCGAGGCGTCTTCCATGGGGGTGCTCAACGTCTTCACCCGAATCCCGAATCATCGACTCGGGTATGCGCCCGGTGCCTCCGTTGAGATCGTTCGGAATGGGCAGACGTTCGGTCCATTCCGAACGGACTCGGCCGGACGCTTTTCGATCACCATGATCGGGCTGCCCGCATTTAAGGTGAAGGTCTTTTATTACGATGGTCGCCGGTATTACGGCGAGCAATCAACGAGCTTCTCCGGTCGCGGGGTGAACATCACAGTTTCATTGCGACGCCTTTGACCATTGCCACTTCATCAGCGAAGGGCGATGAACCGAGCAACTCGCTGGAAATGCCCGCCCCCTTCAATCTCGTCCGCAACTGTTCTGGTTTCAATTACTCAATCGAGGAAAATGAACATGAGAATCTCATTCCGTATAACGCAACTGATCGCTGCGGCCGCACTCGCCTGCTGCCTGGGAAGTTCCTCCACTCACGCCGGGCCGGGCACGGTTATCATCAATGAGAACTTCGAGGACGGCATCGTTAATGGCTTTGACTATATTCCGCCGAAAACCCCTTCGACAACAATTATCACTGGCGAGTCACACGGTCCTGGAAATAAGGCGTATCAGATCATCTATGCCACCGATGAGTTCGGTGCCATTCTTGAGCGACACTCGTTGACGTTCGACGCGATCGATGTGTCGTACTCGCAGAAACTTCCCGATGGCATTCCGATCCAGCAGTCCGTTCGAGGGTTTTGCTTTTTGAAGGACTTCCGCCTGTTCAATCCGGATGGTGCAAACAACCCGGATGGCACGCGGAGAACAACAACGGTCGAGCCAGCCATTGAGTTCCATCGCTTGGAGAGCGGCCCCGCTCGCTGGAGGCAGCAGATTGGAGTCTTTCGGGTGGACGGCAGT
>JANMEV010000282.1:0-5932 GCA_031377305.1 Planctomycetota bacterium | reverse complement strand
TACTCGAAACCCAATCAAAACACTGGCTCGCAGCAATTCTGTGAGTCCTCAAAACCAGCTTCAGACCACTTACTGAACATCCACACCTCTGCTGGTTTTGAAGCGCCCATCAGTGGCTGGTTTTGAAGCGCCCAATGACAGGTAGTCGCGTTGCTGACGCTCGACACATATTTTTCGACGACGCTCGCCACTGCCAGAGTCCGGTTGATTCGATAGACGTAGCGACGACGTATTCCCACTTCATGTCTGACTCGGGACCAACCTTCCTGAGTCAGTTTCCCCCTCCCTTCCACGCCTAATCTGACACATCGACCGATACCGCAAACAAGCCTTCACCAGCTGCCTCGGTGATCACGATCAATGAGTGAAACTGAGTTCGCTTCGCTACTCCGGTCCGACACGCCGAAGTCGCATCAATCTGATTCACGGCATCGCTCAAATCTCATCCAGACGCGATGTCAAAAAGACAACACCAACCGGGTGAATATTGTTGCACAAACTACGCTGGGCGATGTGACCTGCGTGTGCCAAGGGATTCCGACTCCATGGGTGACTCGGCTGGAACCTTTCCGTTTTTTGATTGCGTGAGTTTGGCGGTGACAATGCGCCCAGACGACACTCTGGAGACGTTCAGCAAATTGGCAGTGAGGCAAGTTGGCGAATCAATCAAGAGAATATCCCTCGGGGGATTCTCGGAGCTTTAATAGAATTGAAGCATGCCGAGTCAATGCGACAGTTGATCTGCCAGACGTCGGGTTAGGAACACCACATGTTGGCTCAACGTCCATTTCCACAAAGGGCTGATTATTGTGGGGCTACCGGGTTGGAACAACGGAACGTTCAGAGGGCTTAACAGAATGACGGAAACCAGATGGCAATAGTTCACAGTTCTTAACAGATGGTCAAAAGACCCGGGTTTGGATCGGGCTTTGCGGGTCTTCAAGGTGAAGTCTGCCTGAAGAGTGTCGTTTTGTCGTATCGTTTCACAATGCTCTGTTCCCACTGTTCTGACTGACCACTGTTTGACTGATGAAGTTGATGCCCAATGAGCCACAACACTATGAACGCAAATGCTCCGAACTGGTTGCATCTGTTTGTCGATGGAGCCCTGCCTGGCCTACTTGACGCTACATTAATCGGCTGCCATTACTTCCACAACGTGCCTTCCGATGAATGGGAAGTGTCACTTTTCGAATTGCCTGCAGAGATTTGTGGCGGGCCGGCTGATGGGATGCAAGTTCCGAGCAACTTACGGATCGATATCGCGGCAGTCGCTTTAGCATTTGATTCTCCCCCAAGGATTTACTGGCAGGCGGAAAGAATCTGCGATGAAGACGAACTAGGTAATCATCTCTCGTTTGAGGGCATCACTGGCGGCTTTAGCGTCTGGCTGCGAATCCTGCGGAACTCCCCGCCGGAGTTTGGTCCGGGATTAAGAGTCCATGCCCCGGCTGGAACGGTCGAAGATAGTTCGTAGCGGAGAATATGATCGTGACAATCCAACTCACAATCGGAGTCATGATCCACGTCAGAATGAAGGCAATGGCCGCGGCGGAAGCGCGTACCACGCCTGTTACGCGGGCTACCACAACTAGCAGGGGGAAACCTACCAGGGAACCGGAAAGGTTGATTGTCAGTCCTCTTCGCTTAACTGTCGCCAACCGTACCGGTTAATCCGCGCAGACGAGCGGCGCAAATAACAAAAGACATTCGTTTTGGGATGCGACATTGCAGCCCGCCTCGCTAGTCCGTGACGGGTCGGAGGGCTTGTCCGGCGATCAGTTCCACTGCCCCTCGAACAATCTGGAAACCCGTCGATCAAAGAAACCGAAATTGAGCGATCGAAGGCTTTGACCAACCGGGAGCCTTCAATATCTCACAGCGCAGATGAACAATGATATCCAGATGCGGACTTCGCCGCTCTGGACCGACACACGAATGGCACTAGCTTAAGCCTAACTGGTTGAAGACAGCTCACTTAACGATGCTGTCTCTTCTCGCATTTATGGGTGTTATCACGCCCCGATCATTGACTTGGGAACGATGGGTGACCAACCCGGTAAACTGCGTTGTCTTGCACTGGTCAACAGCGTTGCTTCGACAGCGTCCTAAACCCCTGTCATGGAACGGTTTCCACTTAAACTAGTGCCATTCGTCCGACACACCGACGTAAGGAACTTGCAATGTCGCTATGACTCGGCTTGGTCGTGTGTTGTTTCAAACATTCTGCTCAGAAAACTATGGCGAATCTGAGAAAACCTTCCAATGACGCAGCGGAACATCCTGCGTCATTCGCGTGGTGAAGCACAAACAGCGTTCGGCTCATTCGGTTGAACTCCAGCGTCCAACTGAGTCGTTTCGGTGAGAACGAATACCGTCAATTATCTCGGGCAACCTACGGAATGTCCGAGTCCGACCACTGATGATGAATCTACGATGCGTCGTGTAGCGCAAGGAAACGCGGCCGGATTACCTGCCGGGTGTACGGTATACGCGGCAACGAAGGAACTCGTCAACTGGCTCCGGTGGAACTTCAGGGAGGTGTGAGTTCGATCGGTTCGTGTGCGATCAAACAGGGGAACCGGTGTAGCAACAAGGGGTTTCCGTCGATGTCGACGGCAGATTATATGAGCCTGTTGGACTGGCCAGCTCGGCAGACTCGATCCGACAAGCGAGGTTCTATGCTGAAACCGTTTGCTCCGTTGTTCGATCGTCTTGGGATCTCGGCAGAGATCTGGTGTCGCCTTGTGAAGGATTTCGACAATCTGTTCAGCGTGGTGGCCGGTCAACCTCAGCGAATTGAAGAAGATCGTTCCCGGGGTACCTCCCGCCACTACCGCACTCGCCGGGAAACTCAAGAGTTGCTGGCGAGCGCGTCGCCTGCCTGGACCTGATGAAGCCCCAAACGATTTCGCAACGACGGCGTGCATTGCGTTCGATTCGAAACCAGACAGAAGGGCGAGTCACGAAAGCCCAATCTATGTCGAAAACTCGAAGAGGTCCCGACCTGCGGCGTGTCGTAGACGGCGATGAAGCCATTCTTCATTAGGTTGAAATTGAGGTTTACCCTCAAGAGGCGGGCCACGTTGATCGCCTGGTTGTAGACCATATGAAGAATCCGGGGACTAACGTACTCCGCTCGTCTCGGTTCGGCCCGTGCGAACCACAGCGGATTCGCAAATGCTTTATTTCGCGAACGCATTTCTGATCGCCCGTGCCTTTCATACCGTTTCTTTCATTGTCAATTTCAAGTCGTCCGTTAGCTCTCTTGCTCGCAATCGCAGTGCTGACCCGCGTGTTCGATGTTGGAGTTTTCCAAACTGCCCGTCTTCACAACACGTTGTGGGTATGTGGAAAATGGCATGATTGAGGTGTGATAACACTGTTGCCGACGCGATGGATGGCTGCTATAAACGGTTTTTGACTGAAATTCTTTGTCCGAACTCAATGGTTTGGATGAAATCCGACTAAGAGGCGTCAACGAAACTGGCACTTGCCTCCCTGGCGGTGATGTGTCTCAGTGACTCCGGATAATCGGCAGGAGCCGGTCTCGGGTTTGTTAGCCGTTCTAAGTCGTCCTGTTTTTTTGCCTCTAAGGGAGAAGTTGATCGTGAGTGAAGTTGCACCAGAAGAAGCTCGAGGACCTGAAGCCCAGCAGACTCAGGAAGTTGTTGTCAGCGACGACAACGCCAATGCTGGTTACGCCAATTTCTGCCGAGTCTCGAGTACTCCAGAAGAGTTGATCCTCGACCTGGGCTTGAACCCAACTCCCTACGCCACAGGCAAAGTGGAAGTGAAAGTAACTCAGCGAATCATCCTGAACCACTTCACTGCCAAGCGTCTGTGGAGCGCCCTGTCGATGGCTCTTCAGCGACACGAGCAGGCATTCGGCGTTCTGGAAACAGACGTTCGTAAGCGAGTCAAAATGCCACCAAACGCGGGCTAATGCCGCGTGAGTATTCATCACTTGCCGGTGGGCGATTTTGCCGATCCCTCTAAATCGAACAGGAATGTCCGTCAGGCACAGTGGAATCCGCGGCGTTTGAATTGACAGAGGCTTGGCATTCAATGGATGCTAAGCCTCTTTGTCCGTAACGAGCATCTTCGCTGCATTAATCAAAACAACATTTGAGTCATAGCTCAGAATTTCAATGACAGATCATCCGCATCCAGAAGGTTCTCCACAGGGAAATCCAGACGACGGGCCGCAGAGTCAGGAGATTCGCCATTCCCACATCGGTGCGTTGGTTCCAGCACATGTGGCGAAGGGTGTCTTTACGACCGGAGCCGTGGTACTTCAGGGACAGCACGAATTCATCGTGGACTTTCTGTTGCGAATGCAGCAGCCTCAACAAGTGGTCGCTCGCATCGTGATGCCGCCCGTTGTTGTCAACCAACTCATTCAGGCGTTGCAGGAGAATATCCACCGCTACGAAGATCGCTTTGGCCCAGTGCATATGCCTGTGGTTCAGAATCCAGGGCCACAGCAGAAGCAGTCGGCTCAGGATCTTTATGAGACCCTGAAGCTCGGCGATGATGTTCAGTCCGGAAGCTATGCGAACGCAGTGATGATTGGGCATTCTCCCACTGAGTTCTCGTTCGACTTCATCACCACGTTCTATCCTCGCTCGGCAGTTTCGCAACGTGTCTTCATGGCGACTGCGAACGCCAAACGGTTGCTGGATTCGCTGAACCATTCGTTTCAGCAGTTTCAACAGCGGTTGCAGAACCCGCCGCCGCCGCCAGAGTTCCCCGATTCTGGCCCGACTGATTTCAATACCCCCGACGGCGACTGGCCGCCGGGTTTGTAACTCTGAAGTGATCCCCGAACATGCCCCGTTTTCGCTACTGCCTTAACGCCAGCACGATCTGCACCACGCCCGTTTTGCGACAGATTGAGGTGGCTCGCCTTGCTGGATACGAAGCGATCGAACTGTGGCACGACCACATCGATCTGCATTTGAAGGCCGGAGGTTCTCTGGCCGACGTCAAGAAAGCAGTTGACGATAACGGCCTGGCTGTTCCAACGACCATCTACCTGGCCGGCTGGTTTCAACCCGCTGGGGTTGAGCACACAAAAGCTCTGGACGAAGTCCGTCGCCGGTTCGAACAAGCAGCCGCGGTCGGGGCAACATATTCGATTGCTGGACCTCCGCCGGGGAAAGCAGACCGCGATCTTGGAGCGAAACACTACGCCGAACTCCTTGAGATCGGCAAGTCGTTCGGTGTCAAACCGGCGTTTGAGTACCTCGGATTCGTCGATGACATCAACACCATCGATGACGCCATTGATATCATCCAGCGGTCCGCTCATCCAGATGCCACAGTGGTTGTTGACCCGTTTCATTGCTGGCGAGGCGGCGGGCCGATCGCTTCGCTTGGAAAGCTCAAAGGCAACCAGATCGCGATCTCGCACTTCAACGATGCTCCAGCAGATCCGCCAGCGAACACCCAGCAGGATTCTGATCGAGTCCTCCCCGGCGATGGCGCCGTTGATTTGAAATCCTACTGTGATCAACTCTCGGCGACAGGCTACGACCGATACCTGTCGCTTGAGCTCTTCCGCGAAGATCTTTGGGCGAAAGACCCGCTGGAAGTCGCAAAGCTTGGCCTCGATAAGATGCGGTGGATCGCAGACTGATTATGCAGCGATGGCGTTTCACCAGGCGACCTTACCCTGTCACGTCCGCCAGAGAATCCCTGCCGAGTCAATTGCCAGGCTCCACCAAAACGGAACCCTCCAGCAGCGTATGCTGTTCTGAGTAGCTCAGGAGATTCGTCGTCGTCACACGAGCGATCTCGCTGAGCGCTTCGTGAGTCAAAAAAGCCTGATGTGCGGTGACCAGCACGTTGGGGAAGGTCAGTAACATCGAAAGTTCGTCATCCTGCAGAACTTTGCCGGACATGTCTTCGAAGAATAGTCCTTCCTCCT
>JANMEV010000256.1:0-7113 GCA_031377305.1 Planctomycetota bacterium | reverse complement strand
GCTAGCCGCGGGTTGAGTGTCTGAAAACTAATGGAAGAACACCCGCGGCTAGCGCCTTGCGGCTCATTTGAGTGTGGCTTCGAAACATGACGGCGGCGGATAGAGTTCGTACGATACAGGCTTCCATGTTCAAAACTTTCTGCCGCGATTTGGGATCGTTCTCCTTACGAGCGATTGAACTCATGACTGCTGATGCTCCCAGAATTTTGGTGATTGAAGACGATCGTTCGATTCGCAGGTTCCTGCGGATCTCGCTGGAGTCACACGACTTCAAGGTTACCGAAACAGAAACCGCAGAAGCCGGTCTGCGACAAGCCGTCAGCGAACCTCCGGATGCCATTATTCTGGATCTCGGCTTGCCAGATGGCGACGGGCTCGACGTCATCAAACGCATCCGCGATTGGTCGACGATTCCGATCATTGTGCTGTCCGCGCGCGAACGAGAAACGGACAAAGTCCAGGCGCTGGATTCGGGAGCGGATGACTATCTGACGAAACCGTTTGGCGTTGGCGAATTGCTGGCTCGGATTCGAGTGGCTTTGCGGCACAAGGTCGCTCGCACGGTCACTGAGTCCCCCGCATTTCGCTCAGGCGACCTGGTCGTCGATCTTTCAAAAAGGACTGTCAGCCTCAGCGAACGGCCGATTCATCTGACTCCAACCGAGTACCGACTGCTCACTGTTCTTGTGCAGCACGCGGGCAAGGTGGTCACTCATCGGCAACTGCTGAAGGAAGTGTGGGGCCCGGAAGCCGTGCATGAGAATCAGTATCTCCGAGTCTACATGGGGACTCTTCGATCGAAGATCGAAACTGATTCCGCCCGGCCCCGTTACTTGCTGACCGAAGCGGGCGTTGGCTATCGACTTGTCGAGCAAGTGGACGACGTCTGACCGTGAGCATTCGGATGTATCGTCCGCGGCCGATTGCAGGCTCAACCGACCTGTAGTGCTTCCGCATATCCCATGTCTTCCAGGACTTGTTGCACATCAGATGACGGATGCAACAGATCGGCAATGGAATCGATCACCAGGTCCGGCCGATATGCGAATTCTTTCAGCTCTTCGCGTGCTGTCGAACCGGAGAGCACGAGGATTGTGCGATAGCCCATCTGGACTCCGCCAAGAATATCGGTGTCCATCGTGTCGCCGATCATGATCGTGTTGGCCGCTTCCAGTCCCAGCTCTTTGCGAGCCGCTCGCATCATCACAGGGCTTGGCTTTCCAACGCTGAATGCTTTGACGCCAGTCGCTTTCTCAAGGAGAGCGACGACGGCTCCGCAGCCAGGGCGAGTTCCAGTCGATGTGGGACAGTTGGGGTCGAGATTGGTCGCAATCAGCTTGGCACCTTCGATGATCAACTGGACGGCTCGTTCGACCATTTCAAACGACAGAGTGCGGCCCTCACCAACAACAACGTAGTCAGCATGGGAATCCACAATTGAATAGCCATTGCTGTGAAGAGCGTTCATTAAACCGCTTTCGCCGATGACGAATGCAGTTCCGTTTGGAAGTTGCCGAGCCAGAAACCGAGCGGTCGCCATCGCACATGTGAAGACGTGTTTTTCCTCAATCGGAATTCCCATGCGGTTCAATTTTGTCGCCAGATCTCGCCGACTTCGCTGGCTGTTGTTTGTCAGAAAGAGAAACGGGACGTTGTCATCCAGCAGTTTCACGATGAACTGTCGTGCGCCGGGAATCAGTTCAGTACCTCGATAGATCACACCATCCATGTCGATCAGAAAACCAGAACTCATAACTCTCCATCCTTCTTCAAATCTATGCAAACCGGGACTCGCATCGTTCCTTTGAGACGAGTCATTTACACGGTTCCTTTGGCAAGTCATGTGCCACTTCGTGAGCAAATGTGACTGGGCCAGCAAAAATGCTTGTCAGCGGGCATTTGCGATTCTTTCAATCGCGACGTGATCACCTATGCGTGCGCTGAACAGAGTGAATCACAGCGTTGGCAAAGAACGCGAAAATGCTCAAATCAAATGCAGAGCAGAATCCTGCACGCTGTTGCCTCGAGCTCAACTTGGGATTCGAAGTGATCGAATCATCCCTGACGCTTTGTGCAGCGTTTCGCGGTATTCGTCCAGCGGGTCGGAATCGGCCACAATGCCGCCTCCGACGGGAAACTGGACCCAGCCATCTTTGAGTGTGAACGTGCGAATAAGAATGCTGCTGTCAAAATCGCCGCAGGGACCAAGAGCGAACAGGCTTCCGCAGTAGGCTCCTCGAACTGTTGGCTCGAGTTCGGCGATGATCTGCATGGCTCGAATCTTGGGAGCCCCGGTGATCGATCCGCCCGGAAAGCAGCCCGCCATTAAACTCCAGACATCGCAGCCGTCTTTCAGTTGGCCCACGACGGTGGAAACAAGATGCAGCACTGTTTCGAATCGTTCGATCTCACACAGTCCAGTGACTTTCACCGAGCCCGCGCGGCAGCATCGGGAGATGTCGTTGCGAAGCAGATCGACGATCATCACATTCTCAGCACGGTCCTTTTCGCTGGTGGCGAGTTCAGTGCCGGCGTACAGATCGGCGATGGGTGATCGAGGCCGTCGGCGAGTTCCCTTGATCGGTCTTGTCTCAACGAGTCCCTCGCGATCGACTTTCAGAAACCGCTCCGGCGAGGCGCTGATGATGGAAAAGTCGGCCGCTTTCAGCAAACCACAAAACGGAGCCGGGTTGCTCCTGCGAATCTGCGAATAAAGCTGCGTCGCCGTTCCGCTCCATGGAGCCATCAGACGCTGCGACAAGTTGGCCTGAAAGATGTCGCCAGCGCGGATGTACTCGATGACTCGACTGACAGCGGTCGTGTATTCGTCGCGAGTAAAATTCGAATAGACTTCGGAGGTTGGTTCAATGCGATGCAAATGACGGAAGCTCGCCGTTTGATTTTGCAAGGTTGAAGTCGGCGCGTCGTGGACAAGCCGCCGGTTCAGTCGTTCCAGAATCCATGCGAGACGGTGGCTCGCGGCGATGCCTTCCGAATCCGCAATCAGTGTGATCACGAACGCTCGCACTGTGCCAGCGATGTGATCCCACACGATGGCCCAATCGAATAGTCCCGCCAGCAACGCGGGCGTTTTGAAATCGTCAACTCCGGGCGACGGAAGTTTCTCAAACGCCTGTCCCAGTTCATACGATATCAGTCCGGCGATCCCACCAAAGAATGGCGGAAGACTTTCTCGCTCGTCCTTCGAAAGTTGTGGCAGACGAGCTTGCCATTCACGCAACTTCGCAAACGGCTGGTCGCCCGTGTTCACTTTCGCGATTTGATGTGCGTCAACCGGATCAGCGGTCAAAACCGTGTACCGGGCATCCCGTTCCCGATGCCGCGCCGCGCTATCCAGCAACATCACAAACAGTGCATCATCGAACCGAGCAAGTGTCTGGAGGACATCCAGTTGCGGATTCAGCTCAATGAAGCGGACGGGTGAAGTCACAGGGTGTTTCTTGGAATGTTGTCTACGTCGCTTTTGACCGAAAGCACTTTCGAAAAGTTTCAATCGTCTGTTGAGCAGTCGTCATGGAATCGGGAATAGGAAACGCTTCGACCGACGCGTATCCCTCGTATTGGATTGATGTTAGAACGTCGACGATCGGTGCGTACTCCATGTGACCACGACCAGCCGCCTGACGGTTCGAATCGACAAAGTGGACATGCCCAACAAGCTTGCCAGCATCTCGCAGAGCGCCGGCGATGGACGTTTCTTCGATGTTCATATGGAACAGGTCGGCGAGCAGTCTAAGGTGTCTTGTCGCGAGTGGCTTCAGCAAGTCGACGCCAGCGGATAGCGTCGTCGCCATGTTGGTTTCATAGCGATTCAGCGGCTCGTAATGCAGGACTGTGCCGCAGCGTTCCGCGTGATTGCCAAGCTGCTGCAAAGCGTCGCGGAGGTAGCCAGTCGCCGTTTTCTGATCAACGACATCATCCCACTTGCCCTGCATCGAACCAATAATGGCAGGTGCTCCGTGTTCCGCTCCGGCGGACATGATTTCGCGAATGAAAGCCGCGGCTTGCGTTCGTCGATTCGCATCGGCGTCGCAGAGAGACAGCTTGTGAACGACCATCCCGGCACCCGTTCCAACGGCCGCCAGTTTCAGCCCATGGTCGGCGAGCAGATTGCTCAAGGGCAGGGCACGAATCGCTTCCCCGGACGGCGCGAACAGTTCGATTGCATCAAACCCAAGATCGGCCGCGGCTCGACACGCGGCTGGCAGGTCGTCATGAAACACAAACGGCCCCTTGCGTGCCTGTTCGACGATGCTAATTGTCACGGCGGATTTGATCATGAGAATCATCAACTCAAGTAGGATGGGCATTCCAGCCCATCGAATTGCTAAGTTTCAGGTCGGACAGGAATGTCCAACCGGTCTACACTGACTGCGCGTGATCACTTGAGACGAATATCCACACTCGCACTGTGAGCCGTCAGGCCTTCTTTTTCGGCCATGAGTCGCACGTGGTCGGCGTCGGCTCGCAGGGCAGATGCGTTGTATTGAATGATGGAGCTGCGTTTCAGGAAGTCGGTCGACGCGAGGCCGTTGGCGAATCGAGCCGTACCGCCGGTTGGCAGAACGTGAGATGGGCCTGCGATGTAATCGCCGAGTGCCACGGGCGTGAAGTGTCCCATGAAGATGGCTCCGGCGTTTTGTATCTGAGTAAGCATTCGTTCCGGGAAGTCCATGGAAATGTGCAGATGTTCGGGAGCCAGCAGGTCGGTGAGCTTCGCTGCCTCGGCTTCGTCGCGAGCCAGAATCAATGCGCCGTAGTCTTCCAGAGACTGACGAGCCAAGTCGCCTCGCTGAAGCTGAGCCAGTTGTTTCTCAAGCGACTGCTGAACCGCGGCGATCAACGGTTCGTGCCAGGTGATCAGCACTCCGGAACCCGGACTGTGCTCAGCCTGTGAGATCAAATCGGCCGCGACAAAGTCCGCGCGAGCGGTGTTGTCGGCCAGTACGATGACTTCGCTGGGCCCGGCGATGCTGTCGATATCGACGTCGCCGAAGACGTGTTGCTTGGCCAAAGCAACGAACAGATTCCCCGGCCCGACGATCTTGTCGACTCGCGGAATTCCTTCGACTCCATACGCCAGCGCGGCGACAGCCTGGGCGCCGCCGACTCGGTAGACTTCTTTGATGCCAAGTTCGTTGCAGGTC
This sequence comes from Planctomycetota bacterium, assembly GCA_031377305.1. Taxonomy (GTDB): domain Bacteria; phylum Planctomycetota; class Planctomycetia; order Planctomycetales; family Planctomycetaceae; genus SXXK01. The sequence continues at coordinate 1,945 of JANMEV010000256.1, read as the reverse complement.
GCCAGCATGTCCACGTTGTAACCGCCGAACTCAGTCGGCGGCACGACGATGGCGATCTCTTTCACGCCTGCCGTCATTGCGGGCACGGCCGTCATCAAAACGGTCGACGGGTACGCGGCCGCTCCGCCGGGTACGCAGATGCCGACTCGCTTCATCGGCAAGTAGCGTTGTCGCAGTTCGACAATTTCCGCACCGATCCTGCGGACGATGCGAGCGTCTTTGGGAAGAATCGCCCGCTGGAACTCGGAGATGTTCTGACGGATCTGCCCGATTGTGTTGAGGAATTCCGGTGATGCCTTTTCGGATGCATCATGGAGTTCGTCCTGAGTGACTCGGACGGTTGCAGGCGTCAGGTCGCGACGGTCGAGCTTCGACGTGTAATGCAGAACTGCCTCGATGCCGCGTTTTCTGACGTCGCCGCAGATTCGCTGAACGACTTCGCGCGGGTTCAGAGGTTCGCCGAAAAGTTCGATCGTTCGTTGACGACCGGCCTCGGAAACGACGTCACCTCGCGGGCTGAGTTTGTCGCGCAGTTCGCGGAAGAGTTGCGTGGCGTCGCTTTGGCGGCAGTCGATGGTTGTGATTGAAAGTGGGGGCATGGCTGAATCGAAAGTGAGAACAAGCTGATTTGAACGGTTACTGGTCTGCCTGCGGAACCTGATTGAAGCCATCAGCGGGCCGAAGTACAGTCCGCAACTTAGATTTGGCTGTTTTTTATGTTCCATTCCCGTTCTTTGAAAGTCGGTTTCGTGAAACTCATCGATCTTCGCAGCGACACCGTCACTCGTCCCTCAATGGCGATGAGGCAGGCAATGGCTACGGCCGAAGTCGGCGACGACATGCTTGGCGAAGACCCAACGGTGAACCTGCTTGAGAAAATGGTGGCCGAACTGTTCGACCGTGAGGCCGCGATTTTTGCGTGCTCGGGAACTCAGAGCAATCAAATGGGCGTGCGAGTTCATTGTATCCCGGGCGACGAATTGCTGATCAACGAGACCGGTCACATCTCACTTTTCGAAGGCGGTGCTCCGGCAGCTTTGAGCGGCGTGACGGTTCGCACGATCGCGGCTGATGGTGGATTTCTGGACGTCGAACATCTGCAGAACAAGATTCGAGCCAACGATCAGCACTTTCCGAGAACTCGTCTTGTGTGCCTGGAGAACACGACCAACATCGGCGGCGGGCGAGTGTACTCGCTGGCTCAGCTGCAGCGAGTTTCCGAATGGGCCACTTCAAATGGTCTGAAGAGACATCTCGACGGCGCGCGAGTCTTCAATGCGACGACAGCTGGAGGATATTCTGCGGCGGATGTTGGAAAGTGCTTCGACACGATTTCGATCTGCCTTTCAAAAGGGCTCGGTTGCCCCATGGGTTCAATGCTGATCGGTGACAGAGACGACATCGCCCGGGCGCGTCGGATTCGCAAGTTATTCGGCGGATCACTGCGACAGGCTGGTATCGTCGCGGCGGCGGCCGTTTATGCTCTGGAGAATAACGTCGCTCGGCTGCAGGACGATCACGACAACGCGAAGGTACTGGCGGAGGGGCTCGAAGCGATTGAAGGGGTTTCCTGCGATGCGAAGCTCGTGGAATCCAATCTCGTGTTCTTCGAAATCGATGCTCGTTTCGGGACAGCAGTGCAATTCTGTGCCGCCGCGAAAGAGCAGGGCGTCCTGATCGGTCCAATGGGCGGTCAGCGGATGCGAGCGGTGACTCATCTGGATGTCGATGCTGACGATATCAAACGATCGATCGGTGTCGTGCGTGATTGCCTGGCGAATGGTTTCGCGGATCGGCCCATGGTAGGTTCCGGGCCGTATTCGAAGTAGCGCCGTTCCTCGTTCGCAAAATTGCCGATGTCCTTTTCGGGCGGGCTGCTACAATTCGGCCCGGAAGGAACCTCCGATGTTGCGACGAATACTGAACAGCGTTTTGATCATTCTGA
>JANMEV010000242.1:0-5663 GCA_031377305.1 Planctomycetota bacterium | reverse complement strand
GTGACGTTCTTTACGAAGCCATCGGACAGTTCGCTGATGTGACACAAGCCGTCTTTGCCAGGAGCGATTTCAATGAAGGCACCGAAGTCCTTAATTGAAGTGACCTTGCCCATGTAAACACGGCCCGGCTGAATCTCTTCGCACAATGCTTCGACTCGAGCCAGAGCGGCATCAGCCGACTGAGCATTCTTTGCAGATATCGTCACGGTACCGTCTTCGGCAATGTCGATCATCGCGCCAGATTCTTCCTGAATCGCACGAATAGTCTTTCCGCCTGGTCCGATCAGGAGACCGATCTTCTCCGGGTTGATCGACGTCTGAACTAGCTTTGGTGCAAACGTGGAAACTTCGGTTCGCGGTCGGCGGATCGTTGAAAGCATCTCACGCAGAAGTTCTTTGCGAGCCTTGAGAGCCTGCTCAAGAGTGGCACGCATGATTTCTTCGCTGATACCTTCTGTCTTCAGGTCAAGCTGAATACCAGTCACACCGCGACCAGTTCCTGCCACCTTGAAGTCCATGTCGCCGAAGTGGTCTTCGTCGCCCATGATGTCGGTCAGAAGAGTGAAGCGATCGCCTTCATCGACAAGGCCGATGCTGATTCCCGCCACTGGCTGAAGAATTGGCACGCCTGAATCCATCAGCGACAGAGTGGCGCTGCAAACAGAAGCCATTGAACTGCTTCCATTGGATTCCAGGATGTCAGAGATGATGCGGATCGTGTAAGGGAACTTTTCTGGCGGTGGAATCACCGGCAGAACGGAACGCTCGGCCAGGCAACCGTGGCCAATTTCACGACGTCCTGGTCCTCGAATTGGCTTACATTCGCCAACTGAGAACGGAGGGAAGTAGTAGTGCAGCATGAACCGCTGAGCGTCTTCGCCGAACAGTCCATCAAACTTCTGCTGATCACGAGTTGTGCCGAGGGTCGCAGTCGCCAGCGACTGAGTCTCACCGCGAGTGAACAATGCGGAGCCGTGAACTCGAGGCAGCGTACCGACCGTACATGAGATCGCTCGCATGTCGGTTGGAGTGCGACCGTCGATTCGCTTGCCGGCAAGAATCAGATCGCGGACGACTCGTTCTTCCACGTCATGGAATGCTTCTGAGAACTGAGCCTTCGTCAGCCCGTCTGAAGTCACAAGTGCATCGTTAGGGAAGTATTTCTCAACCAGCGACTTCTTCAATTCACGAACCTTTTCGGCTCGTTCCTGCTTCAGCTTCGTGGTCTTGGCTTCAAGCAGCTTGTCGTAAGCGGCCGACTTCAGAGTCGCGTAGAACGGATTCGCTGGCGGCGTCGGGAAGACGACCGGAGCAACGCCAGCCTGCTTCGCCAGATCGAGCTGCAAAGCGCACAGGGTCTGGATATGCTTGTGAGCGAACATGATCGCGTCACCCATTTCCTTTTCCGGAATCTGATGGCCGAAGCCTTCGATCATCAGGATGGCTTTTTGAGAACCAGCTACAATCAGGTCGAGCTTGCTTGTTTTCATTTGCTCAACGGTTGGCATCAGAACCAACTGATCGTCCAGCAGGCCAACTCGAACGGCTGCGATAGGTCCTTTGAATGGCAACCCGGAGATCATCAGCGCCGCGCTGCCGGCTGTAATGTTCAGTACATCCGGATCATTTTCGCCGTCGCACGACATCACGTTGCCCATAATTTGCACTTCGTCGCGGAACCCTTTTGGGAACAGCGGACGGATTGGGCGATCTGTCAAACGGCTGGTCAGTACCTCACGAGTTGTTGGACGGCCTTCGCGTTTGAGGTATCCGCCAGCAAACTTACCGGCAGCAGCCAATCGTTCGCGGTAATCAACAGTCAACGGAAAGAAATCCGTACCTGGTCGAGAGGGGCCCGATTGAGTCGCGACGAAAACACTTGTTTCGCCCATCTGGATCATTACGGCGCCACTGGCCTGTTTGGCCATTTCACCCGTAGTGATCGAGAACTTACGCCCAGCAAATTCACACTCAACACTAACTTTCTTCACAACATATCCTTACCCGGACCAGCCGGTAAACGGACTGCATCGCAGGCAGGAACGAAAGTCAGATTCAACGCATAAGCAGCAACTTCACGACATCAGGAAAGCATGCAGCAAGTCAGATCTGCCCAAAACCGCATTTGGCGGCTGCCCGGAATAATGCCACGCATCAGGGCCGTCTGGGATAACAGTCCAATTCACTACAGACCAAATCGGTCTCCTGTGAGGGGCCGACAGTGACAAGATCGCGATGCGATCATCCAACACACTGCTTTTAAGACCACCAATTCACTCACGTCAGACAACAGGCCTGCAACTTCCGACAACTCAAAGTCGCCCCAGGATGCGGCAATCCGCTACGAACCTGCGGCAGCAGTCAACTTCACTTCCAAAACGAAACCGCAAATACACCACAACAAACAACTTGCATTCAACGAAACCAACGAACACCTGCCACTGGTTTCAACACGCCCCGCGTGCGTTTCGTGGATGGCATTTTGCAAATGCCACAAATGCGGACCAATGTCGAAATAGTCCCACGAAACAGAAAGGCGTCGCAGCGGGGTGACCGCAACGACGCCTGGCTTTCACTATTTTCGGATGTTCAAGCGAGCAATAATCGCCACATATTTGTCTAGGCTCTTACTCTTCAGATAATCCAGCAACTGACGACGACGACTGACCTTGCTGAGCAAACCTCGACGCCCGGAATAATCCTTAGCGTGAGTTTGCAGATGCTCCGTAATGGCCTGAATTTCAGCGGTTAGCACCGCAATCTGAACCTGCGGTGACCCGGTGTCACCGTCTTTTGTAGCAAATTCAGCGTAGATTTTTGACTTCTGTACCGGATCCAGCGACATTCTCAGCCTAACTCAGTTCAGTCCCAACCTGCGGGTACACCGTTGCAGCATTTGCAAACTGTGCCCTAAAGCGCGAGGAAGTGGGGTGTTTTGATGAATCGCATGGAGACCTTCTCCATGCGTTTGACGAAGTCTAACGTGAAATCCCGCCAATTCAATGCTGATCCGCAATCGGCACTTCTGGGTCCTCAGACACGGAAAACGCGTTTGATCAGGCCGAGATGGCTCCGCGGGGACGATTGTTAGTCGGAATAATCCCCCTAAGCATCCCCGCTTGCTTCGTTCGGGGAGCCCGTCGAGTGCATGTTGGGGTTTGCTCAAAGCCGGTACTTTCTCCGAAGTGAAGTCAGTGGCATGAGAACCGGAGAAATCTCCCAAGGAACCGTTCAAATTCTTGTGTTCTCAATTGTGCGCGTTGCTTTCGCTGCCCCCGCTTTTCTATTCTGCTAATGTTTCCTCTTGGGAGGGGTAGTCCCACACTGCGGCGTTTCAAATGGGCCTTAAAGTTTCGTGAATTCCGCTCGGGGCGGTTTTGTCGAAAGAGGCTTTCTTGTTTTCGGGCAGAAAATCAGCGTTAAGCATTTTGCCCAGCCAACGGTTTCCCCCACTTCCGATGTCTAAAATGTTTTGTTCCATTTTGAGAGTGAGATTGAACTCATGAGTACAGTGTCCGCGCTTCCCTATAAGGTGGCCAATATCGAACTTGCTGATCTCGGCCGTAAGGAAATTGAGATTGCGGAAATTGAAATGCCAGGCCTGATGGCCCTGCGTGAAAAATACGCAGACTCACAGCCTTTGAGGGGTGCTCGAATCGCTGGCTGCCTTCACATGACGATCCAGACGGCGGTTCTAATCGAAACCCTGAAGGCTCTTGGTGCTGAAGTTCAGTGGTCAAGCTGCAACATTTTCTCCACCCAGGATCACGCCGCAGCAGCCATTGCAGCAGTAGGCATTCCTGTCTACGCGTGGAAAGGCATGAGCAATGAAGAGTTCGATTGGTGCATCGAGCAGACTTTGTACTTCCCAGACGGCCAGCCACTAAACATGATTCTTGACGACGGTGGTGACTTGACTGTCATGATTCATGACAAGTTTCCCGAACTGTTGAAGGGCATCAAGGGACTGTCAGAAGAAACAACGACCGGCGTTCACCGTCTTCACCAGATGCACGCGGCTGGCAAGCTTGCAATTCCTGCGATCAACGTCAACGACTCGGTGACAAAGAGCAAGTTCGATAACCTTTACGGTTGCCGCGAATCTCTGGCAGACGGCATTAAACGAGCGACCGACGTGATGGTGGCTGGCAAGGTGGTTGTGATCTGCGGTTACGGCGACGTCGGTAAGGGCTGTGCCGACGCAATGGACGGTCTGGGAGCTCGAGTGATCGTGACTGAAATCGACCCGATCTGCGCTCTTCAGGCCTGCATGGAAGGTTATCAAGTCACAACGATGGACGAAGCCGCTGCACAGGGCGACATCTTCGTGACAACCACTGGTAATATCGACGTGATCCGTGGCGAGCACATGGACAAGATGAAGCACCAGGCGATTGTGTGCAACATCGGCCACTTCGACTCCGAGATTCAGATTGCTTACCTGAACAACAACAAGGCCATCCGTAAAGTCCGCATTAAGACACCAGCGGATGAAGGTGGTCCGGTTGACAAGTACGTATACCCAAATGGCAAGGCGATCCTCGTTCTCGCCGAAGGTCGGCTCGTGAACCTTGGCTGCGCGACCGGTCATCCCTCTTTTGTGATGAGCGCCAGCTTCACAAATCAAGTGATGGCTCAGTTGGCGCTGTGGGGCGAAACCGAGAAGTTCGAAGTCGGCGTTCACATTCTCCCGAAAGAACTCGACGAAGAAGTGGCTCGCCTGCACCTCGGCAAGCTGGGTGCGACGCTGGAAACTTTGACTGCAAAACAGGCTGAGTACCTTGGCATTGCTGCTGCTGGTCCATTCAAACCAGCTCACTACCGCTACTAAGCCTTGCCGCGTCATTTTTGACCCTGCAAACAGAAAAGAGGCCATCGCAAGATGGCCTCTTTTGCTTTTGGCAGATGCATTGAGTGCAAGGCAACGGAGCGGCTCGTCTCCGTAGGTTCGCCGCTCCGTCGAGCGAACAGCAGCTTTTCTGCCCTTCCCCCAAACGCACGTCGGCTTCGGCCGAAAATGCTGATGTGAATTTCCGCCGCTTGGGAATCTGCCCGCGGGCACGGCTGTTCACGAAAAACGGCTGCCCCTATAATTGCACCCACGTGTCCAGACTTGAAGTGAAATGGCACAGAGCTCACTCTTTTGTCGGCTCTTTGCGTTTAACCCACTCCGTAGGCATCGGCATGCCACAACGCGTTGCCTGCGGTTCGAGGTGAAATAAATCAAACCAGGCGACGCAGAATTACAAAAGATCCAGCCGCTCAACTCAATCAAAATTTCCTGCCCACTGACCGGAACAGAACTCCCATGTCCGAAGAAATGAAACTCAGCAAAGTTGAATTGCTGAAGGAAGCCTCCCATCAGTTGCGAGGAACACTGGCCGAAGAACTGCTGAACGACAAGCCGGAATTCTCTGATGACGCTGCGACGTTGCTGAAGCATCACGGTTCGTATCTTCAGGACGATCGGGATACCCGCAAAGCCAAGGGCGAAGACGGCAAGGCGAAGGGAAAACAGTATTCTTGTATGGTGCGAACTCGAATCCCAGGCGGACGAGTCACCGCGGCTCAGTTTCTGGCCGAGCTGGATCTGTGTGAGAAGCTCGCCAACGGAACGCTTCGAATCACCAGCCGCCAGGGCTTTCAGCTTCACGGAGTCCTTA
>JANMEV010000224.1:0-8259 GCA_031377305.1 Planctomycetota bacterium | reverse complement strand
TGCAGGCTCCTTTGCTGAATGATCAACGCACGACGATTGAGAAAGCCACCGACGTCAGAGCGGCCGATCAGTGGGAAGCCTACTACGTCAACATTAGCCGCGAATCGACGTCCGATCAGGAATTCCTGCTGACTCTGCAGTATCGATGCGCGATCGTTGAAGAAGGGGCAAGACCTTATTCCGGTCAGGGCGGTTTGCAGAAACTTCATTTGCCGGTGATCGGTGAAAGCGGTGGTTCGACGGTTGTACAACAGGTGAAAATAGCCGTCTGGGCTCCCGAAGAAGTCGCGTTCCTTGGTGATCCGGACTTGTGGACTCAGGAAGGAGCCGTGCCGCCTTCACTGATGAGCCCTCTTCGTTCCGGCTCATCGGTGACCGCCGCAAGCGCCATCAATGACTGGATCGACCCGCAACATGTGGCCAGCGGTGACTTTCCGACTCAGGGAAGCGTGGCCGTCTTCCGCGCCGTGGGAAGCCAGCCGATGATCACGCTGACCTGGTGGAGTCGTCCGTTTCTGTTCTGGATGATCAGTGGAACTCTTGTCGTGCTCGGTTTGATCCTTCGCCGCACATCGTGGGAGAACCGAATTACTATGGTGCTGCTGGCTCTCTTCGGCATCGCCATGTTTTCGCTCAGTGGCGACAACGCGACGCCTCAATATCTTGCCATGGCCTGGCCGGGTGTGTTCGTGGTTGGCGGAATCTGGCTAACGGGATTGCTGATCGGTCAGCGAAATGGAAGCGCAAGCGTCCGTCCGCCTACTGTGATCGTTCCAAGTCCACCAACGGAACCAAGTACTGCACCAGCCGCTGTCGAAGCTCCGCTGGCGGAGAACGCGAATGATCAGACAGGAGGTGGCAATTGAACGCGACTCCAAGTAGGTCACCCCATCTGAGCCGCAAGGCGCTAGCCGCGGGTTCTGGTCTGTTGCACGACGCAAACCCTCGTGCAACAGGCAATGAATCGCTGCGTGGCAAAAGGACCAAACGCAAGGGGAACTACGACTGTAGAACCATTGTCCCCAACGTTCAGGAGCAGTTGAGACAACTACTCTACAATGGGCTGCTATCCTATTTGACAAACACCATAAAGCAACGCCACCCGCGGCTAGCGCCTTGCGGCTCACTTTTCGCGATGCTGCTCTTCTTCATTTTCCTTCCCATCGCATCCGCACAAGAATCTCCGCCCAACGAACAGTTCATCCCGGCGGATCAGCTTGACACGGTCTTCGATCGTGACCGCCGTGGCGTGATGATGAAGCGGGACGATTTCAAGGCGTTGCTTGAGAAGGCGAAAGCGAACTCAGCGAATCAGAACATTCCGATTCCCATCATTACCGAACAGGCGAATCTCACCGTCACGCCGGGCGATCAGCAAGCCATGGTCCAGATGGAACTTAAGATTCGGCAGTATGCCGACGGCTGGCAAACGCTTCGCATTCGAGCGGGCAATTTGCTGGTTGAAAAGGTTGAGATCAACGGCCAGGCGGCTTTGATCGCTCGCGATCCGGCTGATCCCACGGCTTTGGTGATCGCTCATGACAAGGTCGGCGAACTCACGGTCGTCGCAACTCTGTCGACGCAACTCGCGACGCTTGGCAGCGATCGCTCGGCGGCGTTTGAATTGCCGGTTGTTCCAGCGGTTCAATTGAACGTCAGCTGTCCGGCCGGTCGCCATCTGATGGTCAATGATCTGAAGCTCGATCGCCCCGCGGCCGACGATTTGGTTGCCAACTATGTCGTGCCGGTCGGTCAGGCTCCAGACGTGCGTCTGCGATGGGTCGTGCAACGAAAAGAAACGGACGCTCAGACCTTAGTTTTTGTCCGAACAGACGGACAGCTTCAGGTGCAGAAGGAAACGCTTCGCTGGGAAAGCGATTCGCGAGTCAGCGTGTTTGGCGGCTCGATCAATCGCGTCATCGCCCGAGTTCCCTCGCAACTGGAAATCACCAGCGTCGAATCGGCCGGATTGGAAGCGTGGACTTTGGACGACGATCCCGACAACGCGGGGCAGACACGAGTCACGTTGACCTGGCGTCAGCCGTTTACCAACGATCGGCTGATCAAGATCAAAGCCGTCGCCGCGTCTTCAATCATGGCAGCGGCAGGCGACGCAAACAAGTCGGCGATGCAGAAAATCCCGACGCTGCAGTTTGCCGAAGTGACGGCTCACACGGGGCGCCTGGTGGTGACTCATGAAGACGGCCTGCGACTGGTGTCCGAAGCCGGCGGCGGAGTTCGTCCGATGTCAGCCGCCGAACTGGGCCTGTCGACGGAAGCCTCGGTCTTCGACTTCTGGGTTCAGCAGTTTGAACTGAAGGTCGCCGCAAAGCCTCGTGACCGTGAACTGTTCGCTGAATCCAACGGAACGCTGACGATCGATGACACATCGGCCACGTATCAGGCTCAGTTGACCGTTGAAACGCTCAACGCGCCGCTGTTTGAAGTGCTGGTCACGTTGCCTGCGGATTGGCAGCTGGGTAGCGTGTCTGATGGCCTGACCTGGACGAACGGCAGCGAACCAAATCAGATTCTGGTCAAACCGGCTCAGCCGATTGCTCCCGGGCAATTGCTGCCGTTGGTGTTGAATTTGAATCGCACGATCGGCGATCCAGACATGGAACAAAAGCTGGCGCTGCCAGTCGTGACGGTGGCAGAAACTACCACCGTTGGAGGAACCTACGTGGTTCGGTTCGCCGATGATTTGATCGTCTCACCGTTGTCACTGACCGGGCTGACGCCGATTTCCGGTAGCGGCACCGAACAGGTATTTCAGAATCTCGGCACCACGGTGTCCGGCGAACTATCAATCACTCGCAAGCCCGCACGGCTGGCGGGGCGATCGGTGCTGAAGACGTGGGCCGATAGTCGCCAGCAGTCGCTGGATGCTGAGATCATCGCCGACGTTCTGAGCGGCACAATTCGAACTCTGACCATCCGACTTTCCGAATCGCTCGGTGCCGATGTTCGGTTCACTGTTCGCAGCGTGGGTGCCGTCCCAGGAATGCAGCAGATGAGAGCCATCCGGCCGGTGACGATCATTGAACAGTCCGCGGGAACTCCTGCGGACGGCCTGCGACCTTTCACGCTGAAGCTCGATCACCGTTTCGCCGGATCGTTGTCGCTGCATGCGTTTGTGCAGCAGCCTCGAACCGACGCGGCACCGATTGCCGCTCCGATTGCTCAGTTGCAGGACGCCGTTCGACAGCACGGAGTTCTGGTGTTTGAAGCATCGCCCGAGCAACAGTTGGCGGTCGGTCCGGAAGTGCGTTCGATCCCCGGCCTGTTTGCGGCCGATGCGGGTTTGGTTGACGCTCCGGATGTGTCCACGGGTCGTCGAATCGCTCTGACGTACCGATTTGTGCAGCCGGGTTACGCTTTTCAGGTGAATGAGACTCGCTTCGTGACCAACGCCGTCCCGTCGGCCGTATGTGAATACCTTGCGAATGTGTGCACACTCAACGATTCAGGCACGATCCAGCGATGGTGTGAGGCGAAGATACAATCCAGCGGCGTGCAGACTCTGCGGTTCAAACTGCCGGGCGAAGAAGGTCAGTCGTTCCTTTGGTCAACGATGCTGAATGGCCAGCCTGTGGAAGTGCGTCGTGATGGCGGTGACTATCTGGTGGCTCTGACCGACGGCAAACCTGAGTTTTCTGGTGGCGGCGGGTACTTTAGTGTTGTGCCCGAGGAAGCAGGTCGAATTGGTAACTCCGATGAGTCCTCAAACAACACAGATACGCTGACCGTGCTGTTCGAATCAAACGGTCGCAACGCCGGTGCATTCGGTCAGACGGATCAGCGCCCCATTCAGCTATCGATCGATGCTGGTGAGTCGCGAGTTCCGATCGATGTGCTGCAGCAATCCTGGCGAGTCCACTATCCGCACACGTCGTTGCTGGTCGACAGTGACGGTCAGTTCCGCCCGACGTCGGGTGTCGATCAGCCCGGCTGGCTGGTGTCACTTGGCCAGATCGTCTGGCCGGAAACTTCCGAGCTGCCTCGCCGATTGATCCCTCTGGCGATCTTCTTCCTCGTGCTGTTCGTGCTGACGGTGGTGGTGAGCCGACGACGGTGGAAGACTCTGGCGGCAGTATGTTGTGTCGCCTTGTTGCTTTCCTTCTTCTTGTTCTTGAGCTTCTCGTCACAGCAACGATCGGCGAGTGAGTATTTTTCAGACACTGCTAAGTCATCATTGCCAGCACCGAACTATTTGTCTGATGACATTCAATACTCTCCAGCCCCATCCGCCGCGTCATCAGCCGCTGCGATGCCACGGTTCAACACTCAACCAATGAACGAAGCATCTCCGAATGACGCTCGCATGTTGTCCGGAGGCGGCGCGATGGGCGGAATGGGAGTCGCGCCGCCGGGTTCGAGCTTGTTTGGGAGCGGCGGGTTTGGGGACACCGGGCTTGGCGGAGCAGGTGGTGGGATGCCGATGGATGCCGATGCGTTCGTGCAAGAAGCGGCTCCTCAGGCGGACCGTCCGGTCTCCGTTCCCTTCAACGCGGCACCGACTGCTGGAGAACCTCAGGCTTCACAGGATGTCGCTGTTATTCAGTTGCCGCCGGGAGACGGAGGCTGGTCAGCCGACGATGTGCTGGGCAGTGGAGTTCAAAAACCGAAGAAAGGCAGCGCTCGCCTGTCAGTGAACGTCAACCTTGATGTTCCGGCCGACTATCGGGCTCGGGATTTTGTGTCCGTCGGGGATGCCGTACACACGGAATCAACTCTGAGCTTGGTGGTTCAGCGACGAGGTCAGATTGCGGCGATTCGATGGCTGGCGGCGATGGTTGTGATTCTGCTTGCCTGGAGAATGCGAAAGGCGGCGATGCTCTGGAAACTGACAGTCGCCATCGTGCTGCTGTTGAGTGCTTTGGCGTTGCTGCCGCTGGTCTCAAACGCATGGCAGAGTGTTCTCGACGGCCTTGTCATCGGCAGCGTGATCAGTGTCCTCATGGCACTCGTCTGCGGCTGCTGTTGTTTTTGTACGTGTCCATGGACGTGGTTCAATTGGTGTTTGAAGAGTGAATTGCGAGAAACAAAATGATGTCTCGAAATCAACATATTCAGATTAGTGAGCCGCAAGGCGATAGCCGCGGGTGTCAGCATGAAAACCAAACTGTCCGGAACCCGCGGCTAGCGCCTTGCGGCTCATGTTTGATTGCGGCACCGGGACCTCACGGCCCCGCTGGGCCTGAATCACGTGATAGGCAGGACTTGCTGTACCGTAAACCCGCCGCTCCGTCGGCGGGAACTGCATTGACACCGCAGCGTCCACGAACGGAAGAATCCAGTCGGCGGAGCGACTGGTGTACGGTACTTGCCTGCCTCCTGTTCGTGACGCTGATGCCATTCGCCGCGGCCCAGAACATCGCAACTCCCGACGTCGTCGTTCCCTATGCTCCGGATCAGCCGGCGTTGCGGGCGGAGCAGGTGTTTATTCGACATGACGATTTCCTGAAGCTGTATCAGCAGGCGAACCCGGAGGCTCTGAAAGGTCCGTCGGTCAGTCCACTTGGTTCGATGGTCGTCGCCACGTTTCTGAAAAGCGGAGCCCTTACTCCAGTCGACGGAACGAAGCAGACGCTGGCCTTTGACGGGCGGTTTGTTGTTTGGAGCGATTCCGAAACTGCCATCAACGTTCCTCTGCCCATCGGACCGGTCGCCGTTCGATCACTGATGGTCGATGGCAAAGAAGGCTCGATCCAGCCGCTCGTCGTCGGTGTGGCCGCGGCGGAGATTCAGAACTTCGCGGGCCAGCAGATCCAGGCAACTCGCCAAGCCCCAGCCCCCACGGAGGAAGGTCCGGCGTACGCAGTCGCTGTCACCGGCAAAGGACTGCACGTGGTCGACGTGAAGTTTGAAATCTCAGCCCTTGTCGAAGGCGAACTCGGGCGAGCCGATCTGCCGCTGCGATCGGCCGCGGCGGGAACGCTCGAATGGACACTTCCGGCCGATGGACTCGATGCAAAGATCCACGGACGAACCAACACGTTCCGTCGCGAAGGTCGCACGGTCATTGTTCCCATCGCACAATTGTCAACGATTCGACTTCAATGGCTGCCGACGGTGCAAAAGGTCGCGGGCGACGTCGTACTGCATTCGACAACGGCGTCGGCCCTGTCGGTGCAGGATTCCGGCATGACGCTGCGAACCACGGTCAGCGTGACGGTGCGGCAGGGAGAAATCTCAGAACTCGACGTCACGATTCCCGAAGGCTACTCGGTGCAATCCGTTACGGGTGAAGACATCGCCGGCTGGACCGCTCAAAACACGGATGCCACTCGATCGGTCAAACTGCAACTTCGCCGATCCGTGACTGACGCGACCAGGATCACGATGCAGCTCTACTCCAACGCGCCGACGGCTGAAGCGTTGGCATCACTGGCGGTGCCGATTTCCATCGTGCGTGGAGCCAGTCGAGATCTGGGCACGGTGATTCTGAAAACAGGATCACAGTTCCAGGTGCGATCCGATTCGCTGTCCGCGGTGACTCAGATCAATCCGAACGAAGCTCCGGCCCCGGACGGCGATGAAATGCCTGGCCGGCCGATGCTGGCCTGGCGATACACTCGACATCCGGCCTCGGTCACGGTCAAAGTGACACCGACGGCCGACGAACTGGCGACAGAATCCATGCACGCGGTTCGCATGGAAGAACAACGGCAACTGTGGAGCAGCCGCATGACGTTGCGAGTCACCGGAGCGGCTCGTTCACGTATCGACATCGCCGTGCCGAAGAGCTACCTCGCCCTCGACGTCAGCGCGACGGGATTGAAGGACTGGTATTTTTCTGACGCCGTCGACGGAGACAACGCCAATGCCGATCTGCGAATTCTCAGCATCCAACTAACCGATGCTCGCACGGGGCAGCTTCAGATTGCGATCCAGGGCCAGATGAATCGAGACGCCGATCGAAGTCTTCTGAAGTTGCAGCCGCCGACCGTCATGAACGCGACAAAGGCCACTTCTGAACTCGCCGTGTGGCTTGACGCAGCTTCCGAAAGCGCGGGGATCGAAAGCGGAGTTGGTAACGGCGGCGGCTGGACTGTGAAGTCCACCGCGGCTTCGCATGCCAGCTTCCGCGAAGTTTGCGAATCGGCTCCGTCGCTGGCGTTCCAGAGCAATGTCGCTCGGCCCGGCTCGCTGACCGTCAAGCTGCGTCAGGCCGTGTCGACGCTGATCGGTGAATCCGTCACCGTTACCAATGTCACCGAAACCGCGATTGAAATCACGCTGGCTCTGAACTGGCAGATCGCTCGCGCGGCGGCTGATCACTTTGCGGTCGAACTGTCAACCAGCGTCGCGTCCATCATGACCTTCGACGTTCCCGGTCAGCGGCGAGTGACCAAGGACGACCTCGGCAACGGGAAGACTCGAGTCACGCTGCAGCTTCAGCAGCCGGTAACGGATCGCCTGTTTGTGCTGGGGACGGCCAGTCTTCCGCTGCCTGCCGACAAGATCATTCGCAGCGAAGTACCAAGCATCGTAGTTCCGCCGGGAGCTCCTTCGACTCTGTCCGGTCAGGGGCATTATTGGGTGCTGGTGAATCAATCGAACGGCCTGCTTCAGCCCAGCGCGGAGCAGGCGGAAGACAAGGTCAGCCCCGAACAGATTACGACTCAGATCCCGCCGCAGTTGCTGCAGCAGGCCGTGGCTGTTGTGAAACTGCGGCCGGAGACGGCCGTGTGGAATCTGGTCTATCCCGAACAGCATCAAGTCGCGCCGGCGGTTGTGAACCTTGCGACTCACACGACCGTGATCGCAGACGACGGAAGCTGGCGAAGTCGACATCAACTGCAGGTGACGAATGAGTCTCGCCAGTTCCTGCCGGTGGTGCTGCCAAAGAACAGCCGTCTGATGTATTGCCTTGTTCAGAATCGCCCAAGTCGAGTCGTCATCCGCGGCGAAGCCGATGCACAGCGGCATTTGATTCCGATTCCTCAGTCTGGTGCCCTGGCGTCCGGCTTCACGGTTGAGTTCGCGCTGGCGGGACGATTCGAAGATTCCGCCGCGACCATTCGGAAGGACTGGAAAAGCCACCGCATGCTGATTCCCGTGCCGACATTTCCTGAGTTCCGAGATGATCCGGAGTTTGGAATCTCGGTGTCCCGCAATCGCTGGAGCGTCTACGTTCCGGAATCCTGGCGAGCGACTCTTGTCGATGATCCGGGTGTCACGAACGTCGTGCGGGGAGACATTTTTCAACTGGAGGATATGGTGCTCGGCTGTGTGGTGGATGAAACCGAATCG
>JANMEV010000427.1:0-26791 GCA_031377305.1 Planctomycetota bacterium | reverse complement strand
CGTGACCGACGGCAGCATTCTGAATCTGATTCAGATGTTTCTGACGAGCGGTGTGATGGTGGATGGCAACTGGCAGGCCACAGAGACCGGCAGTCCTCAGGGGGGAGTGATTTCACCCTTGATTTCGAACGTGTATCTGGATGCCTTCGATCAGGAAATGAAGCGTCGCGGCCATCGCCTTGTGCGCTATGCCGACGACATCCTGATAGTGTGCCGGAGCAAATCGGCAGCTCACGCAGCGCTCCTTGCAGCGACAACCATTCTTGAGGTCGATCTGAAACTGACCGTGAATCGCGAAAAGACGCATCAGACTCACGCCGCACGCGGCGTGAAGTTCCTGGGCGTTGAGATCCGCTTGACCTGGACTCGCATCCAGGCCAAAAAGGTCGCCGCCTTCAAGGAGAAAGTCCGTCAGATCACACGTCGCAACAGTCCGGTGAATCTGGCAAAGGTCATCACTGACCTGACCCCGGTGCTCCGTGGCTTTTCGAACTACTTCAGGATGGCCAACTGCAAAAGCCTGCTTCGTGAACTGGCAGGCTGGATTCGTCGCCGCCTTCGTGCGAAGCAACTGTCGTTATGGAAGAAACCTGGTCGTCTCCACCGCCGTCTGAGGCAGTTGGGATACCAGGGTGAATTCGTGGCGATGCGAATGCGATCGTGGCGAAGTTCGGTCAGTCACCTCGCGAGCTGGGCCATTCCCAATGGCTGGCTGATCGAACTGGGACTGTTCGATTTGGCGTCCGTTCCGACCGGCGTCCTTCCTCAGGTCACCTGAATCCTGTAAAACAGGAGCCGTATACGGCCCCGTACGTACGGTTCTGTGAGAGGGCTGAGTCGAGGTTTAGCCACCCCGACTCACCCTACTCGATCGTCCCTCGTTGCGTTAAAATGTCCACAGATAAACGCAGATAAACGCAGATGAACACGGATAAAAGCAAAGCAAGAGACGGAAGACTTGCCACGAAACGAACTCTGATCGAAACGTTGGAGATTCAGGCGTCTTGAATTTAAGGTTTCATTCCTGCAAGACTCTGGCGCTATCCGTGTTCATCTGCGTTTATCTGTGGACTATTTTTCATTCACTTCTCGGGGCATTGGCCATGACAGAATTTGACATAAACAAGATCACAGAAAAGATCATCGGGTGCGCGTTTCGAGTATCGAATACACTCGGTGCCGGGTTTCTGGAGAAGGTCTACGAGAACGCGCTGGTACACGAACTACGGAACAACGGACTAACGGTTTCACAGCAACATCCCATCACTGTCTATTACGATGGTACCGTTGTCGGCGAATACTTTGCGGATCTGCTGGTCGAGGGATGTGTACTTGTTGAACTGAAAGCTCTTACAAAGCTGGACGAATCTCATCTGGCTCAAAGTCTGAATTACCTGAAGGCGACGGGCCACCAATTCGGGCTTCTCCTGAACTTCGGTATGCCTCGTATCGAAATCAAGCGGGTCGTCGCCAGTTCGCAATGGAACGAAAAGTAAGCCGCCAACTGGTTTCAGCAAAGCTTGAGGCTACTTTGCTTTCGACGACTACTTCAGCCGCTCCAGCACTCCCTTGCGTTTCACGATGTTCCTGTAGTCCCACTGGATGTCGCGGGCCTTTTTGAGCCAGCGAGTCAGGTCATTGACTTTGATCCATTTGAACGCCGTGAACCATGCGTCGGCGGCCTTGAATTTGCCTTCGGGGGTAAGGCGCGATGTATCAGCAGATGATGAAAGACCGGCCGGAAGAACTGAAGTTGCTTCTGAAAGACCGAAATATCGAAGGTGACCCAGCGTCCTCGCTGGAGACACGGGCATCTGTAGTAAGAGAACGAGCAGAAGCGAAAATCGAATTGCTGGAAAGTCGCTTGAAATCAGGGACTCCCATTCCCCTACGTCGTGTATGGATCGAGGGAAAGTCCCTGCAGCGAGTTGAGAGCGATTTTCATGGGCAAAACCGAATCGAATTGCTAAATGCCACGACAGGAGAATCCATCATCCTGTATCCGGAGACGAAGAACGGCACCAAAACGAAATCACAGATGGTTATGGATATGAAAACAGGGAAAACACATGCCAAGGATATCGAGCCATTGGCAAATTCCGATTACTACGCACGCATCACGACTCTGCCTGCAGAAGATTTGAAACCTCTCCCCGAGAAGGACATTGATGGTGTCTCGGCCATTGGATTTAAGCAAACAGTGAGCGACGGCCCTCACAACATCCTAAGAACGTATTGGATTAACAAAGTCACTCGACTGCCTGTCCGCATGGAGGCAACCGTGGTCGCGAATGGAGTGGCGATCGCTTGGCGGCTATTGTGCCGACTTCGTATTCGATGAAGTCTTTGATCCGGAACTGTTCAACATGACCCTGCCTTCAGGTTATACGGTGAGGGAGGGCGGATTGATTAGCGTTGATACTTCGAAATGAACGCCACAAATGACGTGATCACTGAGAAGGCTCGACACCTTGAAGATGCTGGCTTTCTTCAGTCTGTGGTCTGACTTGGGCGTTACTTCAACCGCTCCAGCACACCCTTGCGCTTCACGATGTTCTTGTAATCCCACTGGATGTCTCGGGCCTTTTTCAGCCAGCGAGTCAGGTCATTGACTTTGATCTGTTTGACCGAAGTGAACCGTACGTCGGCGGCTTTGAATTTGCCTTCGGGCTGCAAGCCGGGTTCGTCGAACGATTGGCCGCTCCAGAACAGAAGCCGCACGCTGTCCTTGAGTTTGCTGTAGCCGACGACAGGATTGCCATCCAAAAACCAGACCGGATGAGCGTGCCAGATCTTGCTTTCGGCTTCCTTCAGGACTCGGTTGATGATCTCGGCCAGCCGGTTGCAAATGGATTGGTCGTCGTCGGACTGTGATTTGTTGTAGGCTGATATCTGTTCATTCATTACGGTTGTCCCTCGGATCGCGGTGCTGTTCAGATCTTGAATCGATTCTTCAAACGCAGGTCAGAATGCTGTGAACGAGTTTTGTCAGCAGGTTGAGGAAGATCAGCTCGATGTTGTCGGTTTGGTGCGGCTCAATTCGACCCGTATTTGCTCGAAAACAGCGATGTCGCGTTTCTTTTGGCTGCGGAACCGACGGTTTTCCGGCCTTCTGCGGGCGAACAATGGGACTCAGGAGCCGTCGAAATCGGGAACTGGCCGGTTCAATCCTTCAAGGTTTGGGTTTTTCCTTGCCGATTTGCTGGTGCGGACTTACACTCCGCGACTTGGTTTTCCGGCCAGAGGGTCGGATTCTGTTACGTCGCCATGGTTTTGGTGACTGTTTGGTTCGGTGTTGTGGTTGGTGTACTTGTCACTGGCTCGCCGTAACCCCTGAAGGCTCATAGAGATGAAAAAAGACATCCACCCAAAGTATCGCCCTGTTGTGTTCATGGACACGTCAACGGGAACGCGATTTTTGATGAACTCCACAATGCGTTCAAAAGAAACGACAAAGTGGGAAGAAGACGGCCAGGAATATCCACTTGTGAAGGTGGAAATCAGCTCGGCGTCGCATCCGTTCTACACCGGCAAGATGAAGTTCGTCGACTCGGCCGGCCGCGTTGAGAAGTTCACCAAGAAATACGGCTGGGGCAAGAAAGACAAGGAAGAAGCTGCTCAGTAGCAACCGCAATTCGACAATCTGACAGGGGCGTGCGCATTCATTTGTGCACGTCCTTTCTTTTTGGACTTGTTGAACGCTTCTGACGACTCTTCGTTTCATTTCAAAAGGCAGACCTCCCCATGTTCCCTGTTCTTGAACGCCAGCTCGCTCGTTACCAGGAACTTGAAAAGCAAATGGAAGATCCTGATGTGCTTTCCAACATCTCAAGGATGTTGGAAATCCAGAAGGAAATGGGGACTCTGACACGCATCGCGGCGGCTGTGCGGAAGTTTCATGTGCTTGAGGGTGACATCGCAGCCGCCAAAATGATGGTGGACGAGGAAACCGATCGTGAGACTCGGGAATACGCCAAGGTTGAGATGAATCAACTGATTGCTCAGCGAGATGAATTGGCAATCGAGCTTGAGGACATGGCGACCGCCGGAGATTCAATCACTCGCGGCGCATGCATTATGGAAGTTCGCGCGGGGACAGGCGGAGATGAAGCGGCGTTGTTTGCCAAAGACATTTTTGACATGTACCTGGCGTATTGCGAACAGAGAAACTGGAAGACGGAAGTTCTGGAATTCAGTCCAACAGAACTCGGCGGATTGAAAGAAGTCGTCTTTTCAATTACCGGTGATGGTGCGTTTCATTCGCTGCAGTTTGAAAGCGGCGGTCATCGTGTTCAGCGAGTGCCCTCCACGGAAACTCAGGGACGCGTGCATACAAGTGCGGCAACTGTTGCGGTATTGCCGGAAGCGGACGAAGTCGAAATCAACATTCGGCCGGAAGATCTTCAGGTCGACACAATGCGAGCCGGTGGTCCGGGCGGACAGAAGGTCAACAAGACAGAATCTGCCGTTCGATTGACTCACTTACCGACCGGCATCGTCGTGAAATGTCAGGACGAAAAAAGCCAGCACAAAAATCGAGCCAAGGCAATGCGAGTGCTTCGAAGCCGCATTCTTGAGGCTCAGCAGATGAAGCAGCAGACCGAGCGAGCGGAGACCCGTCGAACACTGGTCGGTTCCGGCGACCGCAGCGAACGCATTCGCACCTACAATTTCCCTCAGAATCGAATGACTGATCATCGGTGCAATCTGACGATCTACAAGCTGGATCGAATCATGATGGGTGACATGGGCGAATTGATTACCGCCTTGCTGGCATTCGACCGTGATGAACGGCTGAAAGCAGCCGAAGGCCAGATCTAAGGCACCGCAACATTCCGCGGGTGAGATATGCTCAGCGACCGGCTGCTAGCCGCTTAGAAGGTGCGCAATTACACTTGAAGGCAGCGATGGTTGATGTGGCAGCGAGTGCTGTTGATCGTTGATCACGGGCCGCTATGCCGGAACGCAGTTTCGGGAGAGTGCTCGTTTATCCGTTGGACCTGAATTGCGTGATACCCAAGCCGTCGTGAACATTATCAGGGCACTGACGGTCCCCGCTCACCCAGCCGTTGCAGGCCGAATGTAAACTAAAACGACTGCGCCGACGCATTTGATGATGGTGGAGATGCGGGCAGAAACACGTTCCTGGGTTCGCTGCCACGTGGAGCGTTGTACTGCGGGAATTGTGGATAGTTTGGCGCGCTCATTTGGCCCGAGTGCGAAACTGACTGAGCCGGAACGTAATCGGCTGCGTCCATGGAGCCTCTCATTGAGGACAAGCTTTGCACCATTGTAACGACCGCCAACGATAGCGAGCAGACACTAAGTGCTGCGACTTGAAGATTGAACTTGCGAGTCTTTATCGGCGACGACTGACGCTTTCGGATTTCTCGCGAAATCGCCGGCCATGCAGATTGCTTCGAAGCAACCTGCTCAGCGTCAGCAGATGGCGCGTTTCGCAGCACCATCAACGCGCTCATTGCACAGGACATGCCGGAGTGGTAGACACGGCAATCGGAACAACCTTCCATGTGGGCTGCGAGTTGCTGCTCTTCTTCAGCACGAAGGTCATCACCAACATCCAGATGAATCAAATGTCTTACGTCAGAACAGTTCATGGAATCACCAACTCAATCCAGTTGAACATTGCTGTCCGAAAAACTTAAGGGCCCAAAGGGCTACTTTACTGTTGAACTCAGTACGTTCTATTCATCTTTCGATAACCGCTCTTTTTCTGCCTTGCGCTCTCGGCGTTCCCATGCTTCCCGGAACATTTTGCGAGCTTCTGCCAGTCGCCAGCGAATGGTGGCTTCACTGCGTTCGGAGATCGCTGCCACGTCAGATGTGCAAAAACCTTCCAAGTCGCGCAAAATCAAAACCGTGCGATACGCTTCCGGGATTTCTGCGAGCACAACCTGAACCTCCTGAGACAGATCCAGATCCACTCGAGGATCCACAACAGCAGGATCGGGAGAGCGATCTTCCCCTGCATCAGAAAACAAAGCCCACCGACCACGGCGACGAACTTTTCGCAGGTGGTCGTAAGTTAGATTCACCGCCAGACGGAAGAGCCAGGGGCCAAACCGACGAGCTGGATCGAACTGCTCCATTCGCTCGTATGCACGCAGGAAAGATTCCTGAACGAGATCCGCAGCTAACTCTTGATCCGTCACAAAACGCCGAATCACCTTCAAAACACGCCGTTCGTAACGCTGGACCAGTTCGCCGAATGCATCGTGATCGCCGTTTCGAGCTGCATGCACCAGTCGTACTTCGCTCGCTGACGGTACTTCGCTGTTTTCTGGCGAATCCGCTTCGTCGAGTGACTGGTTTTCTGCGTCCGACTCGGACATTCTAAGCATCTCGAGGACCTTTCCTGCGTGATTTACGCAGTTCCGGCCATCTCTGTTGGGAAATCTTGGCAATTGAAAAAAACGCGATAAAACGAAGCGTTGGCGACATGATAGCCAATTTGATGAGATTTCGTCTCCACCAGAACAAGTAAGTTGCGTTGAACGCTGATGAGCCATTTTGGCGAATCGGAATGCGAAGTTGTCGTGAACAAAGTGCCCGCGAACACTAGGATAACGGTTGGAGCGAGCTTGCAGAGGGAAATCATTTCGTGCCATCAGGGAGGAACTCATTGAAGCCACCGGTCATTAACGGACTTAGTCGAATCTACAACGGCCCAGCGCCTGGCTGGCTGGCTGTTTCCCGCGGCGCGGCGCTGGGACTTTCTGCGCTGATAGTGTTCAACCTGTTGGAGGTGTTTACCTATTCAACGAGTCCAGTGGAAAATTGGTTCGTCAGCTTTCATCCGTTGCCTCCACCAATTGCCCTGACTGTTTTGACGATGGCCGCAACGGCTTTGATTCTGTTTGCGATCCGCCCTGCCCTGCCCGGTCCTGTTTGGCTGGTTGCGTTCGTGGTCGTTCTGGGTTTTGCGGGGCTGTTTGGCCGCGAGTTGATCAAGAATTCTCAAAGTCTGCCCGAATCGATTCGCAGTACCGCGATGATACAACCTTTGGGAATTGCGATGTTGTTTGTTGTTGCCGGGATCGGGATCTTTTTTGGAAACTCGGATGCCTTGAAGGGCTCTTCGTCATTCCTTGCCATCGTTGCAAGTGCCGCTCTGACGATTGTGGGCTTCGCAGTTGTGACAGTTCAGTCGGGTGGCCTTGCCGACGTGATCATGGATAAACCTGTCCCAGCGATTGTCGTGTTGGGATGCCCATTGGGCAACGATGGAATGCCGACCGAGGCACTTGTTGATCGCATTGCCACGGCAAGTCAGCTATTGACGGAACGAGCAGGCACGATTCTGGTGCTCTCCGGCGGAGATGTGGCATCGGACTCTAAGTCCTCGTCAATGGCGGAACTGGCCCTTGAGGCTGGGGCGTCCGAAACATCGATCGTGACGGATCTCAGCGGGCAAACGGGGGCTCTGTCCCTGCAGTTTGCTGCAGCACTGCCCGAGTTGGAAAAAGATCGCCGCGTGATTGTCGTCAGTCACTGGTACGAGCTTGCTCGCTTGCGTATTCTTGCACGACGGCAGGGAGTGAGGGTGTTTGCTGTCCCGGCGAATCAAAGAAATGCTCTCTTTGGCCAGAACATGTTGGTTGCTAAGGAGGTTGCCGCTTTTCTTCAGTGCATTTGCGAACCAGCAGTGATCATTGTCCGTAGCAGCACGCAACCGACGACGCCTTCCGGAAAGGAAGGCGTGCGTTCACAATCAGTTGATGAGTTGGACGATTTTGTGACCGAGTAACTCGGCTGAACCGCCAGGTACTGAGCTGTCAGGTAACGTCTAAACGGCCGACAGAACCTTGGGTCGAGCAGCGGCCGCATCAATGTTTTGGTTCAGGCTCTCGACGATTTGTGGCAGCAGTGCATCGGCGTCGTCAGAAGAAATCTGGCATGTTCCCGCCGCTGAGTGTCCTCCTCCGCCGTGCTTCAGCATAAGCTGGCCAACATCGACGGGGTTCGTGCGACTCAGGATCGACTTTCCGACGGCCAGCACAGTCATTCCTGGCTGGCGGCTGCGAAGCAGATGTACGGACACGTTGCACTGTGGAAGCAGTGCGTAAGCCAGAAATCGATTTCCGCAGTAAATGACATCTTCCTGTCGAAGGTCAATCACTGCAACGTTGCCATAAACGCCCGAGCATCGAGCAATCTGTTCGCAATAGTCCTGGCGCTGCAAATTATAGAGTTCGACGCGTTCGCGAACGTCCTGAAGGTTGATGATGTCGTCGATGCTGTGGCTGCGGCAATAGTCCACAAGTGCCATCATCAATTGGTAGTTTGAGATCCGAAAGTCACGAAAACGACCAAGTCCCGTACGAGGGTCCATAATGAAGTTCAGCAGGTCCCATCGTCGAGGTGCAAGAATCTCTTCGCGGGTGAATCGAGCCGAATCGCATTTGTCGACCGCCTCCATCATCTCAAGGCTAATATTTCGAAATCGCGCTGCGCCACCGAAGTAGTTGTAGACAACTCGGGCTGCTGAGTCTGCATCCGGGTCCAGAATGTAGTTCTGGCGGACGATATGGCCGTTTCGCAGTGCTTCGCTGTGGTGGTGATCAAAGCACAAGTGGCATGACGGCACGTAGGGGAGGTTGGTGATGATGTCGCGAGATGTGACTTCAATCAGTCCATCCTGCATATCTTTCGGATGGACGAACATGATGTCGTCAAGCATCTGCAGTTCGCGCAGAAGCGCGGCACTGACGAGGCCATCGAAATCGCTGCGAGTGATGAGGCGGTAGTTGAACGTTTGGAGGGGCATGTTGGTGGCTCTGGCCAGAAGAGTGAAAAGCTGGCAACTTCCCGTTGTCGAATAAACAATGCGGGTTTCCTGATTGAACTTAGGTTGCCATTTGATGACGTGTTGCTTTTCTGCTTCGATTCTGCACATTCTTCATCGTCGCTGCAGTTCGCCTGGGAGGGTTTTGACGGATATGCCGACATAGGCTGTAGGCTCGATGTGCGTTTTCCGGCTGATTTCTAATGGGAAATGGATCGAATCGCGATTTTGAAATCACACACTACCGACTTTTCTGTGGAATTTGTGAACACGGCAATTCAGCCTATGATCCTGTGGAAAGCATTCGATACGATCCCAGTTCTCCAGTCGGGAAGTTGCGATTGGTGATGATTTCGAATGCCAAAATTCGAATGCCAACGAACGTTCAACAACATTTCACTTTCGAGCCGTGAATCAATGCGCCTTTCTCAACTCTTTAAGACTCAGCCATTCGTGCTGTCGATTGAGATCTTTCCTCCAAAGACAACTGATGGCGATGTGTCGCTGAGGAAGAACCTGCAAACCTTGGTCGACTACGATCCGGCGTTTGTCTCATGTACCTATGGCGCCGGTGGGTCGACTCAGGGTCGGACAATGGCATGGTGCCGTGAGATTCAGGAGTCCTTCAAAAAGACGGCAATGGCGCATTTCACATGTGTCGGCTCGACGAGGCAGCAGTTGAAGGACTGGCTATCGAGTGCCTCCGACGCGGGAATCAAGAACATCATGGCCCTTCGCGGCGATCCTCCTGTCGGGCAGGAATCATTCATGGCTGTTGAAGGTGGCCTGAAGAATGCGAACGAGCTTGTAGAGCTGATTCGCGAATCACAGCCCGACATGGGGATTGGAGTCGCTGGCTATCCGGAAAAGCATCTGGAAGCCCCCTCGATGGCGGCCGATCTGCAAAACCTTAAACGTAAAGTGGATGCAGGAGCAGACGCAATCTTTACGCAATTGTTTTTCGTGAACGATAACTTCCTGCGTTTTCGGGATGAATGCGATAGGCTGGGTATCAAAGTTCCGGTCGTTCCAGGAATCATGCCGATCACCGACTTCGCTAGAATCAAGCGAATTACGTCGATGTGCGGCACAGAGTTTCCTTCTGACCTTTCGGCAAGACTTGAAGCCGTTCAGGACGATGCGCAATCGCAGTTTTCGATCGGAGTGGAGCACGCCATTCAGCAGTGCGAACAACTCAGGGCGGCAGGCGTGCCGGGAATTCACTTCTACGCTTTGAACAAATCGGAGGCGTGTCAGCAAATTCTGGACGTACTACGACCGTTGGCGCTTTAGAGTTTCATGCCTTCGGCGAGCGGTGATTTGGCTGTTCTGAATTGAACAACAACAAATTGCTGAACTTGACAGATGAGCAGCCCATTTTTTTAAAGAGCTGGGCTTCTCGACCAATGGCGGATTGCCGTCCGAAAACTTGACGACAGCTGCAATGCATTGGTGACAGTGGGCCTGGATTTTGTGATTTGAGGGCCGCTGCCAACAAGATTGGGGTTGCAGCACATGCTTCTGCGACCGACATTCTGGGCGAATCAGTTTTGTGTTTTCGATTCACATCAAATGTCAGGCACACGCATGAATGCTCTGGATCAGATTAAGCAGTATACGGTTATTGTTGCTGACACGGGCGACATCGATTCTATCGCTCGCAGCAAACCGCAGGATGCGACGACCAACCCTTCGCTGCTAAACAAGGCGGCACAGATGCCGCAGTATGCGGATTTATTGCGTGAGGCCGTCGCGGCTTGCAAAGTTGGGCGGGGGATGAGTGGTGTTCCGTCGAAGGATTTGATCAACGATGTGATCGATCAGCTTTCAGTGATTTTCGGCTTGCGGATCCTGACCATTGTTCCCGGGCGAGTTTCAATTGAGGTAGATGCTCGGCTCAGTTTTGACGAAGCGGCAATGGTTGAAAAAGGGCGAAAGCTGATCGGGATGTTTGCCGAGCACCATGTTTCAGCCGATCGGATTTTGATCAAGATCGCCAGTACATGGGAGGGCATCCGCGCGGCGGAACAGCTTGAGCGAGAAGGGATACATTGCAACCTGACGTTGCTGTTCGGGTTTGGTCAGGCAGTCGCCTGTGCGGATGCTGGAGTGACTCTGATTAGTCCGTTCGTCGGCAGAATTCTTGACTGGTACAAGAAGTCGCAGGGTGTGTCAGCATTCCCGATTGAACAGGACCCCGGTGTCCTGTCCGTCCATCGAATCTTTAACTACTTCAAACGGTACGGTTACAAGACTCAAGTGATGGGCGCGAGTTTTCGCTCGGTCGAACAGGTGAAGGCGCTGAGTGGATGTGACCTGCTGACGGTTTCGCCGGGATTGTTGGCGGAACTGGATCAATCCAATGAACACGTTCCTCAAGGACTTGATGCAGACGTCGCTCGGTTGATGAGTTTGGATCGAGTAACCCTGAACGAATCTTCATTCCGATGGATGCTGAATCAGGACGCCATGGCGACAGAGAAACTGTCTGAAGGAATTCGAGGATTCGCTGATGATCTCGAAACGCTCAGTCGTTACCTCGAAGGGTTCATTGCGTCAAAGTCCTGAGCTCTTCCGGAACTATATGTTCCGCAAATGCAAAAAGGGCGTTCCACAGCGGAACGCCCTTTCTTGTTTCAGGCATTGAATACCCATCATGGGTAAGTCAAAGGGCACTACGGAGCTTTTGGAGCTTCTGCAGGTGCAGCATCGGCCTTTGGAGCATCAGCAGGAGGAGCATCAGCCTTCGGAGCATCAGCAGGAGGAGCATCAGCCTTTGGTGCTTCAGCAGGAGGAGCGTCAGCCTTTGGGGCTTCGGTTTCATGCGAGTGACCGTCTGCATCACCATGCGAGTGCGGCGCTTCTGCTCCGCCACCAACGCCTGAACCAGCAGCAGCCCCGCCGCCGCCAGAGGGAGTCGTGCTTTCGTTTGCGTCGCAGCCGAACAGAACTGTCACGCAAGCCAGCAGGACAAGCGTGCTTAATGATCGAACGAACTTCATTGAACCCAGCCTTTCAAAATACGTCACTTCAAACGCGTCGTTAAACAGACACTGCGTGACCCCGCAGCGAAACGACCCTATAACCCTACGAAAATGCCTCAGAAAATCAACGTTTTCCGTCGAGGAAAATTCGGAAGTACCGCTTTTGGAGAATTCAAAACCGTTTCCGTATCAATTTGATTTGCACATTTCGGTTGGAAACGCGAACGTTTGGCGGTCGTTCGGGGTGTACTGGCATGTTCGCAGATTTTCCTGAGAGAGTGGAATTTCGGCGTTCCGAGTCGACATCACGTCGACTTTCTCCTTTGCTACAAGTGGTTGTGGCCAAAAATAGAACTCATGGAAGACGATCCGGCCGAATTTCAGGAACCAACGTCGCCGTCATTGGCGCCCCGCGACAAGGTACGCACGTTTCCGACGTCCGCGGGCGTATACCTGATGAAGGATTCACAGGGGCGCGTGATCTACGTTGGCAAAGCGGTCAACCTTCGCAGTCGCGCGGGGAGTTACTTCACGAAGGCCGCTGAAATGGAACGACGAACGGCCGACCTCGTTCTCGAAATTGCCGACATCGACTTTATCGAAACGGAAAGTGAGGTCGACGCTTTGCTGATGGAGGCTCGGCTGATTAAGGACATTCAGCCTCGCTTCAATGCCCTTTTGAAAGACGACAAAACTTTCCCCTATCTCCAAATCACGACGCGGGAAGACTTTCCTCGCGTGGAGTTCACTCGCCAGCCCCTGTCTTCGGGAGTCAAGCTCTACGGTCCGTTTACCAGCGCCGGAAAACTGCGAGGGACGATTGCTGTCCTGCAGAAGATCTTTCGATTCCGCACGTGTACGCTGGATATCGACGAGAACGACGAACGCTGGCGCTGGTATCGACCCTGCCTGCTGGCCAGCATCAATCAGTGCACCGCGCCGTGCAATCTTCGGATCAGCAAAGACGAGTATCGTGAAGACATCCGTCGGCTGCGTGTGTTTCTGGACGGAGGCAAGGCGAGTCTGCTGAAGGAAATGGAAGAGTCCATGATGCAGGCGTCGCGGGAAATGAAGTTCGAAAAGGCGGCGCGGCTTCGAGATCAGATCAAAGCGTTGAATAGTCTTAGTCTTCGCGGTGACCTTGAAAGCCACGCTCAGCCGGAAGTCTTTTACATTGATCCACAAAAGGGACTTGCCGGTTTGAAGAAGGTATTGAAGCTCAACGAGGTTCCCCGGCGCATTGAAGGAATCGACATCGCTCATTTGCAGGGAAACGAAACGGTCGCCAGTCTCGTGCAGTTCATTGATGGACTGCCGTTTAAGCCCGGTTACAAACGCTACAAAATACAGTCCGTTGAAGGCGTCGACGACTTTGCGTCCATGCGTGAAGTTGTGACGCGGCGTTTTCGTCGACTGATTCAGGAAGGTGAATCTTTTCCCGATCTGCTTTTAGTTGACGGCGGCAAAGGGCAACTGAGCGCTGTGATGGAAACATTTCAGGTCCTCGGCATCACTCCTCCCACGACAATATCGCTGGCGAAGAAGGAAGAGGAGATCTTTGTTCCCGGCCAGTCGGAGCCGATTCGGCTGAGTCGCCACGCGTATGGCCTGCGATTACTTCAATACGTGCGAGACGAAGCGCATCGATTTGCGCAGCATTACCACCACATGTTGCGTGGAAAGTCGGCGCTGGATGGCAAGGTTCCGAAACGCAGAAAGAAGGGTCAATCCTGAGACTGTTTCAGGTGGAGAAACTTGCACCGGGCACCAGCACGATCGGCTGTGACGACGTTTGCGACTTTACGAGGTCTGCCCACTGGTCACCATTTTGTTCGATCACAGGGAACGTGTTGTAGTGGCCAGGAATCACAACGTCGGGACGAACTTCCCGGAAGTTTCGATCTGAAAACAGCCATGACCAAGGAACGTGATTTTTGTTGTCATAATGGACCGCCGACTTACTTGATACCGAGGTTGGCCTGCATGTTTTTCTTGTACGCTTCAACCCCTGGCTGACCGTACGGATTGGTTCCGACCAATCGACCTTCAACGACAGTTGCCAGCATTAGCATCTGGAAGAGTTGCCCCAGCGAATGTTCGGTGATTGTGGGCAACAGGAGATCGGCGGTTGGACGAGTTTCATCGGCGTAGGCTTTGTTTGTTCCATCGATTGCAGCCTGAAGAATCTTTGGCATTTCGACGCCAGCGAGTTGGTTCAGTTGATCCTGATCAAGCGCGTGCTTCGGAACATGCAGCGGGGACTTGTGAGGCCGTCCCGGAATCAGATTGGTAATCAGCTTGTCGCGGCGACCTTCCTGATGCTGCTGGCCTCGGCTATGCAGGTCGCGAGTGTTGACCACGGTCAGCGGCGTGGCACCGCGTTCGTGCTTGCCGAGGCTTTCGCTGAGCAACTGGTCATACCAGAGTCCCACGGCTTCCAGCTTGCTTCCCCACGTCGAAAGAATTCGCGTCGTCATTCCAAGATCAACTTCGAACGCATGACACACGGCAACATATTGAAGGACAATGTTCGATTCGAACGGCGCGGTTTGGAAATGTTCTGTCATATCCGCCGCTCCCTGCAACAGCTCGCGGATGTTCATTCCGTTGGCAGCAGCAGGAAGAAGGCCGACCGATGTCAGAATGGAAAAGCGACCGCCGATTCCGTCGGGGATTGAGAAGATGTCTTCGTAACCAGCGGCGTTTGCAAGGTTTCGCAGTCGGCCGCTGTCGCCCGTAACCGGGACAATCAGACTTTTTGCTTCGGATGGAAATCGCTTTTCGATCAGTTCCCGAAATGTGCGAAACGCGACGGCAGCTTCCAGAGTTCCGCCGGACTTGCTGATTACAATCACTCCCGTGCGGCCATCAATCGAATTCGGATGATTGTTGGCTCGTTCGTCCAGAAGTTCGAGAAGCACCTGCTGCTGGTCGGAATCGACGTTCCAGCCTTCGAAGTACAGACGCGGTACTCCGCCCCGCGTTGTTCGCGACTGTTCGTTGTGGAACGGACTTCGCAGAGCCTCGAACATCGCTCGCATGCCCATGTACGAACCGCCGATTCCAAGGACGACCACGGAATCCACGGCGTTTCTCAGACGAGCCGCGCAGGCTTCGAGTCTTGCGACAAGACTGTTAAGCCGATTGTCCTTCAAGTCAGCAAGAAGTTCTTCCGGCCACTGAATGAAGCCAGCATCGAGCGGCTGTTTTTCTGTCGGAATCGCACGATGCGACTGCCAAAGATCCACATCGTTCAGTGTTTCATCTCGAGCTGCCAGCATCGCATCCTTCAGAAGTGCGATGCGTCCTTTCGGAAGAAGCTTCAACGCGGCATCAGGAACGTACTGCAGGCTTTGATTGGACATTGGACAGCGATTCTCCGGCGATCCATGATGGATCAGGGCAACGTGAACGGCCAGATCATCGGAATCATGATGACACAGGCAATCCACAGCAAAATGTTCAGCGGCACACCGACTTTCACAAAGTCACTGAAGCGATAGCCTCCGGGGCCGTACACCATCATATGAGTCTGGTAGCCCACTGGGGAAGCGAACGCGAAAGATGCCGCCAACGCGACCGCCATCACGAACGGACGTGGATCGCAGTGGCTGAGTTCCGCTGCCTTCAGGCAGAACGGAAAAGCCAGAGCCGCCGCTCCGTTGTTTGTGATCAGTTCGTTAAGAACCATGGTGACAAAGTAGATTGCCGCCAGCGTGGCATAGGGCCCCATTGGTTCGGTCATGGCCACGAGTTTTGTTGACAGAAACATGGCGGCTCCCGATTTTTCCAGAGCCGTTCCCAGTCCAAACGATGCCGCGATGGCAATCAGAACTGGCCATTCAACAGTTTGCCGAGCGTCGGAGGCCGACATGCAGCGAGTCAGAACCATCATCCCGCCAGCAACGAACGCTCCGAGCATTGCCGTCGCTCCGTCGAACATGAACATTGTGACGAGCAATCCGGCAAAGATCGCAAGGGCGACCCACCAGCGTTCGTGCCGCACGGGCTGAGAACCTTCGACATCGCTGACCAGGTAGAAGTCGGGATTGTTTCGGTGCGCCTGAACGAAGTTGGCACCGGTCTGCATCAGCAACGTGTCGCCGGATTCCAGCTTCACGTCGCCGATCTTTGTGGTCAGGCGTTCGCCGTTACGATGAATCGCTACGATCGCGGCATTGTAGTGCGATCGGAACTGAGCCTCTCGCACGGTCTGCCCAATCAGCGGCGATGATCGGCTGACGACGGCCTCACAAAGTCTTCGACGACGCTGTTCCTGTGATGATGCGTCGGTGGCTTCCGTTGCCGGTTCCAGTCCCGAAATCTTCTTCAGGTCGATGATCGTGTCAACCACACCGGTAAAGACGAGTCGGTCGTTTGATTCGAGAACAGTGTCCGGACTAACGGGAGCGATGATGGAACCTCGCCGATCGATTTCAATCAGGAACAGTCCCGGCAAACCTCGCAGACCGGCAACTTCGATGCTCTGTCCGATCAACCGACAGGCAGGCGTAACGACCATTTCGACAAGGTATTCTCGGCGAGCATCACCGAACTGTTCCATCAACTCCTTTCGGTTAGGAAGCAGCTTGCGGCCAACGGTCAGCATGTAAATGCCGCCAATGATCGCGCAGGGAACTCCAGCGTAGCCGATTTCGAAGAAGTCCATCTCACGCAGGTTGGCTTTTTTCAGGAGCCCGTCAACGACCAGATTTGTGCTTGTTCCGATTCGTGAGCAGCAGCCTCCGAGAATAGTCATGAACGAGAGCGGTATCAACAGTTTCGACGGAGCGACTCGTTGCTTGCGACACCATGAAATGACGACGGGGATCAACATCGCTACGATAGGTGTGTTGTTCAGAAATGCCGAAGTTCCTATTGTAAACAGGCCCAGCATCACGAGTCCGCCCAGTTCTGTTTTTGCCGGACCGAGGACCTTGACGCCAATAGCGTCAACGACTCCCGTTTCCTTTAACCCCGCCGTGACGACAAACAAGGCGGCGACCATAAGTACCGAGTTGCTGATGAAACCGCTAAACGCTTCTTCGGGCTTAATGATGCCACAGAGAGACAGCAGAATAATGGCTCCAAGGAACACCAGGTCTGCGGGCTTTTCAAGGGCCAATGCAATTAAGACCAGCACTGTGACGCCGATGGTAAACCAAGCTTCCCAACCCATTTTCGTACCTTTTCAACTCGTTCAGCCTAACTGCCGTTTGACCTTTTTTCAGGCGCGGCTCTCCGCCGCAGTTCACGACACGGACCATAGCGGTTTCGTTCATTCGCATCCACAGAATCCTTTTAAGTCGCTTGCAGTCTGGGAATCAGGCAGCCGACGCAATCGTCAGATCCAGACTGGACGCTGAGTCCCTGGCTTAGCAAAATGAGGCCAAACGGCAACAAACCGTTGCTGATCGCGGAAAAGATTTTTTGAAACCGAGCGTTTCTATGCGTGCCATTGTTTTTTGCGTTGCCCTCGCGGGCGTGACTCATTCGGCGTTCTGTGACGAGTCGAAGACATCGCCAGCGACAAGGATCAGCGTCGAAACACGCACGCATGATTCGACCGTCGCGATAGGAGCTTCCATTCCGGATCTGCGATTCAAAGACATCAGAGCACTGTCTCGCAGCCTTTCAGAGATGGGACCTCACGACGCTTATGTGATCGTGTTCACAACAACATCCTGTCCGCTCGTAAAACAAACGCTGCCAAAACTGGTCGAGCTTCAGCGAGAACTGATTGAGCATGATATTCAATTCGTTGCCGTCAATGTCGGCGCGAATGACACGATTCGACACATGGCTGCTCAGTCAATTGACCTTGATGTACACTTTCCTTTTGTCAAGGACACTGACCTGACGTGCGTGCGAGAGTTAGGAGTTCGCCGGACTCCTGAGGTGGTCGTTTTGGATCATGAATTGAAACTGCGATATCGAGGGCGAGTTGATGATCAGCTTCGCCTTGGCGGCTCACGTCCTGAGCCGACTCGGCATGATCTGAAAGAAGCTTTGCTGGAAGTGTTGGCCGGAAAGGATGTGACGAAACCCGAGACGCCCGTTGACGGTTGCCTGATCTCAGAATCGCCGATGCGTGTGTCAGACATTCAGCCCGTCTTCTACGGTCAAGTGGATGCCGCATTGTCTCGTCGTTGTGTTCAGTGCCACCGTCCGGAAAGTTCCGCGCCGTTTTCGTTGCTCAGTTTCGAAGATGCTTCAGCGAACGCTCGGATGATCGCTGAAGTTGTCCAGGATCAAACGATGCCTCCCTGGTTTGCGACGGAGGCGCACGGCGACTTTCAGAACAACCCGTCATTGAGTCTCGCGGAACGAACTCTGCTGCTGCAATGGGTTCAGTCTGGCTGTCGCGAGGGTGATGTGGCCAAAGCGACGCCAGTTCCGGAAGTGCCCTCAGGAAAATGGCGAATTGGTGAGCCCGATCTTGTCATCACCATGCTGGAAGAGCACACCGTTCCGGCGACGGGTTTTGTTCCCTATCGCTACACTGTCTTGCCTTACCTTTTTCTTCAGGACACGTGGGTGGAAGCTTTCGAAATTCGTCCCGAAAATCCCGCTGTAGTTCATCATTGCAACATGGCTTACATGACGAAGGACGGTGCCAGCGAAGAGACCTTTTTGACAGGCTACGTGCCCGGGGGCCAGCCGTTGGATCTTGGAAGATTCGACAACGGCACAGCATGCTTTGTTCCCGCCGGTTCGGGGCTTGGGCTTCAAATCCATTACACGACAACGGGCAAAGAAGAAACCAGCCGGATTCAAGTGGGACTGCGGTTTCCTCGAAGCCCCGTGAAGAAGCAGTTTCGTCACTTCCTGCTGGACCCGCGAGGCTGGCAGATTCCCCCAAACGACCCGGCATTCAGGATACAGGCCAGCCACACTCTGTCGCATGATGTGACGTTGATGGGCTTGTTCACACATATGCACGTACGCGGCCGCGATATGACGTTTTATGCTGTTTCTTCGGATAACAAACGAGAAACTCTACTGCAGATTGCCAACTACAACTTTGAATGGCAATTGGGATACGAGATCGAGCCGGGAAAGAAGCAACTGTCAGCAGGAACAAAGATTGAGGCCATCGCTCATTTCGACAATTCGGCGTTCAATCCCTACAACCCGGATTCGAAAAGCTCGGTGCAGTACGGGCCTCAAACGATTCATGAAATGTTCAATGGCTTCGTGTTCTACGTTCAGAATGATGAGTCACTGAACATCGAAGTCGATTCAGCAACGGGGCGAGTGAAATCACCATAGGCGTGCTGCCCGAGTGAAGAACCGTGCGTGGAATGCACGGTTGACGTCCAAAAGTGCGACGCCCAGCCTGCATTCAGCAAGTCATCACTCATTGAAAACTAGCCTTCCGACTCTCCCGTAGCAACTCGCTTTTGCTTTGCTCTGGCCTGAGCCGCGCGGCGGAAGTCTGAGAACACATGAGCCGCCAGGAGAGTCGCTTCCGTGGAAAGCTCTTCGACTCGGCTTCGAAAAAAGGCGAGGGCTCCTGTGGCAGGGATGGCAACTCCAAGGCCTTGCAGAGTCGTAATCAGCGCCTTGTAGACGCCCGGCGCGAGTTCTGAAATCTGCGGGTTAGCCTTCAGTTCAAACTCCATGAAGGCCAAAATCATTCCCCAAACGGTTCCCATCAGACCTAGCATTGGGGCAAGAGTGCTGATGACCGATAGATGTTCAATTCGCCGAAAGCTGCGAGACGACTGTTCAAAAGCCGCATCCTCCATCGCTTTTTCCACAATCGAATAGCTGCTGGTGCCCATTTCTTCGAGTCCGGCGTGAAGCACGCGGCCGAGAAAGCCTGGATGTTTTTCACACAGCTTCAAGCCATCCGAGTACTTCTTTTCGACAAGACAGCGATGGATTTCCTCAGCAAGTCCCGGCGGTATAAACACGTTTCTGCGGATGTGAATCAGGAAGTCAACAATCAAAGCCACCATGACAAAACTGAGGAACATGATCACGTACCCGATCATTCCTCCTGCTTCGAGCATATCGCGAACATTGAGGAACGATTGAGCTGTTTTCTCGGGCGTCGGCGATCCCTCAACGGATTGCCCCATGGCCGAGGAGACTGCGAACAGGCAACCGACGCCGACGGAAAACATCGCCAGACGTCGAAATCCTGAAGTTGATGAGGTTGGATCAATGGGAATTCGCATCGAGACAGTCCGCTGTCCTTGATTCAAAGAATGGGCGACGGGCAGTGTATCCAGTGTCGCAGCTTGCGGACAGATCCACCGTTGGACCCCGGAATGAAGGCGAAACAGCCTCTGCCACCCGCTTCACACACCTCATCATGGCTTTTCGATAACAAACGATTTTCCTGATTATGTTGGTGGTGAATTGTCCAGGTTCCTCATATTCGGGGTCGCCGCCGGAAACGAAGGAGATCTTGCGTTTGCGGCGGGATCTCTGTTGTGAGAGGGTGTCCTGTCTTCTAGACTTCCGCCTGCTTTTCCGGGATTTTACCGGGAAATTGTGCACTCAGGTTCATCGTAATTCACTCTTGGCGACCCCTCAGGTACAGGCAACAATGGCGAACTATTTCTTCACAAGCGAATCGGTCAGCATGGGACATCCGGACAAAGTGTCCGACCAGGTATCAGACGGCATTTTGGACGCGATCCTGGCTCAGGATCCGACGGCTCGCGTTGCCTGCGAAACTCTTTGCACCACAGATTTCATCTGCCTTGCCGGTGAAATCACAAGCAACGCCAAAGTCGATTACGCTGCAGTGGCTCGCAAAGTTGTTCGCGACATTGGCTACACCAGCGACGACATCGGCTTCAACGCAGACACCTGCGAAGTACTCGTCAAGCTGCATTCTCAAAGCGCTGACATTTCGATGGGCGTTGACCGAGACGGTGCCGGTGACCAGGGCCTTATGTTCGGATATGCCTGCAATCAGACTCCCGAGCTGATGCCAGTGCCGATCGCGTTCGCTCACCGATTGATCAACCGACTGACGGAAGTTCGTCAGAAGGGTATTGTGAATTGGCTGCGTCCGGACAGCAAAAGCCAGGTCACGGTCGAATACGACGGCCAGAAGCCCGTTCGAGTCGAAGCGATCGTCATTTCGACTCAGCACTCAGAAGACGTGTCACAGGAAGAGATCACTTCATTCGTGAAGAAGGAAGTCATCGGCGCTGTGATCCCGGCGAACATGCTGGACGCAAACACAAAGTACCACATCAACCCGACCGGTCGATTCGTGATCGGTGGACCTCACGGTGACACCGGTCTGACCGGCCGCAAGATCATCGTTGACACATACGGTGGCTGGGGTCGTCACGGCGGCGGAGCATTTTCCGGCAAGGACTCAACCAAGGTCGACCGCTCGGCAGCGTACATGGGTCGCTATGTGGCAAAGAATATCGTTGCTGCCGGCCTTGCTGAGCAGTGCGAAGTTCAGCTGGCCTACGCGATCGGCGTGGCTGAGCCTGTGAGCGTTCGAGTCGACACGTTCGGTACTTCAACGATCGCAGAAGACAAGATTGAAAAGCTGGTCATGAAGCACTTCCCGATGACTCCAAAGGGAATCATCGAACACCTGGAACTGCGTCGCCCGGTGTTCCTGAAGACCGCTGAAGGTGGCCACTTCGGCCGCTCGGGCGATGGCTTCACCTGGGAAAAAACCGACATGGCAGAGACATTGAAGAAAGCCGCTGCGACATAATTATTGATGAATGCAGGTCGGCCGTTTGGGCCGTCCTGCATTCTTTTTGTTCGACGAAATAACTCATAAAGCTCGCTCGAGAGCGAAAAACATGGGCCATGGAATGGCTCAACGCTGTGCGGATGGGATCATTCGTTGTTTCCTTCACAGCAACACTCAAATTTTCCGGCACGGATGCACGGCGATGACAGGTTCAAAATCGAATCCTGATCTTCCTTCGGCAGAGCTTCGGCCTGAAGTTCAGCGAATCATCCAGTCTGGGCGCAAGGCAGAGATTCCTCCGTCTGGCTCAGCGTCATCTGCAGCACTGCTCGTTGCAGTTAGTCTTTTTCTGCTGTGGCTTTCCTTCACGCCCGTGCAGCTTGCGCCGCTGGCCTGGATCGCGTTAGTCCCGTTGTGCCAACTATTGCGACTTCGATCGCTGCCCAGATTTTGCCTGCTTTTCACATGGTTAGTGGCCTTTGTCTGGGCGTGTGCCACACTGCAATGGATGCGATATGGACATCCCGCGATGTATTTTGCTCTCGCGGCGTTGTCATTTTATGTTTCGATGTACATTCCTGCTTTTGTTTGGATTGGACGCCGGTGCATTGCGCGCGGGCTGCCGCTGTGGCTCGCGGTTCCGATCGTCTGGACGGCTCTTGAATATGTTCGAGCCTACATGCTCACGGGATTTTCGTGGTACTACCTTGGACATTCGCAGTATCGCTGGACAAGCTTGATTCAAATTTCGGATGTCGTCGGCGCGTATGGCGTCAGTTTTGTGGTCGCGTTTGTTTCTGGCGCGATTTCCGAGCATGTGCCTTTGGCGTGGCTGAAGCGACTGCAGCTCGATGTGCCGGATGTTGGTGTCGCAACAGTGTCCAGGCGAGCTGCGATAGGCTCGTCTGCGTTGCTGCTGCTTTCATGCGGCTACGGTTTCATTCGCCAGACGCCGTCTTCCGATTTCCCGGCGGGGCCGGCGTTCGCCTTGATACAGGGCAACTTTACACCCGAAGTCAAGCATGATCGAGATACGATGCTGACTCGACATCGAGTCCACGACGGGCTGACTCGAAATGCCGTTGCCCTGCAGCCCGATTTCATCGTCTGGCCGGAGACCATGTTTTCGTGGCCTGAACTCAGCGTAGCTGACGGGGTCACTGACGAGAACATACTTTCTCACATTCCTGCGGAAGACGCGAAGTACTACGGAAATGAAGCCGCCGTGTTTGTGCAGCAGTTTCGAACGCGTGAAATTCAGCAACGACTGGAACAGGACTCTCAGGCTGCCGGTGCCGCCATCGTCATGGGGTTGATCGCACAGGTTGCGGACAAAGATAACCTGAAGACGTACAACTCGGCCGCATTCGTGCGACCCGATCTTGGATATGCTGGCCGATATGACAAGGTTCACCGCGTGTTGTTTGGCGAGTACGTCCCACTCAAGGATGTGTTTCCTTTTCTCGCGAACCTGACGCCCGTGGGTTCGACGATTGACGCCGGAAGCGAAGTGAAGCTTTTCGAATACGCAGGCTTCCGTGCATCGCCGTTGATTTGTTTTGAGGACACAGTGCCCCATCTTGTTAGCCGCATGGCCGCTCAGCGTGACGCAGACGGAAAAGAATGCGATGTGCTGGTGAATTTGACAAATGATGCCTGGTTTCATGGATCCAGCGAGTTGGACCAGCATTTGATCACGTCGGCATTTCGGTGCGTTGAGAATCGCGTGCCGATGGTGCGTTGCGTGAATGGCGGGATTTCGGCATTCATTGACGGTAACGGCGAAATCCGTGAGCCTGAGCAGATCCTCGAAATGAAAGAACCTTTCGAAGGGTTGACTCCACAGTTGTCTCCGGTGAACGGGCTTCGTGATCCGCAGACCAGAGCGTGGCGGCGCCAGTTTTCAGGGATCATTTTTGGGCAGGTTCCGCTCGATCCTCGCGAGTCGCTCTATACCCGATTCGGGGACTGGTTCGCATCGCTTTGTTTGTTGCTGACTGCCGTGTTTCTTGCGAAGTCATTCCAGAATCCCTGATAACGGATCAAACGGCGCCGTCCATTGACTGGGTATGGATGACCCACGAAGATGCTCGCTCAATTCAGCGGCAGCCATGTTTTGCCATCCGGGATTTTCTTAACGGCACGGGATCGGTGAAGCGCATGTTTGCGATGATTGATCCATTGCTGGATCGAATAAAGCGAAATTGGATTCCATCGTAAGCCAACCATTGGTTTCGAAACGCTAATCAAGTCAGACCTTCATTTCAGGCTAAATCATGCACTACAACTTCAACGGCAAGAATGCACTCGTTACCGGATCTTCAAAGGGCATTGGCCGTGCCGTTGCCATAGCGCTCGCACGTGGCGGCGCGAATGTGGCCATCAATTGCAGTTCAAGCGTCACTCAGGCGGAAGAAGTTGCTGCAGAGATTCGAGCGTTGGGCAGCAAGGCGATTGTTGTGTCGTGCGACGTGTCAGATCAGAAGGCTGTGGAGGACATAGTCGCTAAGACTGTCGCCGCGTTCGGTAGCCTGGATCTGTTTGTCTCCAATGCCGTTTACAGCGACCGCGAACTGATGGTGGACGCAAACATGGACGGCTTCCGTCGGACGATTGAAGTGAGCATGTGGGGTGCCATGTTTGGTGTCCGCGCATCGGCTCAGCAAATGCTGAAACAGGGTCAAGGCGGCGCGATCACGGTGATCAGTTCACCGCACGCGATTATCCCGTTCCCAACGGCGATGGCCTACAATATGTCAAAAGCGGCGATCGATCACATGGCTCGAACAGCTGCGATTGAGCTGATCAAGTCCGGCATTCGAGTGAACGTGTTCCATCCGGGTTGGATCGACACACCAGGCGAGCACAAGTTTTTCACTCAGCAGCAGTTGGATGAAGGCGCAGCAAGCCTGCCGATGGGGCGAATGGGAACACCGGACGAGATGGCTCACGGCGTTTGCTTCACCTTGAGCCAGGAAGCCTCCTACATGTCGGGAACAACACTGACGATGGACGGTGGTGTCGGACTGCCTTGGTGGTCAAAGCGAACTGAAGGCAAGCAGTAGCAAAACGCAGGTAATCAATTTTCCCACTCAAAATGTAGTCATAGCGACGTGTGAGGCTCGGATGTTTCCTTGAGAGTCGTTTCGGAAGGAACTCCGGGACTTCGCACTGATGCGAAGTAGCGGTTGTCTCGAATCCAGTCTTCTCGCGAGTAGGAGATAACAGAAGAATCCGTCTCGCGCAATTCGATGTGAGACAGCCGGAATCCCATTTCGGTAATTTCGGTGAACATCATCCACGCCAGGTTTTCGACGCTGGTCGGACCGTTGAAGAGCTTCAGCTTGAAGTTCTCGCTGGTACGTCGGCAATGATCTTTCAGCGTCTCATACAGCGGATCGTGGATGTTGATCAGCATACCATGGTCGTACAACGCCTTCAGCCACGGTTCGACTTTTTCGTCGAAGGCTCCGAACAGAGTGCTGATGTCGCCGTCTCGTTCCACTTCAAAGAAACACTTCAGACCGTAGCGATGGCCGTGCAGGTTACTGCATTTGTCCATCAGCGTTTCGTTGCGGTGCGCGGCGTAGAACTTGTATTCCTTTTGGATGATCATCTCAGACTCCGAGAGCGAATGAAGCAGCGGATTTCCGCGTCGTTGACGCCAGCATAACAAAATGAATACGAGACTTCTCGCCGGATGCGAAAATCTCTTTCTTAAGCCCAGTGAAGGAGCCGTTTGAAAGGAATAGCAGGGCGCATAGGCCGCTGCGGACCGCACTCGGCTCGGTCTAAAGGCTGGCAGGAGCGGGATGTCAGGCGGCGCTGCGTCTCGAGTTTTGAACCGTTTTTTAGCGTTTTTCGATGGGCAGTTTATTGACCGCTTGATGGATTTCTCGGTCGATGATATCCGTGCAGCGCTCTCCGCCTTTCGTCTGGTCGACATTGAAAAGCACAGCCCACGAGTATCCGTCCCAACGCCGCACCATCAAAGTGGATGTGCCAGCCAGCGATCCTGTATGCCAGAAGTTTTTGCCACCTGACGAATCCACAACGCGAACATTCCAGCCAAGTCCGTACCACAAGTTGGTCGTTGATGAGTCGGCGAAGGATGGCAGTGCCAGCATGAACTGGATGGATTCTGAGTTCAGCAGCGGAGATTTGACTTCGTCGATGGCATCGATAAATCGCACGAGATCAGGAGCTGTTGATGTCCATCCGCCATGTGCATCCATCACTTCAAGGTCCCATTGCCCATAAGGCGACGGAACCATCTTTTGCTTGCCATTCGACTTTCCTTCGGCCACGTTCCAAATCGCTGGCCCTTTGCGGATCTTCTGCGTGTAATAGTGAACCTCGTCGATTGCGCGATCGGTGAGCCGGGTCTTTCCAAGCCGAGTCTGCGTCATTCCCGCGGGCTTCAGAATACGATCACGAACAAAGTCGTCGTAGGTTTGGCCGCTTGCCGATTCGATGACTCGGCCCAGCATGCAATATCCGATGTTGCTGTAGGCATATTGGGAACCGGGGTCAAAATCGAGCGGCTGTCGGAATTGATACCGGATCATGTCGGGCGTCCGTGCCAGGCGTTTGAGTTCCAGAGCTTTCGTGATTTCGGCCAGTTGGAAGACCGTGTCCTTTGATTTGTCGCGGTCCCAGCCTCCCGAATGCTGTAGCAAGTTCCGGACGGTGATGCTCGACCATCGTGGGTCAACTACCATGGTTTGTTTTGTCTCAAACCGATGCTTTGGATGAGACGCCAAAAGATCAATCAGCTTGCCGTCGAGGTCAAGTTTGCCTTCCTGCACCAGGATCAGAATGGCGACCGCGGTGATTGGCTTCGACAAGCTGGCGATTCGCATATTGGCGGCGGTCGGCATTCCGGTTTTGGTTTCGAGATCGGAATAGCCAAACCCGCGTTCAAAGATCATCTTGCCCTTGTGAGCAACGGCAAGAGTGCCGCCGGGAATGTTGTTTTCGGTGATCAGTTTGGTCATGACATCTCGGAGCGGATCCAGGTCACTGCCAATGGAGCCCGATTCCGGCAGTTTCTCGGCAGGCAAAAACAAACTGGGTTCGGCGGACGGATCCTGAACCCAAACGGCCGAATGAAACTTCTTGCGGTCAACTGCGATTTCGCGATGGATCTGCATCGCGAATCCGTCGTCAGCGTACTGCTGGGCGTTCTTGCGGAACTCGAGTTCGCTGATATTTACAAGAATCACCCACGGTCGGGAGTCCTGGTTTTTGATGGACGTTACTTCATAGACGGTTCGGCCGTTTTCAAGCTGCACGGCAAGGTCTGTGACGATGTCT
>JANMEV010000221.1:0-7027 GCA_031377305.1 Planctomycetota bacterium | reverse complement strand
AGATTCGTAGCAATCGTAATTGCGCCAGGTTGACCGGCGTGGCTGACGATTTCCGCTTCATCAGCGTTTTGCAGACCATTCAGAAGCTGAAACGCGATGCCGCGATCCTCAAGCAGTCGGGCCAGCGATTCGCTGTCGGAGATGGAGCGAGTTCCAATCAGCACCGATCGACCTTGCTGCTGGATTTGAACGGCATCGTGA
The DNA here is from genome assembly GCA_031377305.1 of Planctomycetota bacterium. Classification (GTDB taxonomy): domain Bacteria; phylum Planctomycetota; class Planctomycetia; order Planctomycetales; family Planctomycetaceae; genus SXXK01. The sequence goes on along the minus strand of JANMEV010000221.1, from coordinate 6,826 downwards.
ACGATCGCGGCGTTCTTCACATCGCCGCTGGCAAAGAATCGTGTCGCATACACCTCGCGTTTCGAAGGAACGCGAAGAGGAATTTCTTCGACGTCGAGATTGTAGACGTCGTGCAGTTCCCGTTCGCAACCCAGAGCCGTTCCTGTCATACCGGACAGATGCTCATAAAGCCGAAAGAACCGTTGCCGTGTCACCTGTGCGACGGAGTACTTTTCCGCAGTGATAGGCAGGTCCTGCGACGCTTCGATAGCCTGATGCAAGCCATCCTGCCACGAACGATCTTCAAAAATGCGGCCGGTCGTTTCATCGACAATTTGAACTTCGTTTTCCTGAATGACATAGTGGACGTCGCGGCGAAACAAATGACGGGCTCGCAGAGCCTGCTGAACATATTCGGTCCACGGACGAACCAGTTGCAGCACAGGAATCGCAACGTCAGCCGCATGACATCGCTGAACTCCTGCGTCCGTCAATGCGACTCGACCGGTCGAAGCATCCAGGAAGTACTCGTCTGTTGGAACAAGAATCTCTGCCAGAGCCTTTGCCGTCAGATGAGCATCCGCGTCCGGCGCGCGTTCGTTGGTGCCGAAGCTCAGAACAAGGGGAGAACTTGCATCATCAATCAAAACGCTGTCCGCTTCGTCGACCACGGCATATGCGAGGCCTCGCTGCATTGTCGATCGACGAGACGATGCATCGGGACGAAGATTCTTCAGCAACCGTTCGCCGAGGCGTTCCTGAGCCTGCTGGCGAAGAGTCAATTGGTCTCGCAAATAGTCGAAGCCAAACTCGTGACCCGTGCCATAGGTGATGTCGGCATCATAGGTCGGAGCCTTCTGTGACGCATCGACCCGTTCGGGAAGAAGAGACACCGTCAGACCCAGTACTTCGGCCACCGGCAGAGCAAGCGAATGGTCTCGTTCGGCAAGATAGATGTTGGGAGTCACAACGTGCACGCCTCGCCCTGCCAGCGCCAGGTGCAGCGATGCGGTTACGGCGACGAAGGTCTTGCCTTCGCCGGTTTGCATCTGCGCGATACAGCGGCGAGACATCGCCATCGCGGCCATAAGCTGGACGTCGTAAAGTCGAACGTTTTTCGATCGACGAAGCGCTTCGCAGGCGAGCGAAAGTCCGGCAACCAGTATGTGAGGCTCGGAAGGGGCCTGCCCGCGAGCCAATTCACTGCGAACGTGATTCGTTTCGGCCTTCAACTGATCGGCAGTGGCAGACTTCAGCGAATCCGCAAGAGCTCTAATATGCGGGATGAGCTCTGCGGATGTCGCCCCTGCAAGTTTCTTCGATGACGGGCCACTGAAGCCAGGTCGCTTCGACGAATCGACATCGGTCGTTGTTCGCCCAACCATGAAGCACCTTGGATTGGATTGGATTGGATTGCGTCGGCTGACAGAGAATCTTGAACTGTTGAATCGACGTCGTGTTGAGATCAACGCTCGCGGTTAAACGAATGGCCGCCCACCTGTTGAACGGCACTCTTTGGGCGAGGTGCAGGAGCGACCATTTGCGGTGTCTTGTCGACGGCTTGGCTCTTAATGGGCTGTGACCATTCAGCGGGCGGACGTTCTGCTGAGTCCAGTGTTTCGGCTGTCGTCAGATTGGCTGTTTTTGCGACAGTCGAAATTGATTCGTCAACGGTTTGCTCGGCTCGAGATGACATCCAGTCTGATTCGTCAGCTTTCAGTTCCGGTGCATCGTGACGCGACCGCATCAGTGTACCGGTTGAGCGACGAAGTTGAATTATCGACAACGCATAGTTCGTTTGAGCCTGAGCGAACGCAGATTCTTCGTCAGCCAGGCGTTCGAAGCCGTCCAGCAAATCTTCCAGGAGCAGCATCGAGGATTCCTCGGCCATCGGCAGAACTTCAAAACGGTCCTGGAGATAGCTGACTTCGTTTTGAGCGGCAAACATCGCCTGATACTTTCCAAGCAGTTCGCGGTACGATGTTTCGACTTCTCGATTCGCGATTTCCACTTCCGTCAGCGACGTTTCAACCGTTGCGCGGAATCCGTTGATCGCTCGCTTGAGTTCCCACTGTCGCTGTTCCATTTTGGCTTTGGCGGCACGGTTGCCGAGGGGCACTTCGAACTCCAAACCAACCGTGTAACCGGGGCGGCCCTGGCTGAACTGATCGCCGTATGAATCAGCGAACTGAGTACTGTTTTGCAGGCCGGCAACGTACGAGCTGACAATGAAGTCAAGCTTTGGCAGCATCTCGCTTTTACTGACGCCCATGCGAACTCCGGAGGCTCGCATTTGCCGAATCGCCAGTGAGATGTCAGGCCGATTGATCAGTGCGGTTTGAAGCGAATCGCGAAGACCGATCGACGATTCCATCATCGCGGGCGTTTCGGTTGGCGTGAATTCGGTCGGACCGCTATTCAACATCTCGGGATCATTCACCAGCAATCGAAGTTGCGATTCCGCATTGCGAATATCCGTCACGGCACGCTGCATACGGGACTCGGCTCTCGCGACGGCAGCGCGGGCTCGCAGAGTTTGACGAGGAATCGTGTCGACCTGATTTCGTGCCTCAAGCGTGGTCAGCACTCTCTGAGCAGAGCTGAGAAGCTTCTGTCGCTGAAAGAACTCCGCGCGAGCCTTGTAAAGCTTCCAGTAGACTTCCGCCACGCTGAAGAGGTGAGCTTGAAGCTCCTGCAGTGTTTCATCGCCTGTCGAGTTCGATGCAATCCGGGCAAGAACAATTTGATTCTGGCTGTAGACTGTGCCAGCACCGTTCAACAGAGGCTGACGGAAGCTCAACTCCAGTCGCGATGTGGCCTGTGCGTTCGGCAACAGGAACCGCGAATTGTTGTACTGATGTCCGAATTGCTGAGCGACTTTTAATTCGCCGCCAGATCCGGTCCGTCGCTTTACGCCGCCAGAGGCGTTGAACTTGTTGTCCTGAAAACGACTGGAGTTATTACCCGTCGTCAACGTGTTTCCGATTGGATCACTGAGGTCATCATATTTGGTATCCAGAAAGGCGCGCCAGTCAAACGCTGCTTCTTCCTGTCGAACGATTCGCTGTTGCACTTCCGGATCGGCCTGCAGGACCTGAACCTGCGGTGAATGGATAAGGGCTTGTTCAACGAGAGACGTCACATCGATCGGTAAGGACCGAGGAGCGATTCCAGCGCGCTGTTGAACTGCGGAATCCCACCATGCTGTGAAGTCGGGCGGCATGATGACGCTGGGAGCTGGCGTCAAAAGGTTCTCACTGCCGTCAGGAATCATATCGGTTCGGCCCATGTAGGGGCCAATCCAGCCTGGCGCGTCGGATTCGACGGTGGCTCGGAAACCCGATGTTCCGGGCACCGCGCCATGCCCCGGGTTGCGTGGCCGAGCTGGTGTTCCCTGAATGCTGCGCGGCCCAGCCGGAATACCCTGTGATGAAAGCGGAATGTCCGCAGTTCCGCGGGACGGTTGCGAGTTCTGTTGCGGAACCACACTTCCAGAACGGTCCATCGGAGGCGTCTGAATTTCCTGATGACCATCCTGCATCGAAGGAGTTGTCATTTCCGGATAGAACGCGTTGGGGATCTCGGCTTGTGGCTTGGCCACAGTGGGTGGAGCTTCCGGGACTGGCACGGCTGGTACGGGAGTCGAAGGAATGAGGAGTTCAGATTCCTGTCGTGATCGACCAGATCGCATCGGATTGGACGTCGAGACATTGCCGAGCACTCGGTGCTCCATGGCGCTCGTTGACTTTGTTGCTGATGTTCCGCCATAAGGCAGCGAATGAATGCCGGTTGCGTCGACGTAGTTCATGCCAACGGAACGCTGCCCCATTCCGGAGTGCCCAATCCTGGCGGGCTCGTTCGAAATGGCTTGTTCGGGAACCGCCGGCGTGTTCGTAACCTGAGCGGTTGAGAAGATGGGCGCCTGAAGGGTTGCTCGACGTCCAGCCGAATGCTGCTGCCCGGATGCGGGCTTGTTGAATGACGCGGTTCTTGATTCTCGCCAGTCCTGAATCGGCTGGCGACTCACGTCCTTGCCGCGAGGAACGATCTGCATTCCATTGGAATCGCCACCAGCGACATTCTGAAAGCCAGCGATCGCCTGATCATCGCCTGACGCAAACTGGCCGGCGGAAAGATACTCTCTGCTCGGCCAGGTGATAGCCATCGTCGCAGCAATTGCGGATGATGCGAGAATCGCCAACGTCGTCCGCTCAGTCATGCATTCACGAAGCCAGCTTGCCAGCGTGGTGACGCAAGCAGGTGGTCTGTCAGAAATGGGATCTGATGAAGGATCTGACATGAACGGCACGCGTTCCCGGGCAAGTCGATTCGTAAGACGCAGAACATGTTGGGCTAATCGCTCGACAGATGTTGTCTGAGGAACATTCGTCATAGTCCTCAAAGTCAGTGAAATGAAACATGATGGTTACCCGTCGGATCTACCTGACAATGTCGCACGATCGTTTGTTCTTGCCTGTGTTGCCCAGTTCACCAGGCGTCGATTTTCGATCGGCAGAAGTTGCCGATCGACGATAGCCCTAACGTCTTTCCCAGATGGGGCGTTTGAAGCGGTTGTGGCACGTGGTTGATTTAAGGAAACGCGGAAGGAGACAGCCGACCCTGCCGGTTGTGGTGTACGTTTAAGAATGCCGCATTCTCGCGGTGCGGGCCGACGCTGCGCAATTCGAGTTGCTCGGGGCGAAGGTTCACTGAAGTGCTGACTAACGGCTTTGTGGGTGACTGTTATGGTCTTTCGTCGCCGGAAACTCAAGAATCAGGTCCAGACGCTGATCGATGAAATGTTGCACGTGTTGCGGCATGAATCGGCGAACAGCGCGGATGAGTATCGGCCTCGCCCTGTGCAGGCCGCTCGGCTGGAATCCCGCGTTTTGATGAGCGCGTCTCCGATGGCCGTTGTGGCGGAAGCTGTCAGTCCTGCGCCGGCGGATGCGGTGAGTTCCGTTTCGGTGATAGACACTGGCCTGACGGACTTTGGGCTCGAAACGCCCGATCTGTCGGAATTGTCTCAGACCGAATTGCCCCAAACGTCTTACGAATCGATTTCCTCGGACGCATCGACGGAGCTGTCCACAACGCCAATTGATGTGACGGCAGTTCTGGCCGAAACGTCAGAAGCCCTTCAGGATTCCGGGCCGGAATTGATCGTGATCGATTACCGAGTGCAGGATGCCGACACGCTTCTCTTTGAACTGCTCAGCACGGATCGCGACTTCCGAATTCTCCGACTGGATTCCGAGACGGACGGTATTTCACAGATTACTCAAAAGCTTCAACACGTTGGCAACGTGTCCGCGATACACCTGCTGACTCACGGTGCCGCCGGCGAAATCCTGCTGGGGTCGACCATTCTCAACGCAGACACTTTGGCTCAGCATGCTCCCGAGTTGCTTGCATGGCAGCACAGTCTGACGGCGAATGCCGACCTGTTGTTGTATGGCTGCGACGTGGCTGAGTCACCTGAGGGTGAAGACTTTGTGGAATCTCTGAGCCGTCTGACGGGAGCCGACGTTGCGGCCAGTACAAACGCAACGGGCAGCGAACGGTTCGGCGGTGACTGGACGCTGGAATACGAGCGGGGAGTTATCGAGACACAGGTGTTCGGCAGCAGTGTGATAAGTGGTGATTGGAACGATCTGCTCGGCGTCATCACGGTCGGTACAACGACAGACGTGCTCGATGGCGACACATCGTCGGTGGCGGCTCTTCTGGCGAGCAAGGGAATTGATGGATTCATTTCGCTGCGCGAAGCGATCATTGCGACCAACAATACGGCCGGTGCCGATACAATCTTTCTCACGGCGGGCACGTTCACGTTTGCCATTGGTGGTCAGGGGGAAAACGCAGCCTTTGCGGGCGACCTTGATATCACCGACTCACTGACAATCACCGGAGCAGGATCGGGCCTTTCGACTATTGACGCGAGTTCGCTGGATCGTGTGTTTGAGTTGCGTGGGGCAATTTCGATGACGATCGAGGATGTCACGATTCGTGGCGGCTCAACGCCTTCCAGTAACTGGGGCGGCGGAATTCTCACCGATAATGGCTCGACACTGAATCTGTCGCGAGTTGTAGTCACGGGCAATAGTACCGGCAGCGGAGCCGGGATCTACAACTACGGAACTCTGGTGGCGACAGACACTATCATCAGCAATAACACAGGGAGCGACTGGGGCGGAGGCCTCTACAATGATGGCGGCAGCGTGACGCTGAACCGGGTAACGATCAGCGGAAATTCCTCCGGAAAGGACGGCGGCGGAATTAACGACGCCGGAAGCGGAGCAGCGATGTCGCTGACCAACGTGACCCTCAGCGGCAATTCTGCCGTGAATAATGGCGGAGGACTTTGGACGAGCAGGTCGGTGACCGCCACCAACGTCACGATCGCGTTCAATGACGCCGCATCCGGCGACGGCATTTTCATGCAGGGCGGCGGAGCTGATGTCCTGCTGCGAAATTCTGTGCTTTACAATACGTCCGGCGTCAACGCCAACAGGGCAATGAGCTCACTGGGTAACAATATTGACAGTGATGGCACGGCGGGGCTCACTGGACCCGCGGATCAAAGCGGTGTCAACCCACTCTTGGATGCCACGCTGCGGAACAATGGCGGATTCGTCACGACACATCGCCTGCTGTCCGGCAGTTCGGCCATCGACACCGGAAGCACGGTGTCTGCTCCGACTGTGGATGCACGAAACACGGCTCGGGATGGTGCTCCCGACATCGGTGCCTATGAAGTTCAGGGATTGCTCGCCAGCCGGGCCGAATCGCTCGTCAACACGGCCACCACAAATACACAATCCACATCTTCCGAATCACGAGGCAG
>JANMEV010000159.1:0-15859 GCA_031377305.1 Planctomycetota bacterium | reverse complement strand
GAAACTACGTTCGAAAAACTGGGGCTTAGGTCCTCAACCCTGCGGCAGCTCGAAAAGATTGGCTACGAGAAGCCAAGTCCAATTCAATCGTCATTCATACCGATCGCATTGACAGGTAAGGATTGCATTGGCCAGGCACGCACCGGCACTGGCAAGACTGCTGCATTCATGCTTCCCTCTTTGGAACGCATCAGTCTGGATCAGCCTCGCGTGCAGGTGCTGGTGATGGCTCCAACCCGCGAGTTGAGCGAACAGGTCTACCTGGAATCTAAGAAGCTCGCCGGAAGTCCGAAACTGAAATTCGCACTTGCCGTCGGTGGCCGTCCGATTGGGCGCCAGATCGATGAGCTCGAAGGTGGTGCTCAAGTCGTGATCGGTACTCCCGGACGAGTGATCGATCTTCTGCGTCGGCAGCACCTGAAACTGCAACACTTGAATGTGGTCGTGCTGGATGAAGCGGACCGCATGCTGGATATCGGATTTCGACCGGACATTGAACGCATCCTTCGGTCCTGCCCCGAAGAACGTCAAACAATGTTGCTGTCCGCCACGCTGCCGCCGCCGGTCGAAAAACTGGCTCAAAAGTATATGATCACCCCACAGATGGTGGACTTGTCCGAGGATCGCGTTGTTGTCGATACAATTGAGCAGTACTACATCACGGTCGACGAAGATCGAAAGATGGCATTGCTGCTGCGAGTGCTCGCTAAGGAGAAGCCGAGCCAGGCGATCGTGTTCACTCGCACCAAGCGTGGAGCAGATGCTCTTTACGAACGATTCTCAAGGCGACTGAAGTCCGATCGCATTGCGGCCATTCATGGCGACCTGCCTCAGCGAAAACGCGACAAGGTCATCAAGTCTCTTCGTGCGGGCGAGATTCGATTGTTGATTGCGACGGACGTCGTTGGCCGAGGCATCGATATCAGCGGGATTTCGCATATCATCAATTTCGACATCCCCGAGTACTGCGACGACTACGTCCATCGCGTGGGACGAACGGGGCGCCTTTCTTCGGACGCTGCTGGCCGAGCGATCACGTTTGTGACACTCGCGCAGGGTGGTGAGCTTACAAACATCGAAAAACGCATCAACACCGTGCTGCCAGAGTACACGGTCGAAAACTTCGAAGCGTTTCGTGGTCGAAATCGACCAACTCGAACCATCAGGAAGTTCGGCGGCAACGAGTCGTAGTCATCATGTAACTTAATAAAGCCCGACTTCTTTTTGAAGCCGGGCTTTTTTGATGAGCAATGCCGCGTCAGCGATTTCGCCTGGATGAGCATTTGGCTGTTTAATCGACCTTTGGCACCTTCATGATTTTCGGAGTGGCGTCAAACACCCATGACCGATCGACAAGCTGTCCCGCTTTTGGATAGCGAGGAATTGTGAACGCTTCGCCAGCTAATGCGTCGTCACCGGTCCTTGGATTTCGAACTACTTTGCCGCCGAATTTTGTCGCCAATGCACGCATCTGAGGATCGTCTTTGCTGTTGAACGAACCTATGGTAACGATCGACTTGAACTTGTCGTGATACTCCCACGCCTCAAAATTCTCGTCGTACCCGAATTTCTTTGCTCGGCGTAGATTCTCGGCTAGTTCCTGGGCGTTCATCCCACACGCGTCCATATCTTTCACCAGGCCCGTATCGAAGAGTCCTTTCGTGCTATCCAGCTTGTTGCCGACCTGCATCACGCTGCCACCCTGAAACGTGGCGACAACCAACGTGTATTTCGCCTTGTTCTTCAGCAACGAGTACTTTTTGTCGGCGTTGAGACCGACGATGAAATTGATTTCCTCAGCGTCGCGAACCTCGCCCTTCCAAAGAGGATTGACGGTCATAAACGCGCGACTGAAAGGAGAAGGGCGTCCGGGAGTCTTCGCAAAGATGCCGCCGTTCTTTTCGTCCGCCAGGAACTTAGCTGAGAACTTTTTCTTGATGAATTCAAGAGCTTCGACGGCCTTTGAGTCTTCGTTCGAAGGAAAGTTGCCAGCCATGACCGAGATATAGCCGTGCTGAGCAATGTACCGGCGGGAACTTCCTTGCGCCGCACCGTCGGAGACGTTTGCGACTTCTTTCTCCTGAGCATAAGTGTAGGCTGGAATTCCTTTCTCACGCAGTGCGAAGACGATTTCGTCGGCCGCCTGCCACGCAGTCATGCCGCCGTCAATGCGGCGTTCTTCGTCTTCAATATCACGAATCGCTGCCACCATGATCATCCATGGTCCATGCTTTTCGGTGAGCGTGTAACGCTTTCCCTTGACCGGTTTTTCGATGTCGGCGAATGCTGACTGAGACAATAATAAAGCGACCAACAGCGTGGTAACAATGCTTCGGAGGGTTGGCATCCTGCGATCCTTCAGATTGAAATCCGTGACGGCCTTTATTCGCACATCATTGCAAACGTCCCCGGCACCCGATGACGGTCCAGGCATTCATTGGCCAGATCAGAGCCATTCAGTATGCCATGACCAAAGCGTTTTCATAAGTCGTTCTCTGATTTTCTGTACGGTCGAACGAGTCTGGTTTTTGCAGTATTCGCTTCATTCGGCAATAAATGCCGCTGATAGCGACGTGTGTCAGAGTCCGCCGCTCACCCCTTGTCAGAATTGTGTGTGTTCACCCGCGTCAACAGCCCCCGGTCCGCATGAGCGTGCGAGTTCCGCTTTGGAAAGCTCATCTTGCGTTTCGGTGCTGTGAACCAGAGTCCATCCCGGATGAATAGTAGCGGGGAGGAGCGGTCTTTGTTTCGAGTGTGTTTCGCATGATCCGGCACCGAAGTGACAAGGGTGCCAGCCTGCTGAGTTCTAACCGCCGTACTTGCAATTCCGGGACACGGTGAGACACTGAACCTGGTTCAACTTGACCAATTCTGAGGGTTCGAGGGAGCAGGGAGCGTTCAATGAAACGAGTCGTCCTGATTGTTGTCGTTTGTTGTGCTTGGCTTTTGAATACCGGCGCCAGCTTCGGACAGCAGGCTGTCAAAAAGGACACCAGCCGCCAACAACGGTCAGGCCGCGGCGAAAGCAGTTCCAAAATCCGAAGCAGCAGACAGCAAAAAGGAGGCTCCCAAAGATTCTCCCAAAGCGGCTGCCAGTAAAGCGGGAAAAAAGTGGTTCAGGGAGTTCTGTTGACTCCAGCGAAAGAAATCGGCGAACCAGCTTCACGCTTTATTCCTGACGAGGTCGTCATTGTTGCTGGCATCAAGCCGCTTCCTCTGCTCAATGCCAAACTGTTTCGTGACTTGATTCACGAATCTGAAGGCGATGATGTTCTTGACGAGGTGACTAAAGCTGTCGCGTCACGTACAGGGCTCGACCTGACCCAAATCGAGGAGGCCGTTTTCTTTATCGATTCGAAATCGATGAAGGAAATCAAGGCTACTCAGGAAAAGGCTCTCGAAAACTTGCGACAGATGAACGGCCTCAGGGAGATTGGTCTGGCGATGCATGTTTTTCATGACGCTAACAATTCCTTTCCTGACGACGACGGGCACGGCGATAGCAAGGTAACCTGAGCTGGCGAGTCCATCTGCTTCCGTACCTCGACCAACGCGAACTCTACGACCAGTTTAAGTTCGATGAACCGTGGGACAGCGATCATAACAAGAAGTTGATCGACCGGATGCCCGCAGGGTTCAAGACTCCGGGTGTCAAGGATGCGGGAAAGACATCAATCCATCTGCTGACCGGCGAGGGAACCGCGTTTGGCGGCGATGAGGCACCCTCATTTCGAAATGTCACCGATGGTACCAGCAACACCATCATGACTGTCATGGCGGGGGCTGATAAGGCCGAAGTGTGGACCAAACCCGGCGGCCTTGAAGTCATCAGGACGAACCGCTGAAGACACTCGGAAAGATTGGGCCTCAATTCATGGTCGGTATGATGGACGGAAGTGTCACGAACTTATCCGAATCCATCGAGCCTCAACAGTTGCTGTTTCTGGTTCAGCACCAGGATGGAAATGTCGTGAATTTACCATTCGATACTGCAAAGTCGGCATCGTCGGTTCCCGGAATCATCATTCGCTCGGCAGTTCCAATCGATACAAAAACCTTGTTTTCGAACTTTGAAGTTGAGGTAGCGTCTCAGCGTGTCGACTTCGATGGCTTTGATGCTGTGAAGTTACCAAACGGTGCGCTCGTGCACTTTCCAAATCCACTCACACTGCTAGTCGGTTCTGAAGAGAGCATCAGGCAGATGATCGCCACGCGTGAAAAGAGCGGCGACGTGAAAGTTAAGTTCGAATCACTCTACCCGACAAACAACGCTGCTGCCGCAATGGACCTTGCTTCATTGAATGATGACATTCAGGAAATCCTTGGAGCACCGTTCGGCCCGATCCTGAAGACTCTTGTTTCGGCCAATCTTGTACTCGACGCGACAGGCGACAACGAATCCCTTCTGTCGATCGAAATTGAAACAGACAGCAAAAAGTCGGCTCAACAGTTTGCGGGGATTGTCAGCGGCGGCTACCTAATGTTGAAAGCCCAACTCATGGCGGGGGCTTCAGCTATCCAGCCTGAATTGTCCGACGCAGCAGTCGAGAAGCTAAGTGAGATAGTCGATTCTGTGACGATCGAAGCAGACGAGGAGACCGTATCTCTTGACCTGCCGCGAATTGAAGAGCCAGCTGAAATGGTGAAGGATTTGACGCCATTCATGAATGACTTTTTTGACGGATTTCGTGAATCGCTCAATCGCTCGAAGGAGTCCGCCCTGCGAAACCCCATAAGAGCATGGGCCTGGCGATGCATAACTATCATGATGCTTTCAAGGGATTTCCATCCTGGAACACTCATCGAGGTGACGATGCCAACAAGGGGTTAAGCTGGCGGGTTCATTTGCTTCCGTATCTGGAGCAGGGCAACCTCTATCAGCAATTCCACCTGGACGAAGACTGGGACAGCGAGCACAATATGGCACTGGTCGAAAAGATGCCGGACATCTTCAAATGTCCAGGGGTGGAAAAGCCAGGTAACACCAGTTATCACGTTTTCCTTGGCGAAGAAACTCCATTTGGGGCAGACGAACCTCGCGGCATTCGCAATATCCTGGATGGAACGTCGAACACAATCATGATTGTTCAGGCGGGAAGTGATACGGCAGACGTTTGGACTAAACCTTCAGGGCTCGAATACGATCCAGAAGAACCCAGGAAGTGTCTCGGTAATATTGGCGAACGTTTTCTGATCATGTTGTGTGACGGCGCATCGCGATTCATCAGTAGCGATGTCGAAAACGAAACACTGCTTCGCATGATTGAATGTGCTGATGGTCAGCCGATCAGTATCGATCCCTGAGCGTGGCACGATTAAAAGCCGCGGTTCGTTGAGCGGTGTTTCCAGAAGCGACGGACGCGATCTCTACATCGATAGTTCAGCGTCCGACGGCGGTCCGGAAGTCATTCGGTCGTGCAGAGATCGTCGCACCGGATATGCTGGCCAGGTGATGGTGCCAAACTGCTCTGTTTCGCCAATCTGGCGTTGGTTTGCAGGCAGGAAGCCGGCACTTGATGTGTCATCGTATTTGCTTTGTCGACCCCACAGTTGCGATAGCGAATCCTGATATAACAGAGTCCAGTCGTTCTGATGCTCGGCCATCACTCGTACAGAAGGCAACTGTTCGCGAGCAATCAGTACCAGATCCGGCTGGCAATACGTCAAAGCGCGGGATGGGTCGATGTCGGCCGATTTCGGACTTCGGAATCGCTGTTTCGGGTCAGTTGTGCCGAACCAGAAGTCGAAATAGATATCCGTGATTTCTCGCGGGTAGCACGTTTCGAATCGACCGTCCACGGCGACCAGCGACTGAGTGTTTGTTGAGTTGTTCGCCGCGAAACATCCGATTGCGTATTGGGCCCAGTTGAACGTGACGATAACGTTGCCGGTCAGTGTTCGATCCTGCATAAACTGCATTGCCGAGACAGGGTACTCAGTTCGTTCTACTTGAACAGGCTGAAGACTGGGTGCTAGTCTCACAAGATTGATGGCCACAAGCAGAGTCATCGCGAGGGAACTGGCGAGAGTTGGTTGAGACTGGACTGTCGCTGACAAAGTGATCGCCGGTGGCTGCATTCGTCGCAGCGATCTCGCGGCGATTTCGTATACATGATGCAGGTGTCGTGGAATCCAGAAGCCACAAACGATGGCGAAGATCGACAGATGCCGACAATGACTCATTCCCTGCCAGAGGAGCAGAGCTATCAAAACCACCTGAGCCAAATCACGACGGCCTCGGTCAGGAATCAACCCCAATCCCACAACGGCCAGCAGGCACCAAAAGCGAACGGCTTCGTTTCCGAACAACTCCAGCGGAGCCCAGTCGGCGATCTCAGGTCGAGGCAATTGCAGTGCATCGAGCATGAACTTCCATAGCGTCGTTCCGTAGGGATTGACCAGCGTCGCGGCAATGGCTGTCATCGTCACAAGGCTCAGTTGAAACAGCGCGCTGCGATGTCGCCATGCGGTTGCTCGAACGATTTGAAGACAAACGAGCAGATGATAAACGCCCACAATGGCGACGCCGGCGGCAAATCCGCCGTGCGAATTCGCCCAGAAACACATCAACAACGGCAAAAGCCAAAGCCGCTTCAATCGTCGCTGCAGGACTGCGATGGATTCGTCGGTATACTGCAGGTTACTAAAAACGCTCTGCCAGAGAGTCAGCAGCAGGGCCAGACTGAGATACGTCAGAATCTGGGGCCGATAGTGCCAGTGAAATTGAAGATTGGATGCGACGAGCGTGCATACGATCGCAATCGACAACCATCCCGCGCCGGAGTGGCGAGCGGATGTGATCAGAAGCAGAAGGATCGTCGTGGCGATGGACAGTTTCATCCATGGAAGTGCACCAGGTCCAAAAGTGTCCACCGTCCAGGCCAACATGAGTTCGGCGATGTTCTCGTGGTTGACCCATTCCGCTCCCTTAGCGGCGAAGGTCCACGTGGCAGTACTGGGCAAACCTCTGTCGCGAAGCACTTCGCGTCCGTATTCAACATGTCCCCACAGATCCGGGTCCGCGCAGTTGGAACTCATCGCGGCCAGCGACGTCGTCAGGATCGCAGCTACAATCAAAGCGGCCTTGAAGCGATCGCTGTGGATGAGTGAGCGAACCGGCGAGCTCGGCGACATGGAAAAGCAACCTGGATCGAAAGACGAGAAGTCAGCCCCATGGAAATGGCGTCCGCAACTTTAGGCCACCGATCAAAGCGTGTTGCAAAAAATCACCATTTCCTGACGTTCCGAAGAATCCTCGTGATCCGACCGGGGCTGCTTTTTCGGTCGTAACGATCATTCCGCTCTGATGAAACAAGTGTCCCCCTTGAGCTTGAGACGCTAGCCGATTTGAAGTCCAGAAGTCAGCCAAAGCCTCCGGCTAAAATCTGGCGAATTGTTGATCGCGAAGGCTACGTTGAGAGCCAGCGACAGAAGAAACACTCAGCGTAATGCAATGAGGCCAACAGTCTGTATAATCCGGGACTCTTGAATCCAGTGCTTGCACACTTTCGCCTCAGCCGAACCCGAGTCCAACACCTCACTCGAACACATCGCTCCCCCGAAGAGTCCTTTCTGTCGGACATTTTCCAATGTTGGTTTTGACCAGTGTCTTTTGCCTGATCGCTACTGTTGTGGGAGGCATCCCGTTTGGATATCTGGTCGGGCGGCTGGTTTTGAAAGACGACATCCGACTGCACGGCAGCGGTAACATCGGTGCGACGAATGTTGCTCGAGTATTGGGCTGGAAATGGGGCGGCCTTGTCTTGTTTCTGGACGCGATGAAGGGACTCGGCCCAACTCTGGCGGCTAAGCTGTTTCTGCCGTCGAGCATTGCCGCTGATTCCGTTCAGTTCGCCGTGATTCTGACCGGCATTTGCGCGATAGTGGGCCACATGTATCCGATATGGCTTCGACTGCGAGGTGGCAAGGGTGTGGCCACGGCGTTGGGAGTTGTGCTGGTGATTTCGCCGATGGCGACCGGTGTCGCGTTTTTGCTGTTTGTTGTCGCGATCGCAGCGACCAGAATTGTTGCTCTGTCATCGATTATTGCGGCAATCGGTTTCGCGGTGACACAGTTCACATTGCTCGGCAAAACGGCTCTGAACGTTCAAAACCTGCCTCTGGCAGTCTTTTCCGTGATCGTACCATTACTCATTATCTGGCGGCACCGATCCAATATCGTGCGACTGTGGCGAGGAGAAGAGAAGAAAATCTCGTCCAGATCAAATGCGTCGCCCTTGTCCGATGCAAAGCCATGACACTTTGTCGGCCACCGAATCCGCACTATTCTAGCCACTACTTGCAGTTGTTCGACAAGATTGACAGCCACCGTATCCTCAGCGGTACCGACATTTCGCCTGAACAGTCACGTTGCCTTCACAAAAAGTGCCCTAACCTCAAGGGAAAAGACATGACCATGGACTCTCGGATCTCAATGCATCGATGCTGTTGGATTCCGATGCGGACGCTTGCGGGTACTTGTTGCGTAGCCCTCGTCACGTTCATGCTGACGGCGAGCGTTGCTCAAGCTCAAAGCCGTGATAAGGACAAGGACAAAGATCGCAAAGACATGCCTTCGGGGCAACAGCTCGAAACGCGAGTCACCAAGGCCGAGGAAGCGCTGCTGAAGGAATACACTGAAGTCGCCAATGAGTACTATCGGAAGGGCGAAAAGGAAGAAGCCGTGAACGTGCTTCACAGGATCCTGCAGATCAATCCCAAAATGGAAGGAGTGCAGAAGCAAATCGACTCGATGAACGAAGAGATGCTTCAGGAGAACGGCATAAAAACGGAACTGGATGTTTCAAAGGGCTGGGTGCTGGTGTGTGAAGTTGAAGCCGACAAGCCGTTTCGACTGGCAGCGGTTGGCGAATACAAGTTCGATTTCGCGACCTCGTTACCGTTGACCGGGCTTCCAACCGCAGACCCGGCAAAGGATCATATCGCCTCAGCGCCCTTTGGTGCGTTGATCGGTTTGGTAGTGACGGACGGCAAGCCAAATGAGCCGTTTCCTGTGAATGCGGGGGTCGAGCATACTCCCAAAAAAGGCGGCCAGTTGTTTCTGCGTGTCAACGTGCCGGTGGCTGCAAAATGCAAAGGTGAAATCAAGATTCAATTGAGCGGTGGGGTCAAGCCATTGTCGAAACGTCGTTAAACATTTTGAGCGGGACGCACGGTTCCGTGCTCGTTTTTGCCTTTTGAAAGTGACTGCGATTCGCTGAAGCTGAAGTCAACTAACGCCCTGCGAAATCCTGGTCGGTATCATTCATGTCGTCAGAACACGGTCCAAAACCCGGCGAAAAAGCAACGCCTCCAATAGCCGGCGCGATAGCTACAGCGATCTGCGCATTATTGGGCGGTGTGGGCGGTGTGCTGCATCAAATGGAAGGCTCCCAGGCCGCGTTCTACACAATGGTCGCCGGCACAGGAGCGTATCTGGCCGGTGGTTTTCAGCCGACTCGCAATGCTCTGGCGTCGCTTCGCGAAGGCGTTCTGAATGTTGACCTGCTAATGATCATCGCAGCCGCCGGCGCGGCGGCGATTGGAGACTGGCTGGAAGGCGTCGTGCTGCTGTTCCTGTTTTCTCTCAGCGGCACGCTGGAAGCCTTCGCGATGTATCGAACGACGCGCTCGATCGAATCGTTGATTCAACTCCGACCACGTGAGGCGTGGCTTGTTGCGACCGGTGTTTCCGACGATCAGCGAGTCGCCGTCGAATCATTGCAGATCGGAAACGTCGTGCGAGTCCGTCCGGGAGAGCGATTCTCGGTCGATGGTGTCGTGACTGAAGGCGAAACGTGGGCAGATGAATCGACATTGACCGGCGAAAGCGAACAGATCCAAAAGCAAGTCGGGGACAAAGTCTTTTCAGGCACAATCAATGGTCGAGGCAGCGTGCTCGTTAAGATGACGAAGGCCGTCGCTGATACCACGCTGGAACGTATCGTGCACATGGTTCAGGACGCCCAGGCTCAAAAGACGCCGACACAGAGGTTCGTCGAATCGTGGCAGCAGCCTTACGTCATCGGCGTACTGTTGACGGCGTTCTGTGTGTTTCTCGGGGCTCGGCTGATTCATACCGATAACTGGCACGATGCCTTTTACCATGCCATGGTTTTGCTGGTTGCAGCGTCGCCTTGTGCCGTTGTCGTGGGTGCTCCGGCCGTTTTGTTGTCGGCGATTGCACGAGCTGGCAGACAGGGCGTTCTCTTCAAAGGCGGAGTGCATCTGGAATCGCTGGGCCTGATCGAAACCATCGCGTTCGACAAAACGGGAACCGTCACGCTGGGAAAACCAGGTGTGACTGAAATCTGGGCTCCGGAAAACGTCGATGTAAATAAACTGCTCAGCCTTGCGGGATCCGTAGAGCGTCGCAGCGAGCACCCGCTGGGCATTCCGGTCCTCGAAGAAGTGCGACGTCGTGGTATCCAAATGACCGAAGCGCCGCTAATCGAATTCCACAGCCACACCGGACTTGGCATTCACGCACAGGTAGATGGAGTTTGGGTTGGCGTCGGCCGTGAAGGCCTGTTCGACAATCACCAGATGAAGCTTCCTTCCGAATTGTTGGCTCAGGCCAATCGCATTCGCGAGCTTGGCCAAACGGCGCTGCTTATTGCAACAGATCAACCAAACTTGTGCGGTGTAATTGGCGTCGCTGACCAAATGCGGACCGAAGCACCCGAAACGATGCGTGCTTTGAAGAAGCTTGGAATCAAGAAGACGGTTATTCTCACCGGCGATCATGAACGAGTTGCGAAGGTCATCGCGGCACGGCTTGGAGTTGACGAATTCCGAGCGGGACTTTTGCCCGATCAAAAGGTTGTGGAGCTCAGTCGTCTGGCGAACAGCGGCGGCCCGGTGGCGATGGTGGGCGACGGCGTAAACGACGCCCCAGCGCTGGCTGTCGCTCAGGTTGGTATCGCGATGGGTGGAGCCGGAACCGATGTGGCATTGGAAGTTGCCGATGTCGTCTTGATGAGAGACGATCTGCGAGGACTTCCGATCGCGGTTTGGATCAGCCACATGGCCCGTCGCCGAGTTCGCCAGAACATGGTGTTTGCGTTTGCCATGATCGGCGTGCTCGTGATTTCCACGTTTTTCAGCCTGCCGCTGTGGATGGGCGTGCTCGGGCACGAAGGAAGCACCGTTCTCGTGGTTCTGAACGGACTCCGCCTGCTTTGGGAAAAAACTCCGGTCTTCAGCGATCCCACATGAAAACGGCCCGAACCGGGGACTTGAGCCAAATTCTTGCTGATCGGCCAATTTTGCTCGCTGCGTCGCGAAAAGTGCCTCGAATCGGCTGATGTTGCCGGTTCACAAGCCAAGGTGCAGTAATTGGAGGGTTCGACCGGCAGAATCGACGTTGCAGCATTCTCCCGGCTGCCTGTATCCTTCGACTCCCTCCTGCTGAATTACTCCGGCGGTCTGCAAAGTTCTTCCTGAGAACTGTATTCGGCATTCTCAACCGAATTCAGTGTTTCAGCGAAACCTGTCTCAACAACTCCCATCTATCTCTCAAACGTGAACGCCAAGTTCCTTTGGCCGAAGCGTCTTCAACTCTCCTCTCTGCAAAGCACACCTTTCGCACCTCCTGAAAGGCTCTTGTCATGCGCTTCTCCAAGCTGCATCAGTCAATTCGCGGTCTGTTCATTATTGCTGGCATCGCAGCCGTGAGCGGTTGTGCAACCATGGGCGGCAGTATGGCCAACTCGTCCGGCATGGGATACTACGAGCAGGGCAACTATGTTGCCGCTGCGAATGAATTCCAGTCAGCCATGATGAGCGATCCTGGTAACCCCGACTACATCGCCAACCTCGCTAAGTCTCGCATGAAGATGGGCGATGCGACTGGTTCTGAGCAACTCTATCGCCAGGCCCTGACAGCGTCACCATCACACCAGCCAGCGTATCATGGACTGGCCGAGCTGATGTTGTCGCAGGGACGCAGTCAGGAAGCTCAAGCAATGCTGACAACCTGGTCGGCCACTCAGCCGTACATCCCGGAGTCTCACGTGGAACTCGCATGGCTTCAACGAGAAATGGGACAGTCCGACGCGGCTGCCGAATCTTTGCAGAAGGCGCTTCAGGTCAATCCAAGTCACTCAACCGCACTGGCTCACATGGGTCAGTACTACGAAGAGATCGGCCAGCCTCAGCAGGCAGTCGCAATGTACCAGCAGTCGCTACGAAGTGACTGGAATCAACCGGACGTTCATTCTCGCGTCGCGGCCGCTTCACAAGCTGCCGGTCCAGCCAGCCCAATGGTCGCCACCGCGATGGCTCGCGGCGTTCACCCATACAATGTGCCTCGCCAGCAAACAGCATTTGGTCCTCCGTCGCCGGGTTCGCAACGAGCCCAAATGCAGATGGCACGGGCTCAAATGGCACAAAGCCAAATGGCAATGGCAGGGAACCCAATGTATGGTCAAATGATGCCCGGACCAATGAACGGCCAAATGGCAATGTCGCCAGGCAACGGTCAGGGAATGATGTCTGCAAACTACGCTCCTTCGGGCTGGCAGCAGTCGACTTCGCCGATGATGTCGATGCCGACCCAGACAGCATCGTTTGGATCGTCGATGCCCATGATGGACTCGTCGATGGAATCGATGTCGTTTCCATCCGAAACAGTGATGCCGTCAGGAACTCCGTTTGAGATTCAGTCGACACCTGCTACAAAATCCACGATGTCGCCCACGCCTGATCCAGCGTTTTCAATGAACCCATCGTCGGTTCCGGCGACGACCGTTTCCCTCAGCAACTCAAAGACTCCAGCCACAGCGACGGCCAGCAACGAGCCGCCGCTGGTGGACGCGTTCTAGTGAACGACTCGGCTAGAACCAGATTCCTCGGAAGCCCGGCCTTAAATTCAAAGTCGGGCTTTTTTCATAGACTGAACCACTGGTACGCCCTACTCAAACGTTGCCGCGGATTTCGTGTCGCCGAGCGTTGTAAGAATCGACTTCAGGCCCGTCAGATTCAATTGCAGGCTTACCTTTGCGTCAAGTTCTTCACGGTGACCGATGATCCCGATCGGGCCAGCGTACCCCGATTTGCGGATCTGGCCGATTAGAACAACGTCGTGCTGCCCTTGTCCTATGGGCAGAATCTTCGGCTGAGCATTGTCGTTCATGCCGTTCAGATTGAGACACAGAAGGTGAGGCTGAAGCATCTTCAATTGATCTTCAAAGTCGGCGATGTGTTCGTGCCCGTGGTGCAGGTTGTAGACGATTCCAACGTGGTCACCTTTGTGGTGCTTCTTCAGATAGTCGCATACGGCGACCATGTTTGCAGGTTCGCCGCTCCAGCCGCCGTGATTGTAAAGTGCCAGCTTCAGGCCGTGCGTCCTAGTCTTCTCGACCAGCGGCAACAATCCTTCTGCAGCGACCATCACTTTCTCCTCCTGAGTTCCCGATGCAGGCGATCCAAACATAATCCAGATCTGGGGATGAATTCCGTGCTTTGCAATGAGCGGTTCGAACGCATCGTGCCAGCCCCAAAACGCGAAGAACTCAATCTGATGCTTCTTGTACTGCAGGATTTCGTCTTCAAACGTCGGCACATGCACGTCTCGCCAGTCATAGGCCATATGTGACAGACCCAACCCGCGAACCATCTCAGCCCGTGCTTTGGGGCCTCGCTGTTTGGCGTCGAACGGAACAATGCACCACGCAATCAGGTGGTCTCGGTGAAAGTTCTCGCCGCCGTTGTTCGGGTCATCAGCCAGCAACGAGCCCGGAAATCCGGCTGAAGCCAGGATCGCAGCGAAAATACAAAAGGACGTCCGTCGATTCATGGGAACACCTGTCGTGAAGTGGGCGGGAGTAAGGACAACCGGGGCAGTGATGGTGAATGAGTCTACGGAAACATTCCGTGCGGGGGAAATCATCAGTGATTGGACCAAACGTGGTCGTCAGGCGTATCATGAAGGCTCGATTGCTGAATGCCAGCGGATTTTGATCGAGACTATTTTCTTCACAGTCAGCAATCTGCAATCAGCGAATTTGCTTGAATCCACGCTGGCTCTGTGATGGCCCGGAAAGTGTCTTGATGCGAATTCCCATGATGCGAGGAACGATCGATCGACGAATTCTCGCGAATTACCATATCGACGCTGAAGTGATGGCGAGCCGTCTTCCGCAACCGTTTAGGCCAAAACTCGTTGACGGTTACGCCATTGGAGGCATCTGTCTGATTCGCCTGAAGTCGATTAGACCCTGGTTTCTTCCCATTCCATGGGGCATTGGGTCCGAAAACGCGGCCCATCGAATTGCGGTCGAATGGGATTCCAACGGAACGATTCTCGAAGGCGTTTATGTACCTCGCCGTGATACCAGCTCGCGATTGAACACGTTAGCCGGAGGGACGATATTTCCCGGCGTTCATCATCACGCGAAGTTCGATATAAAGGAAACGGCGACTTCCTTCGACGTTGCATTCAAGAGCGACGATGGAAGTGCACAGGTCCGAGTCTCAGGTACCGTCACTGATGTTCTTCCCGGTTCGTCGCTGTTCCGAACCGTCCAGACGGCATCGGACTTCTTCAAATCAGGATCGCTTGGCTATTCGGCCACAAATGCTCACGGCCGGTACGACGGCCTTGAACTCCGCTGTCAGAAATGGCTCGTAGAACCCATGAAAGTTGATCGCATTGAATCCAGCTATTTTGACGATACGACGGCTTTTCCATCGGGCTCAGTGAAATTTGACTGCGCCTTGCTGATGCGAGGGATTGACCACGAATGGCACGCTCGTGAAGATATTTGCTGCAACGTTTAAAAAACGTGTCGAGCGAAATCCGCTTTTTGGCACTCAATGCTCGACATGAAACTGATTGTCAAAGCATTCTTCGTTGTTTCAGACTGCCCCAAAAGGTGACGTTGACCAAACGGCTTGATCCCTCAGCATTCTAATGCTGCAAAACAAAAGTGTCGCAGATGAGAACAGAAAGCACACAATGAATATTCGTAAGACGCTGAGTCAGTCGGTTGCAGCCGTTGTCGTGGTCGCGACACTCGGAATAGCGTTCCGTTCCCACGTGGCGGCTCAGGAAACGCCGAAAGCCGACAAGGCTGGAAATACATCGGCGACTCCAAAGCCTGAACCGAATTCCGGCCCGGGAAACGCGGAGAAAAAACCTCTTCCGCCACTGGCTGATAAACTCGTCGCCGAGATCGCAGGGGCTACGCCGCTCAATCCTGACTCGACCGTTCTGTTGGACGTGAAAGAAAAGCGAGTCATCCTGCGAACAGAAGTCGCCTGCCCTGACTGCGTCCTCGAGATGCTGCTGGTTCCCGCGGGAAACCGCGAGCATGAGACCATTCTCAGCATCCGCTCAAAAGCTTACCTCATTCACACTGCGCTGCTGGCGCTAGGGCTGGAGCCCGGGAAGCCGGCTCAGTTTTCGCCTGAGTTCGTTCCACCGACCGGTCCGGAGATTTCTCTGGAAGCCGTCTGGCTGGATAAAAAAGGCAACGTTCAGAAGCGACCGGTTCAGGAGTGGATACGACACAATATCCATCGTTACTATTCAGCGCCGTTGTCGGGGCCACCGCCAGGATTGCAGTTTCCTTACAAGAGTCTGAGATGGGATCGATTCAACAACGAGTTACTCTGGTTCGGGCCCATGACGGAAGTCGAGCGAGATGATCTGCTTACCAAATGGGACAAGGACGAGTATCAAAAGGCGATCAGGAAGTTTTTCGATGACAGTCAATCGACGCCGATGACGGCGAATTTCGTCTTTGTCGGTAGCTCAATGTACAAAGATGACGAGACCGGCGAGGAGTTCTATCAGGCTGAAGGCGGACATGTGATCTGCACCTCCAACTTCGGAGACGCCTTGCTGGATGTGCGC
>JANMEV010000134.1:0-5390 GCA_031377305.1 Planctomycetota bacterium | reverse complement strand
TTCTGGCGATCGCCGACGTCATTAAGCACATGAGCACTTTCAATCGTCTGGTGCGCGAGAATGTTGAGAACATTCGCATTGGCAATCGCTACCTTGAAATCAGCCAGATGTTCGATTCCGTGCGCGAAGATTCCAAGATGTTGATTTCGCAACTGGCCGACGGACAAATCAGTCGGACCGAGAAGTTCCAAAACTGGTGGATGAAAATTCGCCGAGGAACACCGAGCGACCGCTTTGAGAAGATTTCCGAGACCTACAAGGATGTCTCCAAGGACACGAAAGATCAGCTCGACCGTGAAAACGCGATCATGGACGCCTACATCGATTTTCGCTTCGCCTTGAAGGAAGCCGAAGTGATGGCGTGCGAGCTTTACGAAAAGCAGAAGCCGACTCTTGATGCCGCCAAAGTGGCTCTTGCGAACTCACAGACGGCGATCGACAACTTCAAAGCGGACGATACTTCACAACGTGGTCGTCTTGAGCTGGCTCGTGATGAATCTCGCGAAGCGTACCAGGACGAAGATCGCACGTATCAATTGCTGAAAGACATTTCAGAGAACTTGTCAATCGGTTATGACGTCGGCGAGACGCTCATCACAAAGCTCAAGCAGACTCACGATGTGAAAGATGGCGTCTACCGTCGCGCGGTGACATTTTTCACAACGAATGAGCACGTCTTCACGATTCTCGGAACGGTTTACACCAGCCAGCAAGGCCTTCATGAGATCACGGCAGCAACGGAAGCCATGAAGGAAGGACTCAACAAAGGGCTTGAGGATGTCGCTGACCTTGGCCGAGAACTCGAGCGAGCGGCGATGAAGGCTGGTTACGGATCGACGATCAAGTCAGAAAGCGTGCAGAAACTGGTGGACGCAATCAGCAATTTCCAAATTGAATCGCTGACTATGATTGCCGACCTGCGCAAAGAGAGCGAACAGAACGCGAAGGAAATCCGTCGAGTCGTCGAGGATGGTAAGCGCAAGTATCAGGAGACTGTTGCCAAGTACGTTCAGGGGACCGTCGCGAATTAGGCGAAACCGTGTTCCGGGACTGAGTGCCTTCGCAGGACGGGTCGAAAGATCCGTCCTGTTTTTTCCCCGTGGGAGTCGATGAGAAGTTCAGGTTGCGTCTGACTTACCAGATTTCTGTGTCGAAAAATCTGATGAAGCGGGCCGCATTCATTGGGTCAAACGGCGGGCTGCGGCTTGAACGGCAGAGATTTGAGATTTGAGATTTGAGATTTCAAAATTTCAGATCCGCTTCACTCTATTTCATGTGAGGCCACGACGCGGGATCAAGGCGATAGAAGTCTCGCAGCACTTGATAGGCGTCCGGGTGATGTGAGTTGAAAGCGACTGGGCGGTCGAAGAACGATTCCGTCATGACCGCAAAGAACTCGGCCGAGTTCGTGGCTCCATAGCAGTCGAAGAAATGGTGATGACCGTTTTTACAAGCGTGAACCAGTCGTTCGTATTCCGGGCCAAGGACAGAGATCCAACGATCGACTTCCTGACGTGTTTCAAGGGGTGGCATGCCATCGCAAATACGGCCGTTCATCATGTCCAATTGGTGAGCGAATTCATGTAACACCAAATTGTGGCCGCGATTCTCCATTCGACCGCCCGTCAGAGCGTCGGACCAGGAGAGAATCACGGGGCCCAGCCACCAGGCTTCGCCCAATCGAGGCTGTCCTCCGTCCATCACAAGCCCGGCCCGTGAAACCTGAGTTCCAGGTGCCACGTAGGCGGTTGGGTAGACAAGAATCGACAGGACGTGGTCAAAGTACCAGTCATCTTTTACCCCAACTACCAGCAAGCACGCCAGAGCCGCGATGGTCACTTTCATTTCGTCGTTGAGTTCTAAACCGCCGCAGCCCTCCCAGTTTTTCTCGGCGACGAATAACTGTACAAAATGACGCAATCGAATCTGCTGTGGTGGCGTCAAGTACTTCTCATGAAGTACGTTATCCCGGATGACTCGATCCCAGTTTTGCGGAAACGGTCTTGCAAGCAGTTGTGCTCTGCGTCGCTGCCTGAACCAGCGAAAAATCATTTTCCTGAGCCTTAAACGACCGGGTATTTGGCTTTGAATAGTCAGCGACGCCGTGACAAAGTGGGACGAATCGGAGAATTCGGAACTGCGAATCGGGCCTGATGTTGAGTTTTACGCAGGAAACAGTTCACGAGTCGCGTGGCTGCCACGTAAAATGTCCAAATGACTCCGTTTCGTTCCAAGGGTGTGATTAATGACCGAGCAGACGCTGGAACTTCCTTCACAGACTGACCGCAGTGCAACTCCTTTGGCTGCAACGACTTTTGAGGCTGGTGCCGTGACCGAATCTAGTGCAGCAACGCCGTCCTTGGATCGTGGCTCGAACGCAGGAGCGTTGGAAAGTCAATCCAACGCTTGGGGCGCGTCGAGCGAAGGCGAGGATTTTGACTACATTCCCGTGTCTCCGTGGGCGCCGATTGCTTTGAGCCTGGGCGTTTTCGGCCTGACGGGGTTTATTGGTGTCTTCGGACTGTATGTTGCGTTTTTCGGCATTTTCATTGGCATCGCGGCGGTGACCAGAATTCGCGCTTCGGCGGGGTTCGTTAAGGGAGCAGGCTTGGCCGTGACGGGACTTGTGCTGTCAGTCGCGAGTTTCGGTTTAGGTTCGGCAAAAATGGCCCATGCCTACTCAACGGAAGTTCCGGAAGGCTATCAGCGAGTCAATTTTCCGAAGGATATCGCTGAAAAGGAGTTTGTTTATGTCGCCGGACATAGGAAACTCCATCCGGACGTGACTCCTTTGATTGGGCAGAAACTCTATCTCAAGGGATTCATGTGGGCGACTCAGGATACGGAAGGACTTACTCGGTTTATTCTTCTGAAGGACAATGGAGAATGTTGCTTCGGCGGCAAGCCGAAGTCGCATGACTTCATTTTCGTGAAGTTGGATTCGTTTCCTGAGGGACAGCGTCCTGCTCTGTCGTTTCGCTCCAGCGGAATGTCCGACACCAAATTGGCTGAGGATGCAAAAAAAGCGATTGAGGCAAAACACGATTTTCAGCTGACGACCAGAGCCTACCTTGGAATGGTTGCAGTGGCCGGTGTACTGCATGCGGATATGAAAGCAGGAGGAAAAGGACCTTCCGAAGATTTTGAGTTTGCTCCGGTTTACTCAATGGATGCTGAACTTGTTGAAGATGCGTGGACTCGGTTCTAAGTCGAGTGCGAAGAGCTGCCGAATGAGCCACATGGATGGAAGGCAAAGCCGGACTCTAAAGTTTGGTTTGTCGGCAAAGTAGGTCTTGATAGGAAGTCGACAGATGAATTCTCGCCCTGGTGTTTCGGCCGTTTTGCTGAGCCTGGCTGCTGTTTCCGTCGGATGCAGCGATACTCAGGATGGCTACGTCAAGTTCGAAGAAACGGCTCCGTCGGCCAACGACTTGAAGCAGACTCTTGAACCACCGCGAGGCCAGATTGAACCGCTTCAGGCCAACCCGACACCTGTGATGACAGCGAATGCTGTGGACCTGTCGAACTCACAACGAGCCGATCACGTCGTTTCGAAAACCGATGCAGGCACTGCCGCGGTTGCCATTTCGAAGTTGCTGCCAGAGAATGTCGAAGCCAGCGAGTTGCCCGATACCGAAAGCCAACAGTCAAAGCCGGTGGAAACCGTTGTGTCCGCTCAGTCTGGCTTGAGTGGACCGGCAGACGTCCCGGTCGTCGAAAATGCGGCTTCCAGTGAACCTCGAAAAATTGAATTACTGATTCCTGAAAAGCACTTCAGAAAAGAACGTGGAACCAGTGCGCTGCGGGTCAACTACGATGACATCGATTTGCTGAAGGTGCTGAATATGGAGCCCGTGCCGCTGGATGCTCCAGACCATTTTCCGGAATGGCTGAGGTCGCTCAATGGCAAACCGATCCGCATTCGAGGCTTCATGTATCCGACGTTCGAAGCCACCGGACTAACCGGATTTACGCTCGCTCGTGACAATGGAATCTGTTGTTTCGTGCGTCAGCCGAAGATTTACGATATCATCGCGGTTACGCTGGCAGATGGAGTCACAACCGACTACATCGAAGGTCGGCCGTTCGACGTGGAAGGAGTCTTTCGCGTTGATCCGAAGGCGGATGAGAGGGATCTTGCTCGCCTGTACCGAATAGAAAATGCAACAGTCGTTCACTGACACCGGCAAGAGCTTCTGCAAAAGCCTTCCGGTCGATGGCCATGGATTCGGCCTTTCAGAGACGCATCAGTCTAGTCCCGAATCATCCCGCCGGAAAGCCCTTCCTATGCGAATCCTTGTCGCCGTTGTGCTCGTTCTAGGTCTATCGACATCATCGTGGCTTGCCGCGAATGCCTGCCCGTTTTGTGATGCACCATCGCTCGTGATGGCTGAGCAAATTCAGCAATGCGATCACATGGTTCTGGGTAAATGGATTGGTGGCGAAAAGGCCACAGATGTTCGAGGCGGAACCTCGAAGTTCGAAATCGTCGACGTCGGTTTCTCAAAGGGCGACGCCTTCAAGAAGGGGCAGCAGGTTGAACTGCCTCGCTACATGGCGGGATCCGAAACTGCGACCTACGCATTGATGGGCCCCGAAGATCGGCTTGAAGACTGGCATTCGCCGTCCGAAGTTTCTGCCGAGGGCTGGGCTTACCTTTCAAAAATGCCGCCCACAGTCACCGATGCAAAAGCTCAAACGGAACGGCTGCTGTACTTTCTGCCATACTTCGAACATCCTGACCAGATGGTTTCAAACGACGCCTTTGCCGAATTCGCCGCAGCGCCCTATGACGTCATCGTTCCATTGAAAGACAAGTTGCCTCGCGACAAAGTGCTGCAGTGGCTAACGGATCCAAAGACCCAGGTCACTCGTATTGGATTTTATGGACTGCTGGCGGGCCTGTGTGGTCATGAAGAAGATGCAGCTATCCTCGAAAAGAAAATCGTCGTGTTGGATGCCGATTTTCGTCTGGGAATCGAAGGCGTGATGGCGGGGTACCTGCTGCTTCGCGGCGAAGAAGGCCTGAAAGTTCTTGAAGACTCCAAGATGCGAACCAAGGTCGCGAAAGACGCTAACGGCAAAGAAATCACGCTGCCGTTTAGTGAAACCTATGCCGTGATGCAGGCTCTGCGATTTATGTGGACGTACGAGCCCAATCATCTGCCAAAGGATCGGCTGAAGCAGTCAATGCACATTCTTCTGGATCGCCCGGAATTGGCTGACCTTGTGATCACCGACCTGGCTCGCTGGAAAGACTGGGGCGTGCAGGATCGCCTGGTATCGATGTACGAAGAAGAGAAATTCTCGATCCCCGCGATTCGTCGAGCCATCGTTCGGTATCTGTATTATTGTAGTCAGGACAAAGGCGTCGCTGCCGCAGACGGAAC
>JANMEV010000116.1:0-8901 GCA_031377305.1 Planctomycetota bacterium | reverse complement strand
GTGACTCGAGTTTTCGCTGGTGCTCATCCATCACATAAAACACGTCCACGACCTGATCGATGTTCGTCGCAATTCGCGCAAGGTGAACTGTTAGGCCGTGGTTGAAGAGAGTATGGGCCAGCGTGTAAAGCAGTCCCTGAGTGTCTGTCGCAAAAACGTCAACCACAGTGAACCGCTCAGAACAGTCATTGTCGATACCAACCTTGGGCTCCTGCCGGACAATGATCGGGTTCTTGCGATTGAACCGATACAGGCCGCTGCGTCGAAAGATGCTTTCAACAGTCTTCTTCGCCGTCAGTACGTCGCCGATGGCAACAGCCACATCTTCAATACGAGACTGAGGCACTGATCCCGTGAAGTCATTGTCGGCAACGCGAAAATACGCGATCACCACACCATTCGACGTTGTACAAATCTGCGCCGCAAGAATGTTCATTCGCAGGCCAGAGAGTATTCCCGCGATGCAGTGAAAACTGCCATGACCAAATCGGCCGGGAGCGAAAACTCGATAACTCACTGTTTCTGTTTCCGGATCGAACTCCCCTTCGATTTTCACTTCGGCTTCGCTGAGTTGCTGAATCATATCAAGATCGCGTGCGATGCGGTCTGGCTGTTCGGTCATCAGATAGAACGGAGGCAACGCGTCGAGCTGCTCATCGGCCCACTTGCCCCATTCGTCTGAATCTGTTGCACTGCCGATCGGCACGATTGAACTGCGGACCGCTTCACGCACCATCTGCAGCCGTTCACGTTCCAGATGATTGTACGGACGACCGCTTAGAATCTGCATTGCTCGATTGTAGAGATCCGCCAGCAGTTCGCCCTTCCAGTCAGACCAGACGTCCGGACCCACGGCTTTGATATCGGCAACCGTCAGGACGTAGAGCATGCGAAGCAACTCAGGTGCGCCAACCAGACGAGCAAAATCCACCAGTACAGTCGCGTCCGTGATGTCTCGTCGAAACGCAAGGTCCGGCATGATCAGGTGATAGCGTACAAGAAACATCAGCATCGATTTCTTGTTCGCTGCCATTTGCAGGCGAACCGCCACATCAGCGGCGATCGCTTCACCGACGATACTGTGATCGCCACCCCGACCTTTGCCGACGTCGTGCATCAACAACGCCAGATGCAAAGTCGCTCGATGGCGTACTCCCTGATAGGCGGACCCAACGGGCGATTCATCCTTTGCAAAGGATGTCATTTCATCCATCGCCTTCAGCGTGTGTTCATCAACCGTGTAGCTGTGATATTGATTGAACTGCAACAGGTTGCGAACGCCCGCAAATGGCGGAATCAGCCATTCCAAAATCCCGGTCTCAAACATCGCCCGCAGCGTGTCCGGCAGCCCATCGGTAAATCGCAACACATCACGAAAGCGATTTGTGACCTGACGACTTGGCTCCTCCGGCAATGATGTCACCGCCTGACCAATCTGTTGTCGCAATTCCGGAGCAAGTCGTGCTTTGCTTTCGGCAGCCGCCACAAAGACGTCCAGAATCTCGAGCGGATCCTTGAGAGCGTCAATGTCTTTCCCAGCGAGATGCAGCATGCCTTCGATAATCAGATGGCCTTGTGTTGATCTCTTTGGCCTCAACTTGTTTCTAAGCCGAGTCAGCAAAGACGGCTTCAACGGAACTTCCGCCACGCGTCGAGCCACAGCCGCCACACGTGATGTGTGTCCAAAGTACGACGTCATGAACACTTCTACTGGCCTAGACAATGCAGAAGGCTGAACCTGTCGCTGTTCAGAAATCTGCAACTGCAGCTCACGGATCAGCACATCCTGCTTTAAGTTTGTCTGACCATGCACATCCATCCGAAGTGCCGTCAGGAACTCGTCGGCATTCGTCAAACTGTTCAATTCTTCCTCGCTGATTTCACCAACCCGGCAGAGCTCCGCAGGATCCGGATTGCCATATCGCAGGAACGAAATCCATCGCAGCAAATGGATATCCCGCAATCCGCCCGGGGATTTCTTGATATCCGGTTCGAGCTGGTTGACAGAATTCCCTCTCGCCGTCCATTCTTCCCGCCGCGATGCGACGACCTTCAAAATCAATCGCTCGGGCCGATCCGAAAACACGCGAGATCGAACCTGTTGCATCGTGCTCGCTAAAAGCTTTTCGTTTCCAGCCAGCAATCGTGTCTCGACCAGTGACGTGGCAAACTGAACATCCTCGGCCGCAAACCGAACAACATCAGCGGCCGTCCGAACGCTGGATCCCAACTGCACGCCTGCGTCCCAGCAATCACGCACAACAGCGGAAAGGAACGGCTGAACGGACTCGGGCTTCTTCGAATCCATCAGAAACAGCAAGTCCACATCGGAGAACGGGGCAGGGCGACGGCGACCGTTTCCTCCCACGGCAACAACAGCAAACGCGTCGGCAGAAACACCCGGATGCACAGACAACTGGTGCGAGACAATCCCCTGAATGAATTCATCAACCTGATCGGACAGCCAATGACAACACGCGATACCAGACTCACCGGCTGCACGCCGCGACTTGACACCGTCTCGCATCGCAAGCAGCGAGGCTCGTCGCTCCTGAAGTCGGCTGTTGATGCTTTGCAGTGTAGTTGTGGGATTCGACACGCGAATTAACCTATTCAATTGGAAGGATGATATTCCTGCTCATCTGCAGCACAACAGGTTGAGTCCCCATTGTCGCATGTTACGCATCGTCACGAACAATTCTTCGACTTTTCAATTCAAATCGAGGTAACTCACCAGGAGCTACGGCACGCACATCGATGACAAAACCCAATCGCTGTCGCAACGCCGCCTGAACTGTTTCAACCAGTGCAGTCGCCGCGCCGGCTGACTCCGGAATCGGCTCGATGGCCACGCAGAGCTCCTGCATCGCCCGGACCGTCTTCAGTTCGATGCGGAACTCAGCCACTTCCGAAATCTCACGAACGACCGCTTCAATGCTGGAAGGAAAGACGTTGTTGCCTCGCACGAAAACCATGTCGTCGGACCGGCCGATGATTCCTCCATCCAGCCATGTCAGCTTCCGCCCTTTCGGATCCACAGATGTTGAAGCCTTGACGAGATCTCGTGTCCGATACCGAATCAGCGGACTTCCATGACGTCCCAGATTCGTGATGACGAGTTCTCCAACCTCTCCCGGATTCACCGGCTCCAATGTGTCCGGATTCAGGATCTCGGCGATGCATTCTGTTTCCAGCAGATACAGTCCGCCGGGCCGGTCTTCGCTTTCGATTCCCAGCGAACCGATCTCCGTCATCCCCCAGTGATCGATCACACGAGCTTCCCACGCTTCTTCAATACGAGCCCTCGTTGCCGGAATCGCGCCGCCCGGTTCGCCGGCAACGATCAGCATTCGAACCGACGTTTCCTTGAGATCAATTCCTTCCTGAGCCGCGACTTCCGCCATTCGCATCGCGTACGTGGGAGTACAACAAACGACCGTCGCTTCGTTTTCGATCATTGCCTGCAGCCGCACCGAAGTCGACATGCCTCCGCCGGCGATGCAGAAGTTTCCGAACCGACCAGCACCTTCGAACGCCGCCCAGAATCCGATGAACGGGCCGAAGGAAAACGGAAAGAACAAACGATCCCAGGACTGCAATCCGGCCAGAGTATAAATCTGTCGCCAGCATTCCATGAACCAGTCCCAGCTCTCCTGAGTATCCATCCATCGAATCGGCCGACCTGTCGTTCCGGACGTCTGATGAAGGCGGCGATAACGTGTTGAAGGAAAGGACAGATTGGAACCATAGGGAGGCTGCTCAGTCTGGCTGTCAACAATCTCTTGCTTCGTCGTCAGTGGCAGCTTCGAAAGATCGCTGAGTCCTCGAATGGTCGCCGCATCAACTCCGGCCGCCTGCAGCTTTGAGGTCCAGAATCTGTTTCGCGGAATAATCGTCTGCAGCATCTCAACCAGCCTCTGCGACTGCATAGCTTCGATTTGAGTGCGGTCCTGCCAAATGGTTTCGATATCAACGGTCACTTGAATGATTGCCCGATCGGAAATAGGTCAGAGTCCACGGAGTCACATGCAAATCTGCGTGACTCGGAAGGATATCATGACCACCGACCGCAAAAAACTGACATCATCCACATCCCGGAAACCGCAGAAACTCGGCCTGAAACCCGGGGCCATCAGAACGCGGCAGCTCCGCAGCCAAAACGCCGATTGGTCCTCCTGCGATTCGCTGCGGAGCAGCGGCGTTTTGATAGCCTGAGGCTTCAGCCTCAGGTCACGGCTACAAAACACCAAGCTGCAGAGCAGCGACGTTTTGTGGCCAACGTGAACGAATCTCAATGTCCCGAACCCAATGATGAGTCGCCACGGGCCACCGCGACGACTCAATGCCACTCGGCCGACTGATGACAGCGAAGCAACTCTTTGAAACCCAGAATGTCCCCTTATTGCGACTCTCATAACTTCAGTGTGACGATCATATCGCGACGGCCACAACCCCCGCAACAATAGTGATGATGCCGACACATGACCAGAACAGAACCGCACGCCAGCCCTTTAATGTTGGAACCTGAACGCTTGCGGTAAGTAATAGTGCAATGAGCCAACAGATCCCCGTGACCGGAACCATTGCTGTACAGAAAACGCCGATTCGACGAAATCCATCAGCAATGCTGGCATCACCATCGAGCCTGTTTGGAATCCACTCACCGACGGCAAAAAATGCTGGAATGGAAAGAATAAGCGGCAACACCCAAAGAATTCGCGACATCCGTATGACGCCGAACAATTGCTTCACAGCTCGATCCGTGTCCGGCTCTTGATCTCGTGCTTGCATTGAAGTTGTCGGCAGCGACTCCATTTGTCAGCAGTCTTGTACGGCATAACGAATTGCGATCACCCGATTGCGGCGAGCGACGCAGTAGAGTGTGAAAAACGAACTACCACGACTCGGCGTGCATCGCTTTTATCGGACACTACTTCAGTTGCCACTCACGCCGTTTAAATTCATATTCGTGCAACTCACCATTTCGAATGATGCACAGCCTCGCTCCATCTTTGGGCTCAAAATATGAATCGAACTCTCTGTTCGGAAGAACAACGAAAAGACGAGAAGCTCGCTGTTTGACCGGTGCCCGGCTGACATATTTTGCGTTTTCTAGAGCAGGCGACTCCGCGACAAGTGGCGGAACAAGGGAAGAGTCACGCCAATTCCGCTCAATAAACGAAGCTCCCCGAGATTCATGTGTCCCGATGAAGCTTTCGAGCACAATGTGATCGCGCAAACCGCCAAACGCAACTGTTTGGTCCGCCCAGAGTTCATTGTATTGAAGTCCGATTCCAAAACGCTGCCAATCATAGTCATGATTGTAGATTAAAATACTAATTGTCTTGTCGCCCTCGAGTGCTCGAATAGCCGTTTCGTCAAAAACTATTTCACGCTCCAAGATGTCGGTAAGACTGTGGAACGCAGCCTTCAGTGCCGATTTCTCTGAGTCTGGCATGTCTACGATTTCGAGAAATTGCAAACCGAGGTCGCCGCAACCCCGTCCGCCATTCCAGTGACTTCGGTAGGCAAAATGCGGGGAAGACGTGTCACTAAGCGACTCAATTTCCCGCATGGTAAGACGCGTGAAAAAGAAACAATCGCCCGGAAGGAAGAGCGTGTTATTCGCCGATGCCAACGACGGCAGCACCACGATCATAATTGCCAGATAGCTGCGCAAGTACATAACAAGTCTCCTGCAGAACGACCAAATCAGCCGATTGCCGCGGACAATTTTTCATGTGAGCGCAGCAGGTCGGCAACTCGGCTGGATTCTACTTGCAATTTTGCGATCCTTTGCAAGCACCAATCCGGTTCCCTGTGACTCAGAGCACACCGGATTGCCTGCCTTCTGGAACCTTATCGAGCCCTGCTGCCGCAGACAATTCCTTTTGAGCAAATCTCCACGAATTCTGGCCCGCTCAACGATATCGCTGCGCGACCAAACACTTTCCCTCAACATCGAAGATAGTACAATTCGGCTCAAGGGCTGCATGCAGGTGGTACGCTTCCGCCGACGAAGTTTTGCTGTCTTGAAGATTCACCGATTCGAGATTGCGCATGGCTGACAGGTGGCGGATCGCTACGTCCGTGACGTTCGTTTTTGAGAAATCTACCTCACGAATCTTTGGCATTTTTGCGGCGATTTCAGCAATTGCAGCATCGGAGACGCGAGTGCCACGGAGTTTGAGCATCCAAATCGCCGACATTGAGTCCGCAGCTATCGCAGGATGCTCCACTTCAGTGTGATTTAGTTCAAGGCGTTCAAGTGACGGTAAGTTGCCGAGATTCTGTAAGCCCTGATCCGTAATTTGATTACCGTTGAGGTAAAGTTCACGCAGCGTCCTGTTTCCAGCAAGTAACCTCAGGTCAGCGTCCGAAATCCCTGAATCTTGTAACCACAGCATAGTAATTGTATCTGATCGCGCGACCGTCTTAAGCCAAACCCGCTTGACAGGAATGTGAGCAAGATCGACCCATGCGATTTTTCCAAAGGCATCCGGAAAGACTGAAGCGAACTGTCCCCGAATGCCGCCGAGCGTTGCCGTTGAAATACCGACCCGCCCGCCGGACCGGCGAATCTCACCTATCACCCACGGCTGAGTGATAAGTGGGCTCACGCATATCGCATAAACCATTGCACTGAGCAGCACCAGATGGTAGATGCGAAACCGATTGGCGGTCTTTCGATGTAACATTTTTTCGTAGCCCACTCAAAGAACGGCAAAGATCAGCCGGTTGCCGCGATTGACTTGCTATTTGAGAAACCGGCGGGGTGGCAATGCCGCATCGTTATCTTAACTGCGTGCCACTGGCGGTGCCAGTTTGTATTGGGGCTGCGGGTCTTCGGGTTGGGTGGCACTGATGACCAGTGACTGTGATTGTGTGCCACTTGTTTTGCCGGCGTCCTGAGCGTGCTTGAGCCACCGCACGAAGATGTTTCATTTTTTCATTGACAGGTCCGCTGAGCGGAGTTCTCGAGCTGTGCGACGAGCCTGATGATTGAGAAAACGCCCGACGCACCTCAATTCACCAGTGGCACACGAACAACTTGCGGGCTGCCGGTACTGACTCAATTTGCTCGGGCTTGCCTACGTTTTGGCTCCGTGGCTGCAGCCTTCCAGTCTGGTGCAGAGCTCTTGCGATCATGGGCGAAGGCCTTCCGCTCTGGTGCGGACATCTGGCGAACATGAGCGGAACTGTTCGGCTCTGGGGCGGAATGATTCCGATCATGAGCGGAACTCCTCCGCTCTGGGGCGGAAGTCTTCCGCCACCTTGTTTTGCGCGCCGGCAGATGTGGAACTGCTTGCGCAACCGGAACAACATGTCTGTTAAGTGGGGCGGATATTGCGTGCAGTCGTAACAGGCGTCGCAGACAACGTTGCCCGTGTCTCCGACGCGGGTTCCTTCACAGGTATTACGGGCCAG
The DNA here is from genome assembly GCA_031377305.1 of Planctomycetota bacterium. Classification (GTDB taxonomy): domain Bacteria; phylum Planctomycetota; class Planctomycetia; order Planctomycetales; family Planctomycetaceae; genus SXXK01. The sequence continues at coordinate 1,473 of JANMEV010000116.1, read as the reverse complement.
GGTTCCAGACGTCGCCGGCTTCATGCTTCGGTGGTGCACAGCGGAGTGGCGTGGACTTAAGGAAATTCAGTGTTTGAGCCTCGACGCGGGCTTGTCCCCGTCGAGCTATGATCGCGACCAGAGTGAAGTCACTGACCACCGTCGGCCACCATCGCGGTTCGCCCGCATGGAGCCGTGATTCTGTTGATCATCGCCCTGCGGAGGCAAGCTCCAAAGTGGCGTAACATCACGGAAAAATCTTCGTCTCTGGTTCCGATCATTGCTCAACGGCGACAAGCGCCATTGTGGCAAGTCGAGCTGAAGTCCACGCCATTCAGTGGTGGTCGCTGGTTGTCGGATCGCATTTTGCCGAAGTGATTCAAATCAGCTGCGGAACATCATCGCCGGAAAGACTTTGATGGCCGAGCGACAATGCTAACACTTCACCATGGACCCGCAGTTATTGCCGGTTTGCTGATGCCGACATGATGCGAGAGGCGCATGCTGGTCCAAAGGTTCGAGTAGAACGTCGGCAGGGATCTGTCTCAAAACTGCCTGCTCAGAAGCCTCGTCTTCGTTAAAGCTTGTGATACCTGTTCGACGATCAGTCACCTGAAGAACGCCGGTTGTGGCCTATCGCTTAACAATCGGAGAGAACGGGTTCCGGCAGAATTGGCTGGAGCAGATTAACCAATCGGCAAATGTCCCGAGGAAAGACAACGGAATGTCAGGGGCGGGAAAAACTGATCCACTTCGACTGGGCTTCATGGAAACCATGGAAGTTGACGGTCGCGGTCACATCGGCGGACTCCTTATTACCAACCAGAACGGACGTCCGCTGGAGTTTCAGTGCACGACTCCGGTGAAGCCCAACCGGACTCAGGAAATTCTGTTTGGCGATTCGCTACGACCTTGGTTACTTGGCGAACTGATCGGCTGCACGCTTCTGGATCGAGTCTCGATCAAGCCGACAATGATCATCACCAGCGACCCTAATCTGCTGGAACTTCGCAATCATACAAACATCCCAGTCGCCTGCGCGAACGATGCGAAATCTAAAATTGCCGAACGTGTCGGCACATTAAAGATCGGGGGCAGCATCCTTCGATTTCACGAATCTCACGGTATCGATGCTGACATCCTGTCGAAGCAGACTCATCTGCTTCCCGATTCTGCCGACCTCGCGGAACCACTCGAACGAGTTCGCGAAGCACTCGCCGAAACCGTCAAGACGGTCTTCGCAAGATGATTGCGTTCTTGTCTAACGACAGTCCCTGGACGCCTGCGGGGATGACTGCAACGTCCGTCAGCTCAGCGGCGATTATTCTCCACTCGAGCGACGATCCGAATTCTTACGAATCCGGCTACGACTTTAATTCATCCGGTTCAATGCAAAACTCGGTACTAGTCGACTCAGCAACCATCAACGAAGGGCAATCAAATGGATGAATTTGACTTCGCCTCGCCCGCCACTGATGACTCATCAGTGACTGT
>JANMEV010000083.1:0-1960 GCA_031377305.1 Planctomycetota bacterium | reverse complement strand
TCAATCCTTCGTCGGTCACTCGGGTACGCGCAAGTTCCAGTCGTTCAAGCCCAGTTAGCGGCCGTAGTGCATCCATCCCTTTGTCGGTAATTCGCGTGTAGCTGAGGATTAGCTCGTTCACGGAGGTCAGTTGCCTTAGATGTTCCATGCCCGTGTCATCGATGTCGGTGGAGGTCAGGTCCAATTTTCGCAGCCCTGGAAATTGTTTGAGCGAAATGAGGCCATTGCTGCTGATGTCCGTGTACGCAGCTTCCAGCGACTCGAGTTTGGTGCAACGGGACAAGCTCGCCAAGCCCGCGTCGTTCACCATGGTTTTGATGAAGGATTCCGCCAGATCCATGTTGTCGGTCAGTTCGTAGAACGGCATCTCCGGTTCTACCATCCAGAACTCAGCAAGGTGGCGAGTTGTATTGCTGTTCTCCGCGCGGAATGTGGGGCCGAAGGTGTAGCAGTCGCCGATTGCCGTCGCGAAGGTTTCTGCTTCCAGTTGACCGCTGACCGTGAGCGACGCGGGCTTGGCGAAGAAGTCCTGCTTCCAGTCGATGGCGTCGATTTGCTTCTTGGCGAGCATCGCCAGATCCAGCGTTGTCACCTGAAACATCTCGCCCGCACCTTCGCAGTCGCTGGTCGTGACGATCGGCGTGTTGATGTAAAGGAAGCCGCGAGTCTGAAAGAAGTTGTGAATCGACCAACTGATGCAGTTACGAACTCGCGCGACAGCGCCGAAGGTGTTCGTGCGAGGCCGCAGATGAGCGATCTCACGCAGGAACTCCATGCTGTGGCCTTTCTTTTGAAGCGGATAAGTCGTCGGATCCGCAACGCCAAGGACCGTCAGCGATGTTGCATGAAGCTCGATACGTTGGCCCTTGCCCGGCGAATCCTTCAGCACGCCTTCGATCGACACGCTTGCTCCCGTGGTGACGTCGCGAATGGATTGCTCGTAGCCTGGAACCGTGCCTTCGACGACGATCTGCAGATTCTTGATGCAACTGCCGTCGTTCAGTTCAATAAACGAGAAGCCGTTTTTGGAATCTCGCCGAGTTCTCACCCAGCCTTTTGCGGTGAGTGTTGTTCCTGGCTGGCCGTCTTTGAGTATGCTGGCAATGCGGGCAACGGGCATGGCAATTGTCGATCGGTGAAGTGTGAAAGGCGAAATTGTGAGCAGGATCTGTGGCGGAATGATTCAGAAAACGCGGCTCCAGAGCAAGCCCGATCGAAAAACGGCTGAGTGGAGGCGGAAAGGTGCGACAGAAAGACGGTGGACAGAAAAATAAGTCGACGAAATCAGCACGCCGTTGTTCGCTATTTCTGTCACTCATTTTTCTGTCGCAACTTCGTGCTCCCACAGGTGTGTTCTTTCCCGCGAATCGTGGTCGCTTCTCTCTCGCAACGTTCAGGGTACCATTCGGCGAGCGGCCGAGCGAACACCGACTGACAGCCACGTGGGAACTTATGAGTACTTTATCAACCGATCCTGTTCAGCTTCTGAAGCAACTGATCGCGATCCCCAGCGTCAATCCAATGGGTCGAACGGTTTCTGGTGATGAATTCTACGAAGGACGAGTCACGAAATGGCTGACCGATTTTCTTACCAGCCACGCATTGCCCTGCGAAGTTGTTGAAACTCAGGATGGCCGCTGCAACGTGCTCAGCAGAATTGATTCGCCCGGTGCGACTCGTACCGTTCTGATGGACGTGCATCAGGATACGGTCCCCGTCGACGGAATGACGATTCCTCCGTTCGAACCGACCGAGCGCGACGGGATGATCTTCGGCCGTGGCTCGTGCGACGTCAAAGGCGGCATGGCTTCGATGCTCACCGCGTTCGTGCGCCTTTCGAAGGAGCGGCCGCCCGGGATGCCAAACGTGGTGCTTTCGCTGACGTGCGACGAAGAAGCCACCAGCCTTGGGATCAATCATCTGGTCGGAAGCTGGACAGGCCAGCATTCGCAGTATCACT
>JANMEV010000064.1:0-17361 GCA_031377305.1 Planctomycetota bacterium | reverse complement strand
CGATTCTTGCGAGAATACGCTCATGCCGAGCACGATGGCTCTGGGCCAATCGGATGCCAACGTCTCCAAAAGCGAAAGGCAGTTTGCATCGCACGGATCAAGATCCACCAGGACCAGGACCTTATCGGTATGTGGCAGTCCACTAAGAACGTTCTCCGCCGCTGCCATGTCACATTCACAGTGAAACGTCTTCAATCCAGCATCAACGCCGATGCGCTCCGCGAGTGACCGCAGAGGAACTTCGCTGGACACAACGACCAAGGTGCGGCGATTCTCCACGGTGAGCAAACCCAAGCGACTCAGGCGGTGAACGAAAACCTCTTCGCCCGCCGACATCGGAGACTGTGGAGGCAAACGGTTCCGCATCGCAGCCAGTTCCTCCGTGATGACAGCATTCGCTGAGCTCAACGGAACCCGCATTGCGATGGGCCAGATTTCGTGAGTTCTGCCGTCGCTTTCGCACCAGGGACCATAACAACAAAAAATCCTGGCGTTGAACATCCGCCCGATCAGCCGGTTGACATCGTCCGGCGCATACTCGCTGGACAAAGATTGCAACACAATCACCATTTCAGCCGGAAGAGTCGCCCCGAGTCCTGCAGCGAATGCACCCGCGATGGTAAAAAATTCCCCGACGATCTGAAACTCGGAGTTCCGTCGGAGGAGGTTCACAAACTCCGTAACGCGCGACGTCTGGCTGCCGATGACGGCCACTTTGATCGTTGAAGTTCGTTGTTCCGACATAGTTTTTGCAAGGTCCGATGGCCGCTTTGCTGACAGTCAGCAATTGACCGATGGGCGTTCAGCGACTGCAAGAGACGCATGTGAGCGCGAAGAGTATCGCGTTTGGCGGAAAAAGTGAATCACGGTTCATCGTGATTCGCTCGTCTAATGTACGCTTTTCGGCTTTGAGGCAACGCGGCTGTGAGCCGTCTTTTCCAAAGCGGACGTCACATCGGCCATGCGTTGCAGTACGTCGGTGCTGTGAGTTGACCATTCGTCGGGAGGGTCGGCAATGTGACTGATCGCGTCCCTCACGTCGTCAATGCGTCCCTCGTCGAATCGTTCCTTGAGTAACCGACTGAGCTGCTGAATGGATTCGCGTTGAGATCGTTCGTAGTATTTGCGAGTAATCTTCGCCCCGCCACCGAGGCACATCAGAACGGCCATGGTGATGAAAATGGACGCGCACCAGTTCCGCATCCAGTAGATTTCGCGCGATTCACCCACCATCCAGCCCCAGAACATCCAGGCGGTAAAGAGAATCATCAGGACATAAATCAGGATCATGGCTCAGCCACTCGCGTTCATATTTCGGCCACCGACAAAAATCGGCCTCCTTAGCGCCTTCGGCAAAATCGAGTCTGAGGTTGTCCAAAACTCCCGCGAGATGGCATGATTCAGGAAATCCTGCTGTCAGGCGATGAAAGAATCGATTCTGTCGCCTGCGAATCCAGTCGTTTTTGAATCCTTATCGAAGGCCATGAACATGATCTCAGGAACGACTGAAAGCCCGTGGGAGCCTCAGCCTGCCGGTGCCGCGTGGGTCCAGCAGTGTCTTGAGCGGTTTCGAGGGCTCCATCCGGACATCAACTGGTTTCAAAACAAGCTGAAACTTGAAACGGGAACTCGTCTGATCGACTGGATTGATCATCTCCATGTTCAGGAAACCGACGGGCTTGAAGCTGCCGGCTTCATCAAAGGAGCGGACGGCTGGTACGAACATCCCGGTGCTCTGCTGCCGATTGTTCGGCAGGCCGAGACGGAACGTATGCTTCTGCGAGTGGACTCAGTGAGTGACTTTGTCAGCGCCCATTGCCGTTCTGCGGACTTCGTTATCACTGGAGCGCCGTTGGATTCAATGCGAACCGCCACACTGGAGTCATTTGAAGCGACGATGAAGTTTGGCGTTATCGAGCGAAACGGTTGCAACGTTCGACGGCCACCAGAACCGCTTTCAGATCGACAGAAGGTGCAGATTCAGGAAGTTCGCGAACGACTTCATCATCGGCGTCGACGGTTCGATTCGGACGACGAGGCATTTGCATTCACGATCGCTCTTGTTCAACAGGCGATCAGAGACGTTGGCCGTGACATGACGTGTCATTTGTTTTTCGAAGGTGAAAGAGCGTACTGGCAGTCTCGCAATCGCGCTGGGCGAATTCAGTATATGCGTCAGCAGGCACTGGGGCTCGGTTGGGGAAATCATGACCATCACACATACCGCAGCAGCCGAGTCTGTTTTTCTCGGCTGATCGAATTGCTGGAACTAATAGGTTTCGTCTGCCGAGAACGCTTCTATGCAGGGCGAGACGCTGGCTGGGGAGCACAAGTGATCGAACAGCCGGTCTGTGGCGTCGTGATTTTTGCGGACGTCGACTTGAGCACTGAAGAGATCACCGGCGACTTTTCGCATCATCCGCTTCAGGCTCGCGGTGAATTGGGCACGATCGGACTGTGGTGTGCTTTGCACGGGGAAACGCTGTTCCAGGCTGGCATGCACCATCTGGAATGCCAGTTCGACTTCGACGGCGTTCGTTCGCAGCTTGAGGCGTTCGGTGTAAAATGCATGAAGCCGTTCACGGATTTTCCGTTCCTTCGCCAATGTTTTACGGAAGGTGAACACTGGGCCGTCGACCGCGAACGAATTGAGCGAGCTTTCGGCGCTGGCCTGCTGACTCGCGAGCAGGCCGACCGCTTCGCCCTGGACGGCGCAGTTGGTTCGCACATGGAGATTCTCGAACGCAACGACGGCTATCGAGGCTTCAATCAGACGGGGATCAATGACATCATCCGGAAGACCGATCCGCGGTTTTTATCGGTAAAGTAGGCAATTGCTTAACCCCCGGGCCGCAGGTGACGGCCTCCGGCTCGAAGTTGAGCGAACTGATGCACCCAGCCGTTTTTCCCATGCGGCCGTGACACTTCGAAACCGTGTCGCCGCGTGCTATCCTACGCTGGCTGGGAGAGAACAGGCGAGTGTTCAGCTGCGGGCTTTACGGGTGCGAATGTTTCCACCTGATGAGTCGGCGGCATCGTCCGGCTTTGGCAGATTCCGATCGCTTCGCGGAAGTGATCATTTTTCCATTCGCAGGGATTCAGCGATGCCTCTTTTCGAGATTGAAACAGAAGCGCACATCATGATTGGATGGGCGTCGAGTCTTGAACAAGCCGAACACATGGCTCAAAAGTATTACCCGGAAGAACGAGTTCTGCGGATCACCAAACGTCCGCGAGACATTTGGGTGATCTCAAAACGACTGCTTGGTTTGGAAGGAAAATCACGTCCCTGCGACGTTGCTCGCGACTGCCTGGCTCGCGCGTCAGGAGACAAGTTGCACGCCATTCGACTGTACATGCTTGACACCGGCTGCGACCTGACCGATGCTCAAAAGGCGATTGAAGCGAACATGTCGATCGGTTGGTGAGTCTGAACGTTGGCTGAATTGTGGCGAGCGGAGGACGTCAGTCCCCTGATCTTTAGTGCGGGCAATGATCAGTGGATTAGCATCCCCCGCTCGCCGAAAACGGAATTCAAACACGACCGCTCGCAGAATGTTCAACCCGAGGCTTGGGGTTAAACACTTTGGAGTCTGCATTCTTTTTGTTGCAATTGACGAAGACCTTTTCTCCATGAACCTGTTGAATTTTGTAAGACAACGCTTCGAAGGTCCGTTACTCACTTTGGTGCCGGAGGTGAAAGCACTTCTGGAAATGATCCGTCCGGCTCAGGATGCGAAGTTCGGTGACTTCCAGGCGAACTTCGCGATGCCGCTTTCAAAGCAGCTCGGCAAGTCGCCGCGTGAGATCGCTCAATTGGTGATCGATCAGCTTCAGATCGACGACATCTGCGAGCCTCCTGAAATTGCCGGGCCGGGTTTCATCAACTTGAAACTGAAGGATCAGTTTGTTGCGGACCAGATCGCAAAGATTGCCGGCGATGACCGACTTGGCGTGACTCTGACCGAGAAGCCTCGCAACGTGGTTGTCGATTTTTCGTCACCGAACGTGGCGAAGCCAATGCACGTTGGGCACCTTCGAAGCAGCGTGATTGGCGATGCGATTTGTCGGACTCTCAAGTTTGCCGGTCATCATGTGACCAGTGACAATCATATCGGTGACTGGGGCACACAGTTTGGGATGATCATTTACGGCTTTCGTCATTTCCGAAACGACTCTGCGTTTCAGCAGGAATCCGTCTCCGAACTGGCGCGGCTTTACAAGTTGGTGAATCAGCTTTCGGACTATCAGGCGACCGTTGCCAAACTGGCCGCAACTGAACAGGCTGTTGTCACGGCGAAGGCGACGTTGGCTCAACACGAAGCAGCCGCTGCGACCGACGAAAAAGCAAAGAAGCAACTGGGCTCGTGGAAGAAGCAACTCGTCGCTGCTGAAGAAGCTCTGACCGACGCGAAGAAGACCATCGAAGCCGTTCTGCAGAATCCGGCGCTGCTCGCTCAGTCGAACGCCCATCCGGACATTGCTCGCAAGGCCCGTGAAGAAACGGCAAAGCTGCACGCAGGCGATGCTGAGAACAATCGTCTATGGAACGAATTTCTTCCGGCGTGTCTTGAGGCGTTGAATCGAATCTACGTTCGGCTTGGGATCACATTCGACCTGACGCTTGGCGAGAGCTACTACAATCCGATGCTGGCCGAAGTGGTCGCGAGCCTCAAGCAGAAGAATCTGGCCCGCATCAGCGAAGGCGCGACGTGTGTCTTTATCGAAGGCAACACCGCGCCGTTCATCGTCCAGAAGACCGACGGAGCATTCACTTACGCGACGACCGACCTTGCGACGATTCAGTATCGCCGTGAGACGTTGAAGGCAGATGAAATGCTCTACGTCGTCGACAAGCGACAGTCTGAGCACTTCACGCAACTGTTCGCAACGGCCGCACTTTGGGGCATGACGGACGCGACGTTTCAGCATGTGTCCTTTGGGACCGTGATGGGTAATGATGGCAAACCATACAAGACTCGATCCGGCGACACCGTCGGCCTTGAGAGCCTGCTCGACGAAGCCATCACGCGAGCTCGTAAGATCGTCGACGAAAACGACGACAAACGCCGCGAAGGATCTGTGCTATCTGAGGCCGAACGAGCGAACGTCGCCGAAATTGTCGGCCTGGGAGGCATCAAATACGCCGACCTGCATCACAATCGTGAGAGCGACTACGTCTTCGACTGGGACAAGATGCTGGCGACAACCGGCGACACGGCGACCTACATGCAATACGCGTACGCTCGCATCTGCGGGATTTTTCGAAAGCTGGACGTTGATCGCGAGACCATTTCAAAGAGCGGGGCCGGGATATTACTGACGTGCGTCGAAGAGCGTCGACTGGCGATGCAGCTTTTGATGTTCGGCAACGCGATCGACAGCACTCTGACCGAATATCGTCCGCATTTGCTGACGACCTGGCTGTTCGAAACGGCCGACGCGTTCAGCAAGTTCTACGATCGTTGTTCCGTTCAGGATGCCGAATCCGCTGAACTTCGCACCAGTCGGCTGATCCTCTGCGACTTGATGGCTCGCGCGATCCGAATGGGGCTGTCGCTGCTTGGAATTCAGGTGGCGGAGGTGATGTAGTTTCTATCCTGGTCGCAAAACAAAACGTCTTCACTGAATCTTAAAATCTCAAATTTCAAATTTGAAATCTCAAATTCTGGTTTTTAATTCCAAGCCATGTCTAACTCCGTCATTCCTCCGTCGTTCCTGTTCCAATTCTCGATGGGCATTCCGCGAGTGGCCGCGATTCCACGCAAGAAGGGGCGGCTGTTGGGGCTGGAAGATTCGGCGAACGTTTTTGTTCCGAGTTGCCTGAACCGTAAAGCGGCAGCGTTTGGGCTGAAGATGGCGTGGAACGACAACGGAGTCGGTCTGGAGATCGACGTTCGCGGCAAGAAGCTTCCTCCGGCCGGGCGTCGGAAAGATCTCAAAACATCGGATTACGTTTCGGTCTTTTTTGATACTCGCCACACAGCTAACGTGCATCGAGCCACGGAGTTCTGTTCGTCGCTGATTGTGCTCCCCTGTGACGAGGATGTGGATGATGCCGCGACGGCCGCGTTTGTCGAGATTGCTCAGCAGCGAGCGATGAAAAGCGATCGCGATGGTCGCAAGTGCGGGATTCAGTCTGTTCTGCATACCGATGGGTATAGCCTGGAGCTTTGGATTCCCGCATCGCAGTTGTTTGGCTTTAGTGAGTCTCCTGGCATCGGTCGCATCGGTTTCTATTGCGTCGTTCACGATACTGAACTCGGCGAACTGCCACTCAGCATCGGCGATGACTTTCCAGTCACATTCGATCCTGGTACTTGGTTGCAACTGGACCTTAAAGCAGAATGAAGATGTTGGCCGATCACGTCGTTGCAGAGAGAATTCCGTCGGCGGAGCGACGGGTGTACGATTCGCTCGTCGCTCTGCCGACGGGATTCGTTTGTTCGTTTCGACATCAAATCACCGCATTTCTGGCGATGGTGCTGATATGCTCATCCGCCGTCGCTCAGGTTTCCGACGACGCCCCTCAAGGAGTTAACTTCGTGGATCAAACGGCTTCTGCTCCCATCGTGATTGGTCATCGAGGAGCCTCGGGATATCTTCCGGAGCACACGACCGAGTCCGCCGCGATGGCTCACGCGATGAACGCGGACTACATCGAGCAGGATTGCGTGCTGAGCAAAGACGCCGTGCCCATGGTCATCCACGACATCATTCTGGACGATCTCACCGACGTGGCCACGGTTTTTCCGGATCGTAAGCGAGACGACGGGCACTGGTACGTCTACGACTTCACTCTCGCCGAACTGCGTACGCTGCGAGTGACTGAACGACGATCAAAGAATCGAGCGTGGAAGGATCGAGGCACTCGATTCCCGCTGGAACAAGGCAGTTTTCGCATCTCTACACTTGCGGAACATCTGCAGTTGATTCAGGGGTTGAATAAGTCACGAGGTCGCGTGGCTGGCGTTTATGTCGAGGTGAAGGAACCAAAGAAGCATCGAGCCGCCGGGCTCGATGCTTCCGTCGAGATCCTGAGAGTTATCACTGAGTACGGCTACGACTCCGCCGACGATCCGATCTTCCTGCAGTGCTTTGATAAAGACGAAGTGAATCGAATTCGCAACGAACTGAAGAGTCCTCTGCCACTGATCTATCTGCTGGGAACGGCTCCGACCGCTCAGGACATCGCAGACGCAGCGAAGTTCTGCGATGGGCTCGGCGTTCTGCTGACCCTCGTCGTGTCCGGGAAAGCTGAGAATGACAAGCCAGCGGTCACGGACCTTGTGAAGACTTCCCACGAGAACGGATTGCAGGTTCACGTCTGGACATTCCGAACCGACTCGCTGCCTGCATTCGCCAACAACGCAGATCAAATGCTCGAATGGCTGGCCGTCGATGCTGGAGTCGACGGCATCTTCAGCGATCAGCCCGACGTTGTGGTCCAATGGCGAGCTCGCCAAATGGGGGTTCAGGCCAAAGGCAATCCGTTTCGACTGCTCAAGGGCCGTTCGAAATCTAGTAAGTAATCGGGGACTCCGATGCTACGACAACGCATGGCCGACTGAAAGAATTCCGGCTCCAAACCAAATGATCCATGCCGTGCACCACATCAGCAGTCTCAGGAAACGAAGTGTTAGATGCTGAGGTCGCCAGGCGAACTGGACCGCAATTGCCGCGACGACTAACGGAGTAACAAAAAGAAGCAGCGACATTGACAATTCGTAACAGCAACCATGGGAAGCATCTCGGACCCACGCTCCAAGCATAGGACCGCCAAGAGTGCAGAGCGGCGTGAGGATCACCTTCAGGGATTTTTCACTACCAGCATCCAGTTCCCTTTCAACAAACGTCGCGTTTAAGATCAAACATCCAACCCACAGGATGACGAACGAAACCCAATGGGCAGTTCCGAAACGCCTTGTCGCTGGATTCGGCTTCGCAGGATTTGTCACCGGTCCACCCGTCGCGTCGATCTGATAGGGATTAAATGCGGTCATCATTTCTGTCCCCGTACTGAGGATGCGGAATGGTTTGCATCGTTGGCAAGAACGATGACGTCCGCATCCCAGACTGGGATTGTGCGACTGCCATCCTTGAGAACGCCAGTGGGCGATCGACCCTCGAGTTCAGAATCAAAATTGACGAACAACTCAGCCAGTCCGCGGTCTGAATCCAAAACGTACCGAACCCGCACATAGGAGTCTTGCGTTTGGACATCACGAACTGTCACGGTCCAAATGCTGTCGTGCATCAGAATTCGCGAGCCTGCTGAAATGGCCAGCAACCTGCCGGCCGCGGGCTCGATTCGAACCTGATCACTTCGCCACCAGGCACGAAGAACATCGAGAAGCGAATTCCATGTGCTCGGATTTCGGTAAGTAGGCTTCATCTGGACCTGCAGGATAGGGTGACCGCGAGCTGGCTGTTCCTGTCGAAACCGCGTCAGCGAGAATTGAACAGACATTGCAGTACCAGAGACATAAGCTATGTACTGCAAGTCTGCCATCAATTCCACGGGTCAGGTGTTTGTCACCTGAGCCTTCAGTAAAGCCAACTCATCGGCCAGTCGTTCTGATCGTTCGGCCGCGTCGAGCTTCCGTTCCAGCTCCATTGCGTCGGGATCTTTGCCGTCCATGCGGTCCCACGCTTCGCTTAACGCTTCCTGCCGGTCGACTCGTTCTTCAAGACGGTTGAACTGAGCGAATGCGGACTTCGACGTCGTGCGTTCCATTACGTCGTGGATCTTCTGAGTCGACTCAGCCCGAGCCAACCGCGCCGTCAACAGCGTTTTCTTCTGCTTCGCCTGACGGATCTTATCTTCCAGATCTCGCACAGCGTCCTGAAGTTTCAAAACGTCTTTCTGCTGCCGAGCCAGCTCCTGTTCCAGCCGCTCGGCTCGCTGCCGGGCGGACAGTTTCTGGTCGAGCGCCGAGCGGGCTGTGGTTTCATCGCCTCGTTTCATCGCCTGTGCCGCGCGATCGCTCCATTTTTCGACGTCTGAACGTTCACGTTCCGTTCGGTGTCGCATTTGGATTTCATCCGCAACGGCTTCGGCGACTTTCGCTCGGACGTTGTCGAGTTCTTCCTCCATGTCAATGAGTAGCTGATGAAGAGTCCGTTCCGGGTCTTCGATCTTCTCCTTTAACGAAGTCAAGCTGGAACGCATGATGAGACTGAATTGGGTAAGCCATGTCATTGGAATTGCCTTTGAAGAGTGGTAAATGGTGAATAGCGAATAGTGGGTAGCGAATAGGGAGTAGGGATTAGCATTGGTCATTGGAAATTAGTCATTGGTCATTCCTTTCATTCCCATGTCGCGAGGGCGGCGGAGAGTTGGCGGATTCGGGCGAGGACTCGATCACGATGGTTTTCGCAGATGGCGGCGATAGCAATCACGGTGGCACCGAGAACCAGTCCACCGATCCACAGCAATGCCGGTCGATCCACGGTCGATTTCACGACCATGCCAACCAGGTCTGCCAGGATAAAGGCCGTCCCGGTATACATCAGAGCTTTCAAACGCAGGCCGATCGACAACAGCACGACGAGCACTGACAGAACCAGCAGTGACATCAGATGGAACCAGCTTCCGCTGAGAATGTCGAAGACCGGCGACACAAGGATGATCAACGCACCGATGTAGCGGATCGGATCATGCGATGAAGCAGGCAGTTCCTTCTTCATAAGCTCCACAAGACCAAGCACGGACAAGCCAATCGGCACCAGGTAGAACTGTGGATCGCTGATGTTAAGACTCTTCCACAGGAGGAACGACGCGAGATTAAGCACGGCACCAGCCAACAGCAGGAAGGCGCGACGTCGAGTCAGCATCCACTGGTGAAAGTAGACGGCCGCACATCCAAACACCGCCAGAGCCTGAAGTCCTCGAACTTCAACATGTCCCGGCAGCACTGTTCGAAGCAATGCGACACAGGTGACAAAGGCTGGCATCAGCATCCCGATGGATCGCAGAGGTCGGCTCAGGATGCCGCAACGCTCCATTTCGCGAGTCTTCTCAGCAGCGGTCAAAGCAACGACGCCGATGACTAGCATCACCAATTGTGACAATCCCATGCCCGGTCGAATAATGCCCTCCAGCATCAGCCAGATCGCTCCGGTCGCCAGCAAAGCCAAAGATAGCCAGACATAGCTTTCTCGCTGAGCCCTAACCGCGTTCCACATCTCGAACACGGCCGCACCGACGAAGCCAGCGACCATCAACATTGCAACGATCGGCGACGGCATCGGACCCAGCGACGCGAGAATCGCAACTCCGCCAGCGATGCGAAGAATGATCGTCCAAATGTTCAGAAGTTCCTCATCGAATCGTTTCGTGAGAGTGGCGCACACGATGACGCTCGCGACAATCGAAGGAAACAATATTCGCATCACATCCGGACGAGCACCTCGGTCGAACACGTGTACGACCAATCCTTCCAGCCCGGCCAGTCCGCAGACCAGAAGCAACGCATGCACGTTGGCCAGAATCGCGAACCCCGTTCGATCAAGGGCGGACAGGCGAGTTCGGTTCATCAGGAACAGCACGGGCAGAACGATGACGGGAACGATCCTATACTCAAGGTCAATGCTCAGGGTCGAAATCGCCAGTGTGCCCAACATCCAGATTCGACTGACGGTCGATGCCAGTTCGGTCGCCGGCTGCTTCGCCATGCTGAAACCGACATAACACACAGACGAGGCGATGGCCCAGATCACGAAGAGACAGTTTCGAGGCAGCCCACCAGTACCAAATGCAACGATCGCAAGCGTGGCACTGAGCATTGGAATGGCCACAGCACTCATCGCGCCAGCGATGCGACTCTTCAGTACAAATGTCGATGCAAGCAACCAGGCCACAGCGAAGGTCGTAGCGATTGGCGAGTTGATCGGTGCGTTCATCGCAATGTGATAGGCCATCGACGGCAGGTGCCACAGGATGGTCAGAATTGTCAGAACACCGATGCTGATGCTGTTGAGCGGAATCAGAAAGGCATTTGTCAGACTGGTGTTTCTGATCGTACTGGAAAGGTGCCGCTGCATGAGCGTGATTGGTCCGCATTCAGCGTCGGTTGCTCGTCGTGATCGCAGCAACAGCGTTCCCACGATGGACGCCACTCCCAGAACGAGCATCACTCCACTATGAATGTCGTGAAAGGAGACGCCAAGCTCTCTGGCCTGAACAACAGTGCCAACCAACGCAAGCAACCAGACAAGGAAGCCGCTTGAGAGCGTTCTGTTTCGAAGCGTGTGCACAACAAACGTTGCAATTGGCAACACGCACAGCAGGATCGATGTCGGAAGCTGATGGAGCCCAATCTTCGCGTGCACAACGGTGACCAGCCAATAGACGCTCATACCAAGCGAAAGTGACAGTCCTGTGAGTTCACCAATTCTGTTCAGGATGGACTCATCCGAGAACTCAGCGTCGCCTCGAATCGGAATCAATCGCAAGGCTCGATCGACCACTGGTACCACCGCAAGGAAGGCACCAAGCATCGCAAGACTGACGGGGATCCACACTTCATCCAGGAAAGCAAACCGGACACTTTCAAGGAACGGGACGTAAGTTGCCGTGGCAAGCAACATCGAGATGATCGAAATCGCTGCGACTCTTCGATCTCGTAGAATCGTTCCGAGCGCCACAAAGATGATGACGTTGGCCGCAGACACGGCGAACATCGCCTGTGCGTTTGTCATCGCTGCGACCTGCAGGACGACGGCCATCGCACAGACGAATGTTTTAAGCGGTTCGGCCAGTGCCTGCTGTTTCCGAGCAGACGCCCAGCGATACATTGCCGCGACACCCAGCATCAGCGGCACATAGGTCAATCCATAGAAAGCAACAGGCAACTTCTGAGCATGCAGTCCGGCGGCCGCCGCGTCACGAAAAGCGATCGCCGCTTCTCGAAACAGGGTTGGAGTGAATTGATACGTCATCGTGGCGGCCAACAAAGCGGCCCACACAAAACCTTGATGCCCGGTTTCGCGAGCGGCGACAATCAACATTGCTGTTGCCAAAGCACATGAAGGAACCAGTGCCAGTGTGTTTGGGAATCCAGAGAACGCCAGTCCCACGCCTGCAGCCATCCAGCCAAGGCCGACGAAAAGTGGCAACACGATGGACCATGGGAGTGGTCTCACGAGGTCGCCGGTTCTCTGTCGAAAGACTCCTGCGATCGTTCGGGCTGTCATCAGAATTGTCGACGACACCAGCACGCATCCGAAGCCAATCCATTCCAGCGACATCGAACTGCCAGTGCGAGCCGCCATCAGCAATAGAAACAAGGCTCCCAACAGCAGCGACGGGAAGAATGCAAAGATGCGAGGCCAGCGGTGTTCTTCGGACATCCAGAAGATGTGCCGATTAATCTTGATCATTCCCGCGGTCATCACGACCCACAGCACCAGTGAAACTGCAAATGCCAGCAGCGGATGACTGATTCGCGGCATCGCTCCGGCCATGGACAATACTGAATACGCGATGACGAATGTTGTCTGCCGGCCTCGCAGCAGATGGTCAAAGATCCGAGTCGCTGCGAACCACAAAAACGCGGCCGCTGGGACACCAAACGCAATCGCTTCTGCGACGGCCATTGTGCTGCCGACGATTCCAGACGATGTCGCCCAGTTCAGCGCCAGAAAACAGACCGGCAGAAGAAAAAGAGTCAGCACCTGCAGCACTGTCGACGTAGTCTTCAATCCAAGTTTCGCCCGACCGATCTCCCCTGTACCGAAGATCATGGCGGTGTAAGTCAGCACGGTGAGATACTTCAGACTGACCGGCCAATGAGCGAATTCGCGGCTCACCAGCATCAGGGACGAAGCAAACACGATCGTTGCCCCGACGATCAGCATCCATCGGATGTTCTGCTCTCGCAGGAAGTTGCTGATGAAGCGTTCAATCGCCGAAGGTTGCTCCCGGCGTTCGCCAGTTGGCGTTTGAATGCTCTGGGAAGCATCTTCGACAAGATCGTCTGGAAAAGCACCGGATACCGACATGATTGATCTCCTCAGTGAACGCGAGAAAGGGTTTCACAAAGGCATCAATCAAACGGCGTGCCAACGCGATGCGAGCTTCTTCGGAATTGCTGTCGCAGCAATCAAAACACGGTGTATCCTTCGCCCTTGTCACGCCCGCCGTTTAAATTTTCAACTTTCCGCAGTGGGCGGACTGCAG
Organism: Planctomycetota bacterium; assembly: GCA_031377305.1. GTDB lineage: Bacteria > Planctomycetota > Planctomycetia > Planctomycetales > Planctomycetaceae > SXXK01. Next base: position 4,178 of record JANMEV010000064.1, on the reverse strand, counting down.
GTTTACCGCCGTGCTGGAACTGCAGTCGCAACCCTGAGTCTCTGCAGAATGGAGGCGAACCGAACCGCTCTTCGGGGGCCATTTCCTCAACGTGTTTCCGGCGATATCGAAAGCTCACCGAAGCGACACCATTGTGTGCCTGCGTCGTCAGGGTCCACCGACCGAGTGGACGCGATCCAGGTTCCCGGCGAAAGATGATTTCGCATGGGTCGATCGCACAGAAAGGCCCATCGCCGCTATAGTGTATTGCGGATAATCTTCGGACTCGCCTTTGGTTCTTCGACGGCGGCGTTTTCGGAAGGTAGCAGTTTCACATTTTTTAGTGGTTCACTATGTCGCTCAACTCTTCGGTCAGAATGTTCGGCCAGCTTCGATGCCGAGTCATCGACGCTATTCCCGTGGGCGAGAGTCCGAAACTGCTGGTCATTTTCAATCATGGCTTCGGAGCATCGGGTGATGACCTGATTGACTTTGGGCCAATGCTGATCGAATCCAGTGAAAGCATCGCTGCTAGTTGTCGATTCGTCTTTCCAGCCGCTCCGATCGATCTAACGCCGTTGGGCATGCCTGGTGGTCTCGCGTGGTGGCCGATCAATATGGCGAAGCTGGCCGAGATTAATCAGACGCAGGATTTCGATCAGCTCATCAGGCTGGAGCCGCCGGGAATGGCCGATGCCGGAGCGATGCTGTATCAAGCGATCAATGCGGCTCTGGAAGAATCTGGCCTGGATGCTTCGCAGTTAGTTTTGGGAGGCTTCTCACAGGGAGCGATGGCCTGCACTCAGGTCGCGCTCACCCATTGCCTTCACCCGGCTTTACTTGTTCTGTTCTCCGGGACGCTGCTTCATCGCGAAGAATGGAAGCGTCTTGCCGACCTTCATCCTGGCTGCGAAGTTCTTCAGTCGCACGGTCGACAGGATCCCATCCTTCCATTTGGCGCCGCCGTGCAGCTTAGGGAACTGCTTTGCGGAGCGAACTTCCATGTGGACTTCATCGAATTCAACGGGGCACACACAATTCCGATGAACGTGCTTCAACGCCTGCAGGAACTGATCGAGAAGCAAGTCGGATAGTGCTGCAACATCCACTATGTGTTGAATATTCTATCGCCAGCGTCGCCCAGACCCGGCACGATGTATTTCCTGTCGTTCAGTTCTCGATCCACCGAGCATGTGTAAATGCGGAGGTCTGAGAACTCGCGGACCAGTTTTCCGATGCCTTCGGGGGCGGAGATGATCGACAGCATAAAGATCGTAGGCACGTTCCATCGCTTCAGGGCCTCAATCGCAAGCGATGCCGAACCGCCGGTCGCCAGCATGGGATCAAGAACGACAGCCACATCCGGAGGATTCTCGGATGGCAGCTTATCGTAGTAGTGAACCGGCATCGCGGTCGCTTCGTCACGGTAGAGCCCCAGATGCCAAACTTCGAGATCAGGAATCATGTCGGTCAGTGGAGTCACCATTCCAAGCCCGGCCCGCAAAATCGGCACCGCAGCAATTCGCCCCGTGAGCTCACGACAAACGGTTGATTCAATGGGTGTCTCCACAGTGACCGTACGCAGCGCCAGGTCACGGGTGACCTCCGCCGCCAGCAATGTGGCGAGCACTCGAACGTGCTGCCTAAACTCGGCCGGCCGTGTCTCCTTGTTACGCAGCCGACTCAGGTGATGCTGAGCAAGCGAGTGATTCAGTTCGACGACACGATTATGTTCAAAAGGCATGTGATAAAATCTCAAATGAAAAAACATACGAGAGGATTCCGTTCGAAGTCGTCTGATCTTTGCCGCGATGCCAACTGACAGCCGGTGGTCGCGAAACGACAATCTCAGGGGCGGGCCGAATCGATGAAATCCTGTTGCGTCAGACTAGCAGACATCGCCCGAAAATTCAGTTCCACCATTGAGTGTGCACGACGAATTGACACAATGAACTCTATTGAAAGGCATGTTGAGATACCTGAGCCGTGACTGAACATTCGACGGACCAGAGACTTGAAGGGCTCAAGTGCGACGCTTCAGCATTCCAGCGGTCAATGAAAACGCCCCGGTGTAAAGGCACCAGCAAATGGTCGGTTCATGACAAGTCGTGACCTGAAGTAAGCTCGCCTTCCAGAGTCTCAGGGACATTCCCGAGCGGATCAAAACCGAGTTGGAACATGCGAACGGTCTGGAATCGCCTCGGTCACACGGGAGAGCACTCGATATCTCCATTTATCCCATTTGCACTAGTTTAGCTGTCTGCAAGGGCGATCTTGAATTTCTTCCAAGACAGAAGCGAGGCCGTCATGGATATTTGGGAGATATGCGCAGGACGTTTCTGCCTCGACATGCATTTAAATATCGGAAATCGTGCCTCACACCAAGGGGACTCGACTGACACCGTCCGATTTCCGTCAAAGCATCCCGGTATTGCCGTCCGATAGTCGATCTAACAAACTGACCGTCCGCATTTTGCCCAGTGGTTGAAGCAGTGGACTCGAAATTGTCCCCGTCGCTGGCCCCTCCCAGAGGAGTTTATCATGTCTGAAGAAAACCTGTTCCGCCTGACAAATTCCGACGACTACGAAGAAATCAGCAGCGAAGAAGTGGACCGCGTTGTCGAAGCGCTCGACCGTCTGATTGCCGGGATCCAGAGCGAGAACATCAAGCACTACCTGGAAGAAGCGGCGAGCAATGTTTACTACCTCGTCTACGAAGATGAGACAATGTCTGCAGACGATTCCATGGACCAGGCTGCTTAGTGGCCGGTCATCTGTGAATTGAAGGATCGTGTTTCGAACACCGGGCTGCGCATCAGAGAGTTCTGACGTTTCGCCGTCCGCTGAACAAGTCGGAATTCGCTCCGCTCGGTCCGGCCTAGATCCATCATCGCCTTGATGTCAAAGCATCAGTGCATTGAACGACGGGGTTTCGATGTCGCTGCGAGCCGACGGAGTGGCCCGCCGATGTAGATGATCCGCTCCGTCGGCGAAAACAGTCCAGGCTGAAACCACAGAATTAAGCGTAGATACAACACTAGTTGGCTGAGTCGGTTGCTTCGTCTTCGTGGCCGAAGCCGACAACATCGGCGAGATTGAATCGTTCGAGCAATCGATACAGTTTACGGCGGTGAATGCCAAGCGACCGTGCAGCCTTGGCCTTATTGTTTTGGCAGCTCTTCAGCACTTCCAAAACGTGCGCACGTTCGATCGACGCGAGATTTGTGTCGGAGCTCCTGGACAAGCTTGCCAGTAACGCGTGAGACTCACTTCGGCCTGAGGGCGCGGAGATTTCTCGCGTGGACAAACTTTCGTCAGTGCCGTGCAGAACCTCACGCGGCAGATCGTCGAGTGTAATGGTCATGTCATCAGCGAGGATGGTTGCGCGTTCGATGATGTTGCTGAGTTGACGCACGTTGCCCGGCCAGCAGTAGCTTTCCATAGCATGGAGTGCTTCGGTGCTGATGCGCCAGCCTTTGGGAAGGAAGTGTTCAACCAACAACGGAACGTCGTCCATGCGATCTCGCAGTGGCGGAAGGACCAGCGACATCACGTTGATGCGATAGTACAGATCCTCCCGGAATCGATTCTGCTGGACTTCCTGCTCCAGCTTACGATTGGTCGCGGCGATGATTCGTACGTCGACGCGGCGTTCAACTGCTGAACCCACTCGTCGCATAGAACCGTCTTCCAGAACTCGCAACAACTTTGGCTGCAGCGAACCCGGCAACTCGCCCATTTCGTCGATGAACAGCGTGCCTCCATCTGCGACTTCGAACAGGCCGGTCTTGGTTGCCGTAGCGCCGGTGAACGAACCTTTCTCGTGTCCGAACAACTCGCTCTCGAGCAACGTCTCGGCTAGCGCGGCGCAGTTGATGACGACCAGAGGCTTATCGGCCCGCACGCTGCGACGATGCAAGGCCCGTGCGACCAGCTCTTTGCCGGTGCCGCTTTCGCCTTGAATCAAGATCGCCTTGTCGGTTGGGCCGGCCCGTTCGATTAGGCGATACACTTCTTGCATAGCCGGCGACTGACCGATCATTTCCGGAGCGGTCTGCGTACGGGCCAGAACCTGCTTCAACTGTGTGTTCTCTTTCGCCAAGCGACGTCGCGCGACGGCCTTCTCGATTACCACTTCCAACTCGGCCAACGGGCAAGGCTTCATCAAGAAGTCGAACGCGCCGAGCTTCATGGCTTGC
>JANMEV010000054.1:0-6951 GCA_031377305.1 Planctomycetota bacterium | reverse complement strand
GTTCCGTTGTCCGAAAGAGTGCGGATACCGTCCAGCACAAGGCGAGCCGGAGGAAAAGCTCCCTGAAGGTCGTGGAAATTGTGGAGCGCCAAACCAATCTGTTTCAGGTTGTTTTGACACTGCGTCCTGCGAGCTGCCGCTCGGGCCTGCTGAACGGCAGGCAGGATTATGGCAATCAACACGGCGATGATTGCGATGACCACAAGAAGTTCGATCAGCGTGAAGACGAGTCGTCGATTGCTGACCAAATTCTGATAGCGAGTTGATGATTTCATTCGGTCGATTTCCGAGCAGAGTTAAAGTTTCACTCGCCAGGATGTACCCCCGAAACGTCGTCCCAGTGAACACCAATCCCTGGGACTTACATGAAAAAGTGACTACTGGCGGTCGCTGAGGGTGTTCACAGTTCCTCAGTGAACGCACGTCGCAAACGGGCTTGCGATCGCGAGATTTTGGCAATCAGTTTGGTCACTTCTTCCCGTTCGCCTTCTTCCACTTCGTGTTCAAGGATCTCCAGTTGTTCTCGCAAAAGTCTGGCCTTCCAGCGGTGATAGTCGCTTAACTCCCGCTTGCGAAGCCAGGCACCGACTTCCAGCTTGCGAGTCCAGTCATCGTAGCGTTCGGCCCAGTACTTTGTTTCCGTGTGATCCAGTGAAAGCGCCGCACTGAGCGCGCCGACTCGGGCGTCGGTCATGGCCTCAAGACATTCGTCCGGGGCTGGATAATAAGCGAAACAACCAACGACGCTCAGCACGACCAGTCCGGCCAGCGACAGCAAACCAAGGATGGGTCCCGGGACGACGATATCGCCGCGTCCGGAAATCTGTTTTGCCGGGGCTGCTTCCAGCCAACGCTCCAGCGTGGAAGAACGGTCGGCCACCTTCAAAACGACACCAGAAAGTATCAGAAGCCCGAACATCCACAACGGACGCCATTCAAACGGATTGATATCGCGCTGCAGTTTGAGTTTTGTCGCTTCGAAGTAGGACGTCGTTAGCGGTCCCGAAAATGGCTGGCAGTAGATATCAAATGCATGCGTGTGGTTCGCTGGTTCGATGTCCTTTGGAAACAGAGGCTGATCAACTCCGTATGCCAGACCCAGCACGATGCTTAACAGAAGAACCATCCATGTAGTTCCTCGCTTGAAGCCGTATTCACGATACAGCCATGCCATAATCCCAAGATTCATGCCAGCTCCCAGAACCAGAAGCACGAAAGCCGCGCCGATGGAATTGGCATGCTGGAACATCATTCCCAGTTGAGACATCGCCAGCATTGGCGTCGCGTAAACTGGAATTGCCATGCCGGTCATGTAAAGAGGAGCCAGCGGATTGTCGTGATTGAAGGTGTGCTGCAAGCTGTTCGCAGGAATGAACGCACCCAGCAGACCGACTCCAGCAAGTCCCAGCAGGATGTAAAACAACGACGCGGACGTGGCTTCTCGTGCTGCGGCAGTTCCCACGGCCAGCATGCGCCGATAGCCGTACGCAACCGCTTTTTCTTCAACGATCGGCAATGCGGAGTCCGGGAACATCCGATCCCAGATCAGTCCCACGATCGTTACGATGACCAGCGAGCACGCCGCAAACGACAGAATGGCAATCGGTTCTGAAAGAGTCAGTCCGTAAAGCAGCGACAGCGGGTTGAACAACGGCCCGGACATCGCAAAGGCCAGAATCGTTCCGCCTCGAATCCCCGCGCGCCGCATTTCGCGGATCACTGGAATTGCACCAAGCGAACAGACGGGCAGCAGCATGCCGATCACCCAGGCTCGAAACAGAGCTGAGCGAGTGCCTTCGCCGAACAGTTTTCGAGTCTCCTCGTAGCCAAAAAATCGGCGAAGAACGGCCGCGACGGCAAATCCAACGAGAATAAATGGCGACGCCTGAATCAGGCTGACGAGGAATCGTGTCGCAAAACCCCAGAACATCATTTCGGCCATGATTACATCTGATCCTTTCGATCCTGTGACTTCGGAGCAAGCTTTCTGAGTTCTACGATGAGCGGCTCAAACGTGGCTGCGTCGAACGGCTTCGTCTTTTGGGGCCCCAGAGTTTCTGCATACACAGCCACGAGTTTATTTCCCGTGGCAACTGCCGATTCAAAGTCTGCCTTCAACAATTCGCTGTCCGCCGCGAGTTTTGGAATCCAGCCAATAATCTCGGAGAATTCCTGCAAGGCTGTTGCATGCCCATTGCCACCGCTGGCACCCGGCTGACTGCCATCCTGCAATTGTGGGACTCGCAATGCCAGTTGTTCCACTAGGTCGGAAAAATGCTTCGGCTTGTGCGCGGGGACGAAGTGCTCCAGATGCTCATGCTCGTGGTCATGCTCGTCTTCATGCGATTCCGCCGAAGAGCCACAGCCTGAGATCGCGAGTGCGCAGAAGATCAGGGCGACGCAAGACACCGGCAGGCGGTTGAAACGACTTATGTTGGAAACGGGTGGCATGAGAACTTCAATCCTGATAATCGGGCACTGGAACACGGCTGATAATTTCCTGAATCACTGATCGGGCTTCCGCGGGCTCCAGACCGAATCGAACGCTCAGCACAGGCTCGGCAACGTCCTGAACATCGTCCGGAGTCACAAAGGTCCGTTCCGACAACCACGCTCGCGCCTGAGCGACACGTTGCCAGGTCAGCAATCCGCGTGGACTTAGTCCCAGAGCAATGCTGGGGTGATGACGCGATTCATGAGCCAGGCGAACGAGGTAATCCTGAACACTCGGTGCCACAGACAAAGCTGCAACGGACTCCTGAATACCGTTCAACTGCTCAAGGTCTAAAATCGGCTGGTCGTCTGCTGCTCGAACTGAGCCACCAACGGCATCCTGCAGCATGCGAACTTCGTCGGCATGACCTGGATAGCCGACACTCAGCTTCATCGCAAACCGATCCAGTTGAGCTTCCGGCAAAGGATACGTTCCATGCTGATCGACAGGATTCTGAGTCGCGATCACGAAGAACTGTGGGCTCAGCGTGTACCGTCGAGTATCCACGGTCACCTGCCGCTCGGCCATCGCTTCCAGCAGCGCGCTTTGGGTTCGTGGAGTCGCACGGTTGATTTCATCCGCCAACAGGACTTCTGCGAAGACCGGGCCCTGGCGAAACTCAAACTCATGCGAGCTTTGGTTGAAGATGTTGAAGCCCGTGATATCACTGGGAAGAAGATCGGGCGTACATTGGCACCTCGCGAATCGACCACCGATTCCCGACGCCAGCGACTTTGCCAGCGTTGTCTTTCCAAGGCCCGGTTTGTCTTCCAGCAGCAGATGCCCGTTGGCCAGAAGACAGACCAGGACCAATTCAACGACGTCTGCTTTTCCTCGTAACGCAAGGTTCAGACGCGCTCGCAGTTTTGACAGCGAAGCGAGGTCCGCCTGAGGAGAAACAGAGAGCTCGACCACACTCATGAGAAAGCAACTTCACTAAAAAGAGGATTTGATTGACTGCCGGGACGAACTCCACGGCGATTGAGGACAGCTCGCTGAAACCCAGCAAGCGTTAACTCCCGCTGAACTCGCTGGCTGCATTCTTCAGCGACGACCAGCGACACGGCGTTCGCATCCTGCTCATTGCCATAAGCCGCACGGTCCGCCAGACTCAGGAACTCGGCTAGTACGGGCGACATGGTCTGCAGTTCCGGCTGAAGCCGCAGCCATTTTGTTAACGTCGTGCCGGATGGGCGAGGCATTCCGGCGAGCCGCAGTCGATGATCGAGCAATCTCGCTGTCTGCAGCACGCGGCCCCTGGCGGTTGTGGCACGAGCGAATCTCCACATGACAAAGTTGCATCGGTCTGCCAGCATTCGTCGTTTGATGAAGGCCACGAATACTACGGTTGAGATCGTTAGCACAATCAGCCAGTGTTTCACTACCCAGTGGGCGGCATCACGCATCAGAAGCGCAACTCGTTTCATCAGTCCCGGCGGAGGGCTGAGCACGTCGTAGCCCGGCGTTGGGTCCAGTGTGACCCATGTTCCCGCGCCGACATAGACTTCGCACCAGAAGTGAACATCGGACGAATGCACGGCTGTGTGCTGTTTGCGAGCGTCGTGTCGTTTTGGGTCAGCGTAGAATCCCGAAACCAGCCGAGTCGAAAACCCAAGACTTCGCAGCATCAGAGTCGCTGCCGTAGCAAACTGATAGTCGGGTCCCCGTTTGGATTCAAACAGAAAATGGCCGACGGGAAACTCACAATCTTCAGGCACTCGAACCGAACGGTCCAGCGTGTAGTTAGCTCGCAACTGCTGGCAGACGGCTTCAATCTTTTGGTAAGTATTGGGAATGCCCTGCGTCCAGAATTCTGCGAGGTTTTGTATTTCAGCGATTTGTTCCACCTCCGGTAGTTGCGTTCGCTTTTGGCTCGACAACGCCAGAAATGTCAGGTCCTGATGATCCAGCAGCCGCGACTGATCCATGCATTCGGACATCATCTGGATGGTGATCAAATCCGGCAGAGACTTTCGATTCATCCTGAGAATAGTGTTGTTATGCCATCCAAACATGTCGGCCTGGTCGACTTTATCAATGTGAAGGGCTCGCAGATCGAGTGGTGCTGGTATCACGTTTGATCGCAGATTGATCACCTTGATCGCGTGGGTTTCAGTACCTGCATAGAGTCCCAGACTGCGGCTTCCGCAGGGAACTCGCAACCACGGTCGGCCGTCGGTCGGAACGATCGCCATTCCCGGAGGATTGTCATTTGGCGCTTCGGCGATCCAGTCGATGCCATCGAAGATATCGTACGTTTCCATTCTCAGATGCAGCGGCACTCGGCCAGCAACATACAGTAGTGCGTGGCTTTCCAGGTCCTTGATCTTCTTTTGATCAGGCTTTGTCGAACGTCGCAGCGTCGAGAATTCTTTCCCTGCCTGTTCCGACTTCGCCATGCGAGCCTTGATGTCTGCCAGGACCTCGGCAGGCAGCGCTACCGTTCGATCCTGATCTTTGATCTTACGAACAGGTTCATCAAACGAATCGTTGAAGACGTCGTAGAGACTTGGCTTGTCATCATCCGCGAACGGAGCGTCTTCGATGGGGCCAAACGACTTAATGTTGTCCGTGCCCGCGACAAGATTCTCGCCATCGTTGACTCCGCCTCGCGAGAACGGATCCGAATCACCATCACCACCAGAGCTCGGCAGGAAGCCTCGCATGGATGTCATCACGCTTTGCCCGCCTGCGGCCGAAGCCAGCAAAAGCAGCAACGGAATCGATGGGCCAATCAACAGCCATCGAAGCGGTAATCGACGCGTTTCCCCGGCAATCAACCGTGATCGAAGAGTGTCCCAGTGGCTGGCGATCATCCAGCTCAAAGCGGCGAATCCGTAAATCGCGATCAGCCATTGGACGCGATGTTCGCGAGCGATCGCCGCACAAAAAATCGCCAGTGCCACTCCTATGACGACTGACAATCGTTGGTAGCCAGCCCAGCAGCCGAAGACCGCAGCACCCAGCATCAGATTCTTCTGGCTGTGCATAATCATCATTTCGAATGGACGACCGTAAAGCAAAAACCATCGCTGGAAGGGTTCCCAGAGAAGGCTCGCGATGACGATCAGCAGCAGCAATGGCATGATCATTGGAACGTCGTTCATCAGTGACATTCGTCGTCGAACCAGCCACGCGAGTCCCAGCGTTACTGCGAACTCGATACAAATCTGAATCCAGAGAGACGATGAACTGCGTCCTCCGTCGGCATCCGTGAGCACAAAAATCAGCGAAGCCAGCAGCGTCAGCGCGACGGTCAGTCCATGCAATGACGACGTTGAGCTGCGAACGATCCCGATGGATGATTCCGTCGATCGCACATGACGCCGCGCTGCGAGACGGGACGTGGCCGAAGGGCGAATATCCGATGTTGACGTCGCTGCCGGTCTACCGAACATCGCAGGCTCCCTTCCATCGGCGAGGAAGTACGGCTTCCAGGTCGTGAGGTTCTTCCAGTGAAATCCAGGCTCCGGTTTTCGGTAGCGACTGCTGCAGTGTTGAACCGTCAGACACGCAGATCGTGTGCTGTCCTGACAACTGCCGTCCTCGCCAGCGAAGACCCATCGGAGTTGTCACCGTCACGCCAAAGTTCGCGGAGGCCGTTCGACGACGATTCAGCGGGGAGGTTGTTTCTGCCAGACTGGCCTGAGTCAGAGCGTCCATAACTCGGTGAAAGCCGGTTGCGGATTCACCGGCCACAAGCAGCTGATCGTTCAGAGCAAGTTCGATTCGGCAGTGCTGACGATGCAGAGATTCACAGACGCTCGCGGCGACCTGAACGGCCAGCTCTATAGAGTCATTCGCATGACGATCTGAAGCGTCGCAATTGGGATGACTGCCCGGGTCAACATCCAGAGTGACTCGCACGGCCGTTGTTGCCGGAGCCTGACGTTCGCAAACAATCAACTGTTGCTGGCGAGCCGTCTGAGCCCAGTGGACTCGGCGAAGAGAATCGCCCTGACGAAACGGCCGCGTGCCTAACATGTCACCGAAGTCGCCGACTCGCCGATCGGCAAGCTGTTCGTCCGACTGACGAGTGTCCGCAGCATCCGGCAGTCCCGCCAGCATCACTGTCCTGGGCCACACAACGACGTGACCGTCTACGGTGGCTTTACGAGCGGCTCGATAAAGACCAAAGGGGAATCCCGTTTCGATCTCCGGCGATGTCAGAGGATACATTCCTCGAATCTGCGGCACGAACGGCCATGAGTATTCAACCGTCGCCCAGCCTCGAACTCGAGCCAGCGAAACGCCTTCTTCTGTGTCTGCAGCGTCTCGCAGCGCGAAGCCTCGCACAACGGAAAGTCCCCAGACTGGTAGTGGCCATCGATTGCGAACTCGCAGCCGAACCAGAACTGGCTGACCCACACGGCTGCGGCGAATGTCGAACGTCAGATGCACGTCGACGCCTCGCATTGCCAGCCACGGCATCAGAATTCCGATGCTAGTGATGAGCA